>JAPPPS010000140.1 GCA_028817405.1 Gammaproteobacteria bacterium
CAAGCGCCATGCGTATCGTCGCGAAGATTCTTAAGCGCTTTTTCGGCTTTTTTGTGCGCCTTGCCGCATTTTCTCCATGCGGCACCATAGCCCGGACATGGGTCATCTGACAGCCATCCGTCGATTAGGGCGGCGATGGAGAAAATGATGCCTATCCCGATAAATATCACAGACAGCGCATCAAGTTTTTCCCAGTTTGAAGCAGAAAAAATATGCAACGCTTCGCGGATGGCGACTTGAAATTCCATTCCGCTACTGGACAGCAAACTGCGCAGCATGCCCAAAACGAAATTCAGGTAGAGCACTATGCAAATATAGGCAACCATCGCCAAAAGCCCAAATGTGCGCCAGATTTTTTCCATGTGGTAGAGGATTGTGCCTAGCACAAACCGCCCTACAAGATATCCCGAGATAACGTTCAGGGCTGCTGCAGGCAAAGAAATGCCAAGCGCGCCTCTGCCGCCGCGGGCATCGCTAAGAATCAAGCCATTAAGAATAGCCTCCAAAATTACGAGTGCTGCCAGCACCAAAAAATATTTCCAGCCCGATTTATGGGCGTTCCTGGGCAATTTGGAAAGGTTGTTTTCCATGACAAAAACTTGCAGGGTTTTTCTTTCATCACTGAATTCAGTGATCCCGGCCTCTATATCGGAATCGCGATATTGTTTTTGGCAGTTTGCCTCCAGCGAGCGAATCGGCTTGTCCAGTTTGTCTACGAAATTATTTTCCGTAAACGAGAGGGCAAGATTATTGATTGTGTTCTCGAGAGTTTCAAACTCACCTTGGAGTTTTTGAACAAGACCCACACGCCATTTCAGCAGGCCCTCACGGTAATCGCCAAGAAGTCCAGTATCTCTTTCTCGCGGAAAGACGATACCCTTGATGGCCAAACCGCGCCCCGCCTTATGGAGGCCGGCCGGCACCGGCGGAGGAGAGCGGTCATCCGCCTCTCCACCCTTGATGTTCCTCAACCAATGTGCAAACCCCGCCATTGAAATAACCTCTTTACTGAATCGATACTGTGGGGAAATCATACCAAATTCTGGCATGTTTCCACCTCCCCCCGCTGAGCGGCGAAAGACTATACTACATTCCGCCCAAGTCGGGCGGGTCGAAGTGCAGTTCGCGAATATCTTAGTGGCGTGTGCGATCGTTGTCCAGTCCCTAGTGGCCTTCGCCGCGTAGGCAGGCGAAAGCCCGTAACTCGGGATGTGCGACCTGTAGTATGGCTTACAGTCAAAAAATTTTCACGCGCAATAATAACCGATTTGGCAGGATAATGATACAGTCGCCGCCGGGGAAAACCGCCGTGAATCACGACCGCAAATCGCACATTTTTGACAACCTCAACGCCGCGCAACTGGAGGCGGTGGCCGCGTCGCCGGGGCCGTTGTTGATTTTGGCCGGGGCCGGCAGCGGCAAGACGCGGGTGCTGACGCGGCGCATCGCGTGGTTGATTGATGCGCAGCGGGTGCAGCCGCGCGCCATCCTCGCCGTGACTTTCACCAACAAAGCGGCGGCGGAGATGCGCGGGCGGGTCGAGGGGTTGTTGAACGCGCCGCCGGGCGGCATGTGGCTGGGGACTTTTCACGGTCTCTGCCACCGCTTGCTGCGCTTGCACTACGCGGAAGCCAACCTGCCGCAGGCGTTTGAAATCATCGACAGCGACGACCAGTTTCGTCTCATCCGCCGGGTGCTGCGCGAGTTGGAACTGGACGAACAGCGCTGGGCGCCGCGCGAGATGCAGTGGCTCATCAACAGCCACAAGGAAAACGCGCGCCGCCCGCAAGACCTGCCGGACGGCGACCACATCGCGCATACCTTGCGCCGCGTTTATCACGCTTATGAAACTTTTTGCCGCCGCCTCGGCTTGGTTGACTTCGCCGAGTTGCTGCTGCGCACGCTGGAGTTGTTTCGCAACAATCAAACCGTGCGCGAAACTTGGCAACAACGGTTTCAGCATGTGTTGGTGGACGAGTTTCAAGACACCAACGCGATTCAATATCAATGGTTGCGCATTCTTTGCGACGCGCATAAAAACTTGTTTGCGGTCGGCGACGATGACCAGTCGATTTACGGCTGGCGCGGCGCGCGGGTGGAGAACATTTTACGCTTTCAGAAAAATTTTCCCGACACCCGCGTGATTCGCCTTGAGCAGAATTACCGTTCCACTGCGGTCATTCTTAAAGCAGCCGACGCGGTCATTGCCCATAACGCCGGGCGACTGGGCAAGAAACTGTGGACTGACCGGTCGTCCGGGGCGCCGATTCGTCTGTATGCCGCATACAACGACTTTGACGAAGCGCGATTCGTGGTCGAGAGCATCGAGAGTTGGGTGGCGCGCGGCAACCGTCGCGACTCAACCGCGGTGCTGTACCGTTCCAACGGGCAGTCGCGGGCCTTTGAAAAACTGTTGCGGGCGATCAAGATGCCATATCGGGTTTATGGTGGGCAGCGCCTATTTGAGCGCGCCGAAATCAAGGATGCGCTGGCGTATTTACGCCTGATTGCCAACCGCGACTCGGACCCGGCGTTTGCGCGCGTGGTTAATCTGCCGGCGCGCGGCATCGGCCCGCGAACTTTCGAACATGTACGCGAGCGCGCTCGCCAGCAGCAGATTTCTCTGTGGCGCGCGGCTACGGCGATGGTCGATGAATACGAGTTGCCGGCACGTGCATCAAATGCGCTGCAACGGTTTTTGCAACTCATAGATGAGATGGCTGATGCCACCGCTGACCTCGAACTCGGCGAGGTCGCCGACCATGCGCTGACCCACAGCGGTTTACTGGAGCATTTCTCGCGCGAGAGCAGTGAGATCGCCGAAG
Source organism: Gammaproteobacteria bacterium (assembly GCA_028817405.1). Lineage (GTDB taxonomy): Bacteria > Pseudomonadota > Gammaproteobacteria > Arenicellales > Poriferihabitantaceae > JAHRAW01. Next base: position 2,826 of record JAPPPS010000140.1, read on the forward strand.
GGCGGCTCGAAAATTTGCAGGAACTGGTCGATGAAGCGCGTAATTTCAAAGTAAGTTTTGCCGACGGTGATGACGAAGGCGCGGCACCCGATGCGCTGTCGCAATTCCTCGCCAACGCCGCGCTGGATGCCGGCGACACCCAGGCCGAGGAATGGGAAGACTGCGTGCAGTTGATGAGTTTGCATGCGGCCAAGGGGCTGGAGTTTCCGCTGGTGTTTCTGACCGGCATGGAAGATGGCTTATTCCCGCACCAGCGTTCACTCGACCAGCCGGGCAGTCTCGAAGAAGAGCGTCGCCTGTGCTATGTCGGCATGACCCGCGCAATGAGTGCGCTTTACATGACTTGGGCCGGTGAGCGCCACATGCACGGCCAAACGCACCCTACCCGACCATCGCGCTTTTTGCGCGAGATTCCGCCCCAATACATCGAAGAAATTCGTGGTACGCACATCAGCAACGTTAGCATCGGCGGTCGAGGTGTAAGCGTCCGTGGCGGTGGTTTTGGCGGCGGCCGTGGTGTCGGTGTCGGCGGTGTCCACGGCGGTGGCGCCCACGGCGGCGCGGCGATTCAGCGCCCGGCCGCGCATCAACCGGCCGACGGTTTCGGCGGCTTGGTACCGGGCCGCTCAGTCCGCCACAAAAAATTCGGCGAAGGCTTGGTGATTGCGCTGGAAGGCCAAGGCGAACACGCGCGCGTCCAAGTCAACTTCGCCGCCGCCGGCGTCAAGTGGCTGGTGTGCCAATACGCGCGTTTGGAAACGTTGTGACCACCGTCTTTCTAACCTCCAAAACCAACCCCGCGCTCAAGGATAAACCGCCGGCACGAAAGTTTGGTCGGACATCGGCGGGCGGACGTACGCGCCTTGCTTTTTGCGCGCCGCGAGTTGCACTTTGTCGGCTTTGATTTCCTGATAGGGAATCGATTCGAGCAGGTGGTGAATGCAGTTCAGGCGCGCATGTTTTTTGACATCGGCGTCGACCACATACCACGGCGCTTGTTTGATGTCGGTGTGCGCGAACATGTCGTCTTTGGCTTTGGAGTATTCCACCCATCGGTTGCGCGACTCGATGTCCATCGGGCTTAACTTCCACTGCTTGGTCGGGTCCAAACGCCGCGCTTGAAAACGTTTTTCCTGCTCGTCGTCGCTGACCGAAAACCAGTACTTGATTAACTGAATGCCGCTGCGCACCAGCATGCGCTCGAACTCCGGGCATGAGCGCATGAACTCGCGGTATTCGGCGTCGCTGCAAAACCCCATCACGCGCTCGACGCCGGCGCGGTTGTACCAACTGCGGTCGAACAGCACCATCTCGCCGGCCGCCGGCAAATGCTCGGCGTATCGCTGAAAATACCACTGCGTTTTTTCGCGCTCGGTCGGCGCCGGCAGCGCCACCACCCGGCACACGCGCGGGTTCAAGTGCTGCGTGATGCGCTTGATGACGCCGCCTTTGCCGGCCGCGTCGCGCCCCTCGAACAAGACCACGACTTTGAGGCCCTGCTTGCGAATCCACTCCTGCAGTTTGACCAGTTCAACCTGCATTCGCGCCAGTTCGGATTCGTAATGCGCGTTTTTGATTTTGCCGCTTTTGCCGACCGTTTCGCCCTCGGCCGCGGCCGGCGTTTTGCCCGTATTCATCGTGTCCCCCGTCGGTGAAGAGTTGTAGTCAATCGGCATTGTAGCGGAAAAATGCGATTTGGGCTAAATTTGCGGCTGAATTCGGCGCATTCGCCGTGATAAAGTATGCCGTTCATTCACCGACAACCCTCAACCGGAGAAAACCCATGAGCAAGCCCGCGCCTAAACCTAAACCGTTCAAGATTCACATCGGCAAATACGGCGGCGTTCGCGTCGACCCGGAGGAGTTTTTCGCCGACCCCGAAGTGCAAGAGCAAATGAGGCTGTTGAGAGAAACCGACCTTGTCGGCAAAAAACTCGACTTTAAAAAACACCCATCCGGAGAATCGGAATGATTTCTTCGATTGGGAGCAGCGTCGTCTTGGGCGTGCTGGCGGTGTTGGCGAGCGGACACATCGTCTACGATGCGCCGCTGTGCCGCTGGTTTTTGTCCGGCAAACACACCGGCTATGTGTTGTATTTTCGCATCATCACGGCCGGTCTTGTCCTGCTGTTTTTGCCGTTTGCGTTAATCACAACAACCGAATGGTTTCCGGCCTTTCTGCGCTTGTTGCGTTTGGAAAATGAACACGCGCTGTTTTTGACCCTTCCGCTTGCGTTGTTTTTGCGCGCGACGGCATGGGCGGTCGTCTGTTGCGGCGATTGGATTAGTTCGGAATGGAGAGATAAATTAAGCATGAAGGAACTGGACGGCAAAGGATTCGAAAGATTCATCATGGAAAAAATCCATCGACGGGAAATGATGCTCATCACGCTGGAAAGCAGAAAAGTCTACGCCGGCTGGCCGCTTGAAATCCCCGACAATGAAGACAAGAAATGGCTTCGGTTCACGCCGCAATGGAGCGGTTTCAGGGATGACAGTTCCACCATCGACATTAAAATCGACTACTCCGAAGTTCTCGACCAACAGCAATTGGAAAGCAACCCGATGCTGATTCAGGTGGAAAAAATCGTCGCCTTGCAGCCTTTTGATATTCGGATTTTTCGGAAATTTAATCCTCCATCGGATTGAGCCGCCATCACGCCGCTTTAACCTCTCGCAGGTTTTTATACGCCAAGAATCCGCCGGATTGGCGCGCCCAGAGTTCGGCGTATAGGCCGCCGTTGCGCAGCAGTTGCTCGTGCCGGCCTTGTTCGACGATGCGGCCGCGGTCCATGATGACCAAGCGGTCCATCGCCGCGATGGTGGACAAGCGGTGGGCGATGGCGATGACGGTTTTGCCTTCCATCAAACTGTACAGACTTTCTTGAATCGCCGCCTCCACTTCGGAGTCGAGCGCGCTGGTGGCTTCGTCGAGAATGAGAATCGGCGCATCCTTCAGCAGCACCCGGGCGATGGCGATGCGCTGGCGCTGGCCGCCGGAGAGTTTGACGCCGCGCTCGCCGACATGCGCATCGTAACTGTTGCGGCCGTTGGCGTCGGTCAAGTCGGTGATGAAGTCATGCGCGCGCGCTTGCTTGGCCGCGGCCGTGATGGCGTCGAAGTCGGCGCTTGCTTTGCCGTATCGGATGTTGTCGGCGATGGAGCGGTGCAGCAACGAGGTGTCCTGGGTGACCATGCCGATGTGCGAGCGCAAACTATCTTGGGTGACGCCCGCGATGTCCTGGCCGTCGACTAAGATGCGGCCGCGTTCCAAGTCATAAAACCGCAGCAACAAATTCACCAGCGTCGACTTGCCGGCGCCGGAGCGGCCGACCACGCCGATTTTCTCGCCGCCGTCGACGCGCAATGACATGCCTTCGATGACGCCGCTGGCGTCGGTGCCTTGGCCGTAGTTGAAATGAATGCCGCGGTATTCGATGGCGCCGGCGGTGACGCGCAAGTCCGCGGCGGCGCGACGGTCGGTGATGCTGATGTCGCGCGAGATGGTGGCGATGCCGTCCTCGACGATGCCGATGTTCTCGAACAAGCCGGCGATTTCCCACAGTATCCACTGCGACATGCCCTGCAAACGCAACACCAAACCGACCGCGAACGCGATGGCGCCGGTGGTGACCGCGCCGGCCTGCCACAAGTAAATCGAAGTCGCGGCGACTGAGAACAACAGCGCGCCGTTCATGCAAGTCAGCACCGTGGTCAGCAGCGTGGCCAGGCGCATTTGTTTGTGGACGGTGGCAAGGAAGATGTCCATGCCTTCGCGCGCGTAGCGGTCTTCGTGTTCGGTGTGCGCGAACATTTTCACCGTGGTGATGTTGGTGTAACTGTCGACCACGCGGCCGGTGACCATCGACCGCGCTTCCGCTTGTTCCATCGAGGCGCGGCGCAAACGCGGCACGAAATATCTGACCGCCAGCAGATAGCCGCAGAGCCACGCCACCATCGGCGCGGTCAGGCGAATGTCGCTGGCGGCGAACAACGCCACCGCGCCGGTGAAATACACCGAGACATACAGCAGCACTTCGGTGACTTTGATGACCGCCTCGCGCACCCCCAACGAGGTCTGCATCATCTTGGCGGCGATGCGCCCGGCGAAATCGTTTTGGAAGAACTCGATGCTCTGGCGCAACAAGTAACGGTGTGCTTGCCATCTTGTGCGCATCGCAAAATTGCCCAACATGCCTTGGTGGACGACGCCTTCGTAACAAAACTTAAGCAGCGGCAGCGCGACCAACACCACGAGACTCAAACCGATGAGTTGGTAACGGTAGGTTTGCCAGAAGGCGTCGCGCTCGGCCGTCGCCAGCCAGTCAACCAAGTTGCCGACGAACGCGAACAGCGACACTTCGATGAGCGCGATGACGGTCGACAACAATGCGCTCACCAACAACAGCGGCCAGAACGGTTTGGCGTAGTGCAGCAAGAAGCCGCCCAAGGTGCGCGGCGGCCGCGCCGGCTGCGGCGGCGGAAACGGGTCGCAGAATCCTTCCAGATAGCGAAAGAACGGGGTGATGAACAAGGGACGGTTGCGGCAATCGCGGTGCGTTGTGGCTTGGCGTTACTTGGTCAGCGTCAGCGCGGACCGGGCAATCATAACGCATCCAACGCGCGCGCCGGTGACGCAAAAAACCCGCGGCGGCAAAGCCACCGCGGGTCTTTATTGCGCCGCCGGCCTTAGGTGAGCCGGCGATGCGCTCACGCCGGCGGCAGACCGATGCCGAAGATGCGCGGGCGACGCGGTCGCTCGACGCGATTCGGCCGGCGCACGTCGTTGGCGGCCGCGCCGTCAACGGTGTTCAACTGCGCGTCGGTGAGAACATGCTTCTCAGCCGCTCGCTTCTCGGTTTGCTTCTCGGTCGTTTGCTTCTCGGTGTTCATGGGATTGCCTCGCTGTTGAAGGTTGCTTGCGGTCATATTAGCGAATCGGCGTCGCGGCGCAACAAATTTTCCGCGCCACCGCAAACCGCGGCTATACACCGTCGCGCATCGTCGTTGGCGGCCGGCGGCGCATGACGGTGACGCAAAAAACCCGCGGCGACAAAGCCACCGCGGGTTCTTTGTGGGACCGCCGGTTCAGCGCGCCGAATCGGCCGGACCCTAACCGCTCTTCCACGGCGTATACGCGCCGGAGCCGCCGCCGGGTCGCGGGATGCGCCACTCTTCGCCGTTGCGGAAGGCCTCTTGGCGGTCGAGATGCCATTGCAGGCGCTCTTCGCGCGTCATCGCGCCGTTGACGCTTTTCAACTGCGCCTCGGTCAAGGCGCGGTCTTTGGTTGCTTGCTTCGGGGTTTGCTTCGGGGTTTTCATGGGATTGCCTCGCTTGGTTGGTTGCGTGCGGGCAGAGTAGCAAATCGGCGCGGCCGGGCAAGGAATTTTTCCCCGCCG
>JAPPPS010000097.1 GCA_028817405.1 Gammaproteobacteria bacterium
GGAAGCGTAGCGACTATATTCCTCACCGATACGGAATCCAGAGTCTTTAATTGACTTTGCGAGCAAGCAACAAAAAGCAAAAGACTCTGGATTCCCGCTTAACAGATTGCGGGAATGACGGCGCTTCGCGCCGTGCTTAAACCGTCGCGCCGCGGAATTAAGCGCGGCGGTGACGGTCGATGCGGCGAAAATACCGGGGGCCGTCATTCCGTGCGGTAGAGGAATAAGGAAGCGTAGCGACTATATTCCTCACCGATACGGAATCCAGAGTCTTTAATTGACTTTGCGAGGAATCGAACAAAATCCTGCCCCCGCCCACGAGCGGGGGACTCTGGATTCCCGCTTAACAGAACGCGGGAATGACGGCGCTTGCGCGCCGTGCTTAAACCGTCGCGCAGACGCGCAAACCGTCGCTGTGCAAACCGCCACACCCGCAGTCCACCCACCCGCCACGCCCGCAGTCTGTTAAGCGGGCGCGCGCGGGGCCGGCGAGGGACGGAAAACGCCGGGGCCGTCATTCCGTGCGGTAGAGGAATAAGGAAGCGTAGCGACTATATTCCTCACCGATACGGAATCCAGAGTCTTTAATTGACCTGGCGAGGAATCGAACAAAAGCCTGCCCCCGCCCACGAGCGGGGGACTCTGGATTCCCGCTTAACAGATTGCGGGAATGACGGCGCTTGCGCGCCGTGCCGCGCGAAGCGCACCCCACCCCAACTCCCTTTATACTCCCCCCATGTCCACCCCGCTCTTCTTGGCAATCGACGCCGGCACGACCAGTTCGCGGGCGTTGGTTTTTGACCGCGCGGGGACGCCGTTGGCGGTGCGGCGGCGCGCGTTTGCGCAGCATTATCCGCACGACGGCTGGGTGGAGCACGACCCGGAGGAAATCTGGCAAACCACATTGGCCGCCTGCCGCGAGGCGCTGGCGCAGGTGGATGGCGGCGCGGTCGCGGCCATCGGCATCGCCAACCAGCGCGAGACCACGCTGGTGTGGGAGCGCGACGGCGGCGCGGCGATTTACCCGGCCATCGTGTGGCAAGACCGCCGCACCGCGCCGAGGTGCGAGGAATTGCAACGCGACGGGCTGGCGGAGACGGTGCGCGCCAAAACCGGCTTGGTGTTGGACGCGTATTTTTCCGCGACCAAAATCGCCTGGATTCTCGACCATGTGGACGGCGCCCGGGCGCGCGCCGAGGCCGGCGAGTTGGCGTTCGGCACCGTCGACTCGTTTCTGCTGTGGCGGCTGACCGGCGGCCGCCACCTGACCGATGCCACCAACGCCGGCCGCACCCTCCTGTTCGACATTCACAAACAACGCTGGGATGATGAATTAACAGCGATTTTTGATGTGCCGGCCGCGCTCCTGCCGGAGGTGCGCGACTGCGCTGACGACTTCGGCGTCGCCGGCGCGCAGCATTTCGGCAGGGAAATCCGCATCGGCGGCGTGGCCGGCGACCAGCATGCGGCGCTGGTGGGCCAGGCCTGCTTCGCGCCGGGCATGCTGAAAAGCACCTACGGCACCGGCTGCTTCGCGCTGCTCAACTGCGGCGCGCAAGCCGCGGCGTCCAAAAACCGCCTACTGACCACGCTCGCATACCGCCTCGACGGCCGCGCCACCTACGCGCTGGAAGGCTCGATTTTCAACGCCGGCACCGCGGTGCAGTGGCTGCGCGATGACCTCGGCCTGTTCGCCGACAACCGCGCAATCGACGCGTTGGTCGCCTCCACCGCCGGCAACGCCGGCGTGTATTTCGTGCCGGCCTTCACCGGCCTCGGCGCGCCGCACTGGGACGCGCGCGCCCGCGCCGCCATTCTCGGCCTGACCCGCGACACCTCCAAAGCGCAACTCGTGCGCGCCGCGCTGGAAGCGGTGTGCTACCAAACGCGCGACTTGCTGCAAGCCATGCGCGCCGACAGCGGCCGCGAAATCGCCGTGCTGCGCGTGGACGGCGGCATGGCGGTGAATGACTGGCTGCTGCAATTCCTCGCCGATGTCGCGGCCGCGGAAGTGCAACGCCCGCCGGCGCTGGAATCCACGGCCTGGGGCGCGGCCTGCCTGGCCGGCCTGCAGTGCGGGGCCTTCGATTCGCTGGACGACATCAGCGAAGCCTGGCGAGCGGAGCGGACGTTCCAACCGTGCGGCGATGATGCCGCCACCTCCGCCGCCATCGCCGGCTGGGAAGAGGCATTGCGGCGAGTAAAAACCAACGCAGAGTAGGGCGAATGCCGGCGGGGCATTCGCCGGCTTCGTCGCGGTGGCGCGGTACAAATTCATCGCCAACCCCCTTGCCATTCCCCTTGCCGGTGGGTTAGAGTCCGCGCACTTTAATTTGAGCCGCGCAATGCCATGAAACGCACCTTTCAACCCAGCACCATCAAACGCAAACGTACGCACGGGTTTCGCGCGCGGATGCGCACTCGCGCCGGGCGGGCCGTCATCAACGCCCGCCGCGCCAAACGCCGGGCGCGCCTCAGCGCGTAACCGCGCTGGATTGCGCCCAACCGCGCCTGACTTCGCCGCCATTCTCCTGAACGACTGCCCGGTCACCGCCGCGCCGAGGGACGCGCCCGCGGGGTTCAGCCGCCGCGTGCGGCTGACCGACGGCGCGCATTTCGACGCGGTTTTCGACCACCGAACGCGCATGCACACGCCGCATTTCGCCTGCCATGTCGCGCCCAACGCGGCCGGGCATGCGCGCCTCGGCTTGTCGGTGTCGCGGCGGGTCAGCAAGCGGGCGGTGCAGCGCAACCGCATCAAGCGCGTCATTCGCGAATCGTTCCGCCGCCACCGCCGGCTGTTGGGCGCGACCGATTATGTGGTGGTCGCCAAGTCGGACGCGGCGGCGCAAGGCAGCACGCGGCTGCGCACGCAACTCGACAACATGTGGCGCAAAGCCGAACAAAAATGCGCGCGCGCATGAACCGCATGAACCATCTGGCGACGCTGCCGCTGCGCGCGCTCATCCGGGCGTACCAATTGGTACTGAGTCCGTGGCTCGGCGCGCGTTGCCGGTTCCACCCCAGTTGCTCGGCGTACGCCGGCGAGGCGCTGCAACGGCACGGCTTGTTGCGCGGCGGTTGGTTGGCGGCGAAGCGCATCGGTCGCTGTCATCCGTGGGGCGGGAGTGGGGTGGACCCGGTGCCGACGGTGTCGCCGCGGCCGGCGTCACCGGTGTCGACGACGGTGTCGGCGATGCCGCCGCGGCCGCCGTCACCGTTGTCGACGGCGATGCCGCATGCGCCGACTTCATCGCCCGCGTCCGCCGCTTCGTCCACCGCATCGCGCGTTTCCACGCCACGCCGCTCGACCCGCGGCCCCGGCCCCAACCACCCCGCCCGCCATGTTTAGCGCCGACCTGCAGCGCATCATTTTACTGGGCGCGCTCGGCTTGATTTTGGTCATGCTGTGGCAGTCGTGGCTGGAGTTTCAGCGCGAGTATGCGCCGCCGGGTCAGGTCGTTGGCGGCGCGCCGTCGAGCCAAACGCCCGGCTCCGTTGCCACGCCGGCCGATGCCCCGGCCGCGCCGGCCACCCCGGCCCAGGCCACCGACATCCCGGCTGCGCCGGCGTTGCCGAGCGCGCCGGCCGCGCCCAGCCCGGCCGATGCGCCGGCCGTCGCGGTCCCGGCGCGCGATTTAATCCACATCACCACCGACTTGGTGCGCGCGCAAATCGACCCGCGCGGCGGCGACTTGGTGCGCGTGGAATTGCTGCGCCATCCGGTCAGCGTCGACAAACCGGATGAACCGTTCGTCCTCATGCACCGTGACGCGCCGGCGTTGTTCGTCGCGCAGAGCGGCCTCATCGGCGGCGCGCGCGCCTACCCCAACCACGCCACCGAATACGCGGCCGCGCAACGGCAATACGACCTCGGCGACCGCGAGCGCATCGAAGTGCCGCTGCAATGGAGCGCGCCGGACGGTGTCGTATACCAAAAAATCCACCGCTTCCACCGCGACTCGTACCGCATCGACATCGACTTCCGCGTCGACAACCAAACCGCGGATGAATGGAGCGGCTTCGTTTACGGTCAACTGAAACAAACCGAAATCAAACAGCAAGGCTCGCTTGGTTTCATCGGCCAGTTGCCGAGTTACCATGGCGCGGCGATTTACACCGCGGAAGATAAATACGAAAAAATCGACTACGACGACATGCGCGAGGCGAATCTCGCGCGCGACTCCGCGTCCGGCTGGGTGGCGATGATGCAGCATTACTTTGTCGCCGCGTGGTTGCCGGTCGGCGACGGCGCGTTTCAGTTTTATTCCGGCATCGGCAACGGTGGCGGCGGCGCGAACAACACCCAATACCGCATCGGCTACAACACCAAGCAACCGTTGCGCATTGCGCCGGGCGGCCAAGGCGCGTTGAGCGCGGCGTTGTTTGTCGGCCCCAAAGAACAACACCGCTTGCGCGAGCAGCAAGCGGAAGGCCTGCTGCTGACCGTCGACTACGGCTGGCTGACGCCGATTGCCGACCCGTTGTTTTGGCTGCTGGATAAAATCCACGGCGTGACCGGCAACTGGGGTTGGGCGATTGTGCTGCTCACGCTGTTGGTCAAGGCGGTGTTCTATCCGCTGTCGGCCGCCAGTTATAAATCCATGGCGCGCATGAAAAAACTGCAGCCGCGATTGCAGACGCTGAAAGAAAGATACGGCGACGACAAGCAAAAGTTTCAGCAGGAAATGATGAAGTTGTATAAGTCGGAGAAGGTCAACCCGGCCGGCGGCTGCCTGCCGATTTTGGTGCAGATTCCGGTGTTCATCGCGCTGTATTGGACGCTGCTGGAAAGCGTCGAGTTGCGGCAGGCCGATTTCATGCTGTGGCTGAAGGACTTGTCGATTCCGGACCCGTATTTCGTTCTGCCGCTCATCATGGGCGCGTCGATGTTGGCGCAGTTCTTTCTCAACCCGGCCCCGGTCGACCCGCTGCAAAAGAAAATCATGATGGCCATGCCGGTGGTGTTCACGGTGTTCTTCTTGTGGTTTCCGGCCGGGCTGGTGTTGTACTGGGTGGTGAACAACTTGTTGTCGATTGCGCAGCAATACTACATCACGCGCAAATACCAGGACTGAGTCCGGGCGGTTGGGTTTGGATGCGCCGCGGGGGGTTGATGCGCCGGCGACGGTTTCGGATTCGCCGCTTGGTTCTACGCCGGCGTCCGTGGAGTCGGAATCGCGTACCAAGTCGGAGCGCGCTATGGAGCCGGAATCGACTGTCGAGTCGCGTCACCGTGAGCAAGACATCGTCGCCGTCGCCACCCCGCCGGGCCGCGGCGGCATCAGCATCGTGCGTTTATCCGGCCCGCGCGTGCCGCAGATTTGCCGGCGACTGACCGGCGCGTTGCCGCGGCCGCGTTCCGCCACGCTGTGCGATTTCACCGCCGCCGACGGCGCGGTCATCGACCGCGGCTTGGCGTTGTATTTCCCCGCGCCGAAAAGTTACACCGGCGAACACTTGCTGGAATTGCACGGCCACGGCAGCCCGGTGGTGATGAAAATGTTGCTGCGCCGATGCTTGGAATTGGGCGCGACACTGGCCCGCCCCGGCGAGTTCAGCGAGCGCGCGTTCTTGAACGGCCGCCTCGACTTGGCGCAGGCTGAAGCGGTCGCCGACCTCATCGAAAGCGCCACCGAGGCCGCGGCGCGCTCGGCAATGCATTCGCTGCAAGGCGAATTCTCCGCGCGCATCCGCGACTTGGTCGCCGAACTTACCGAACTGCGCGTGTTCGTCGAAGCCGCCATCGATTTTCCCGAAGAGGAAATCGACTTCCTCGCCGATGACCGGGTGCTGGCGCGACTGCGCGACTTGCAGCAGCGCATCGCCGCCTTGCGCGACTCGGCGCGCCACGGTCAACTCTTGCGCGACGGCCTCAAAGTCGCGCTGACCGGCCCGCCCAACGCCGGCAAATCCAGTCTGTTGAACGCGCTGGCGCGCCAACCGCGCGCCATCGTCAGCGCCACGCCCGGCACCACCCGCGATGTGGTCGAGCAAGCGGTGGAAATCGACGGCTTGGCGGTGCAACTCATCGACACCGCGGGCCTGCGCGACGCCACCGACGACATCGAAGCCGAAGGCGTGCGCCGCGCGCTCGACGCGCAACGCCGCGCCGACTTGGTGTTGTTGGTGGTCGACGATGCGGTGGCGACGGACGCGGATGTTGCGCGACTGCGGGAGGGGGTCGGCGGGGAAAGTTTCGGCGACGGTGATGCCGGCGGTGATTCTGAGCGCGCGAATGTCGGCGTTGGCGTCGATGCCGGCGAGCGTGGCGGTGACGGTGTCGGCGACGGTCATGCCGGCGCCATCGATGCCAGTGTCGACACCGTCGATGTCGCGCCGCCGGTCTGCTTAGTGCGCAACAAAATCGACTTAAGCGGCCGCGCGCCCGGCGCCATCGATGGCAAGAACGGCAAGGGCGGCGGTGACGGTGGCGTGGCGTTGTCGGCGTTGAGCGGCGAAGGCTTGCCCGACTTGCGCGCGGCAATCAAAGCGCGCGCCGGCTTCCGCGACAGCGAAGACAACGCCTTCATCGCCCGCCAGCGTCACTTGGACGCGTTAGCCCGCACCGCCGAACGACTCGACGCCGGCGTCGCCCAACTCACCGTCAACCGCGCCGGCGAACTATTGGCCGAAGACCTCGCCGTCTGCCAACAAACCCTCGGCGAAATCACCGGCGAAGTCACCAACGACGACTTGCTCGGATTAATTTTCGCTTCGTTTTGTATCGGCAAATAACCGCGCGCATGGCGGGCTTGACTTTCGCCGCATCGCCGAGTAACTTTTCTTGAATCCATCAACGCTCGCGCAGGCGCGCAACGCCGGAGGCAACATGTATTCCGAACATAAAGCGGCGCAGATGTGCGCGTTCTTTCTGTCCAAAGAGGGCGGAAAGATGTCGCACCTCAAACTCATGAAGTTGCTGTATCTCGCCGACCGCGAATCTTACCGACGCCACGGCTACGGCGTTTCCGGCGACGCCATGGTGTCCATGCCGCACGGCCCGGTGCTGTCGCAAACCCTGGACCACATCAACGGCCACATTCAATCCGCGCCGGGCGGGTGGGACGACTGGATTGCCGACAAAGCCGACCACCAAGTGCAATTGAAAAAGAAAAATATCACGCGCCGCGACTTGGGCGAGATGAGCGCATGCGACATGGAAGTGCTGGCGGCGGTGTGGAAAAAATTCGGGCGCATGGACCGGTGGGCAATCAGCGACTACACGCACAAGCACTGCGCCGAATGGGAAGACCCGAACGGCTCCTCAAACCCCATCCCCCGCGAAAAAATTCTGCAAGCGGTGGGCTACAGCAAAAAACATGCCAAAGAAATCGCCGCAATGCGACGCGAGGAAGAAGCCATCGATTCGCTTCTCCAACGCCCCGCCTGACCCATGGCGCGGTCGAGTTTCGCCTGCCGGCGCGGTAAAAGCGCAAAAGATTATCATCGAGCGTAAATAACGATGGAAAAGACTCTGGACGCCCGCTTAACAGATTCGCGGGCGTGACGGCGCGAAGCGCCGTCATTCCGTGCGGTTGGAAAATAAGGAGCGCAGCGACTATATTTTCCTCCGATACGGAATCCAGAGTCTTTAATTACCTTGGCGAGCAAGCAATAAAAAACAAAGACTCTGGACTCCGGCTGCCGCCGGAGTGGCAGTAGAGGCGACAGTTACTTTCACGGTAGCGGACGGCCGTGGCGGCGGGAGTGACGAACAAATCATGGAAACGCGCAATCGCCACTCCGGGCTTTGACCCGGAGTCCAGAGTCTTTAATTGAGTCGCAATGGTGTGACGGAAGATAAAGACTCTGGACGCCCGCTTAACAGACTGCGGGCGTGACGGTGGGGGAAATCGACTGCGGGCGTGACGGTGAAAGGGAATCGACCGCGGCGTGATGCCAAAGGGCCGTCATTCCGTGCGGTTGGAAAGCATGTCCCGTGCTACGACACGGGATAAGGAGCGTAGCGCCACTATTTCTCACCGATACGGAATCCAGAGTCCCCCGCTCGTGGGCGGGGGCAGGCTTTAATTGACCCGTCGCAATACCGACAAAATCTCACTCACCCCGTTCCATCTCGGCGAGTTTAGCCTCCATCGATGCCTTCATCTCGGCGAAGTAGGCGTCCCATCGGGTGCCTTCGGCGGCGAGGGATTCG
>JAPPPS010000033.1 GCA_028817405.1 Gammaproteobacteria bacterium
AATGCGGCATGTGATGGCGCGCAAAACGCGGGAAGTCGCCGAAATGCGCGACCGCGACTGCGCCGCCGCCGATGATGGCGACCGCGGCCGCACTGATGATGAAGGTTTTGGATTTAAGAAAGCGTTTCATGGTCATGCTCCGGTTAAGTTAAACAGACGGGCATGGTGCGCGCGGCGGCCGCGGGGTTGTTGTCGACGGTGTGACAAATTGTAACGGTGTGATACAACAACGCGCGGTTTGTCATCATCGTTTTTATTTTCGCGGCGTGAAATCACATACAAATACAAATACAAATGCATCAGCGCATCAACTCGTCAACCGTCGGTAAATGTCCGCGACTTTGAGCGGCAGTTTGCGCACTTCGTCGACCACGACATAACTGGCGTGGCCGTACATGTGCGGCAAGTAATCGCCGGCCGCGGTGTCGATGGTGATGCAGAACGGATGAATGCCGGCGTGCCGCGCTTCCAGCAACGCTTGGCGGGTGTCTTCGATGCCGTAGTCGCCGCGGTAACCGTCGTAGTCGTCCGGCTTGCCGTCCGACAGCGTGATGAGAATGCGCGTGCGCGCCTCAACGCGGCCGAGTTGCGCGCTCAAGTGACGGATGACCACGCCCATGCGCGTGTAGTCTTGCGGGCGCAAACCGCTGATGCGCGCGCGCGTGTCGCGGTCGTACGCTTGCGCGAAAGTTTTGACCGCGTAGATTTCGCAACGGTTGCGGGTCATGCCGGAGAACGCGTAAATCGCGTACTGGTCGCGCAAAATTTCCAGCGCTTCGCACAACAAAATCAAACTCTCGCGCTCGGCTTGGTTAATCCAGCCTTTGGTCGAGCCGCTGACATCCACCATGAACACCACCGCCAAGTCGCGCTCGGCTTTGTGTTTGCGGGTGAACACGCGCGAAGTCATTTCGGTGCCGGCGCGGGCATCGGCGCGCGCGGTGATTAACGCGTCGAGGTCGATGTCGTCGCCGCCGGATTGCGCCTTGAGGAGTTTGTCGTGGTCGCGCAGCGCTTCGAAGTGACGGCGAATGTCGGCAACCAACGGGCGGTATTTTTCCACGGTGAGCGCGGCGAAATCATCGTGCAGCGGATGCGCCGGCGACTCGCGCAGCGCGCACCAGTTTTTGCGGTAACTGCGGCGGCGAAAATCCCATTCGTCGTAAAAAATGGCGTCGTCTTGGCCCGGGCCGGGGGAATCGGCGGGCGCGACGGTGGCGTCCGTGGCCTCGGCCGACCGGCCCGGCGGATATTCACCGTCGCCGGCCGGGGTTAACCAATCCTCCGGCAACTGCTGCAAATCCTGCAGCAGGGAAGACAACACAGCCGCGGCCTCCGGCGGCAAACTCACCGCTTCACCGTCGAGTTGCAGTTCGATGCCGCCGTCTTGGCCCGGGTCATCGCGCAGGTGGAAACGGCGTTGCTCCGCCTCGTCGTCGGCATCGCCGTCGCCGGGCGCGCCTTGCGCCGCCGCCAACAGTTCGCCGAGCAGGCGTTGCAGTTGCGCGCGTTCGCTGTCGACGCGCGCGTCGCTCACCGCTTGCGCGGCCGCGGGGTCGAGTTCGCCTTGATATAAAAACGCGGCCGGCCACGGCAGTTGCAGCGGATACAGCGAGGCGGTGGCGGCGAGGGTGTCGGCGATGGTCGCATCCGCGGCCTGCAGACGGACGGTGAAATGCCGCCAGGTGGCGTCGCGCGCCGGCGTGGCCGCGGCCGCCGTTTCGAAACTTTGCATGTCGCGGAACAAGCCCGGTAATTCCCTCTCAAAACAAGCGGTTAGGCGGATAGTTTCCAGGAGATTAAACAGGCGCAGCACCCGCCCATGGTCGCCGACTTGCTCGCCCAACGCGGCGATGTGCTCGACCAAATGCGGCGCGTCCGGCGCGGCGCGTCGGAAGGTGCCGAATCGCGTCTGCGCCCACAACAGCGCGGCGGTGGTCTTATACAGACGGTAGTTCATTTCGCGGCGGTCGAAGCGGTGGATGCGCGGCGGCAGGAACAGCGTCTCGGTGTCGGTGCGCGCGCGGCCGTCGGCGGCCGTCGCGATTTTCAATTCCCGCCCGGCCAGGCCGCGGATAAAACGCTCCAAAACCGCCTGCACTTCGCTCAACTCGACCGCGACATGCTGCAGGCGGCGCTCGCGCGCGAACGAATCGATGTCGGCAAACGCGGCGCTGCCGGGATACAAGCCCTCGCGGTCGTAGATTTCCAGCGCGCGCAGCAGCCACCGCCGCGTCCCCTCCACGCCCAACGCCGCCAGCGCGCGCGGCGCGTGGGCGACGAACTGATACGCCATCTCGGAGTTGGATTTGCTGATGACCTCGGTCCAGTGCAGCGCGAATTCGACTTGCTTGCCGGACAACGCCGCCAGGCCGCGCGCCGGCGCTTCGGCAGTGCGGCGGCTGGACAGCACCGCGCCGAGATGCTCGTCCAACGCTTGCTCGATGTCGCGGGGGTTCATGGGCGGGGGTTGCTGGGGCCGCGGTGGCGACGGTGATGGCGACGGTGACGGTGAAGCGCGCGAGCGTGGCCGCGCCGGCGCCCGGAGTTACACATTAAACCGGAAGTGCATGACATCACCGTCCTGCACCACATAATCCTTGCCTTCGAGGCGGAGTTTGCCGGCCTCGCGCGCGCCGGATTCCCCGCGGTGCGCGAGGTAGTCGTCGAAGGCGGTGGTCTCGGCGCGGATGAATCCCTTCTCAAAATCGCTGTGAATAACGCCGGCGGCCGCGGGCGCGCAAGTGCCGACCGCCACCGTCCACGCGCGCACTTCTTTCGGGCCGGCGGTGAAGAAAGTGTGCAAGCCGAGCAACGCGTAGCCGGCGCGAATGACGCGGTTCAAGCCCGGCTCCGCGATGCCCAAGTCGGTGAGGAATTGCGCCGCCTCGTCCGCGGCGAGTTCGGATATTTCCTGCTCCAGATTGGCGCAAATCGCCACCACTTGCGCGTTTTCCGCGGCCGCGATTTTTTCGATGGCGGCGAGATGTGGGTTGCCGCCGCCGTTGTTTTCGCCGTCACCGTCACCAGCGTCGCCGGCCGAATCTTCGCCGACATTGGCGATATACAGCGTCGGTTTGGCGGTGAGGAAACAGCACGGTTTGAGGAGAAGTCGTTGCGCCTCGTCCAGCGGCATGGAACGCAGCGGCGCGCCGGCGTCGAGATGTTGTATGACTTCCGCGAGTAAATCGCGCAGGCGGATTTGCTGCTTGTCGCCGGACTTGCTGTGGGTTGCGGCGCGCTGCTGCGCGCGCGCGGCGGTGTCCAAGTCGGCGAGAATTAACTCGGTGTTGACGATGCCGATGTCGGCGGCCGGGTCGACCGCGTCGTTGACATGGGTGACGGCGCGGTCGTCGAAAGCGCGCGCGACATGCGCGATGGCGTCGACTTCGCGGATGTGCGCGAGGAATTTGTTGCCGAGGCCTTCGCCGGCCGAGGCGCCGGCCACCAATCCCGCGATGTCGACGAACTCGATGGCCGCGGGCACCACCTTTTGCGGCGACGCCAATTCCGCCAACTGCGCCAGCCGCGGGTCCGGCACCGCCACCCGGCCGACATTCGGCTCGATGGTGCAGAACGCGTAGTTGGCGGCCTGCGCGGCGCGGGATTTGGTCAGCGCGTTGAACAGCGTGGATTTGCCGACATTCGGCAAGCCGACGATGCCGCAGTTGAAGCCCATGGTTGGTCTCCGGTTTAAGCGTCGCCGGCGGCGGGTTTTACGGTCGGCGCAGTTTCGGCCGCGGTTTCGGCCACGGTTTCACCCGTAGTTTCGGTATGCAACTTATGCATCGCCGCGTCGACATCGCCGCCAAGTACCGTGTCGAGAACTTGCAGCGCGCGGTCGATGGCGGAATCGATGCGCGCGCGCTCGGCGGGGTCCGGTTTGCCGAGGACATACGACGACACTTCCTGCTTGCCGCCGGGGCCGGGATGCCCGATGCCGATGCGCAAGCGCAAAAAATCGCCGCCGCCCAACCGGGCGATGAGGTCGCGCAGACCGTTGTGGCCACCGTGGCCGCCGCCGCGTTTGAGGCGCGCGACCCCCGGCGCGAGGTCGAGTTCATCGTGGACCACCAAAATTTGCGCCGGCGGAATACGGTAGAACGACGCCAGCGGCGCGATGGCCTGGCCGCTGAGGTTCATAAAAGTGGCTGGCAATATGACGCGCACGGCCGGGTTGCCGTCGGTGCCGGCGCGTGCCGCGGCCCCGGGCAAGCGACCGACCTCGGCATTAAAACGCTTCTCGCGCGCCAAAGTCAGGCCGGTTTCCGCCTGCAAACGCGCGATGAATTGGAAGCCGGCGTTGTGACGCGTGGCAACATACCGCGCGCCGGGATTGCCCAAGCCCGCAATCAGGGCGATGCCCGGTGACGCCATCGGCGGCAGAGTAGGGCGGCGGCCGCGGGGCGGACGCGGTCGACAAAACCGTCGTCGCCGCGCCTCAGTCGTCCTTCTCGCCGGCCTCGCCGTCCTCCGCGGCCTCGGCCTCGTCGACTTCGCCTTCGGCCTCGGCGGCGGCTGCGGCCTCGGCTTCTTCCTCGGCCGCGGCGCTGATTTTCGGCGGCAGCACCGCGACCACCGCGTGGTCATGCTCGTGCTGCTCGTCGTGCATCAGCGTGGTGATTTGCACGCCGTCCGGCAGGGCGATGTCGGACAAATGCAACGAATCGTTCAGGTTCAACTTCGACACATCCAACTCCAATGACTCCGGCAAATCTTTCGGCAGGCAGGAGATTTCCACCTCGTTCATTAAGTGCGAAATGATGCCGCCGGCGGTTTTGACGCCGATGCATTCTTCCTCGCCGATGAAGTGAATCGGCAGCGACATGACCAAGGTTTTGGTGGCTTCGACGCGCTGAAAATCGGCGTGCAAAATCGCGCTTTTGTGCGGGTGGCGCACCACATCGCGCAGGATGGCTTGCTCCTTGTTGCCGTCGGTGTTGATGACGATGATGGCGGAGTGGAATTCCTCTTTCAGCAGACTGTGGAACAGGACATCGTGGTTGATGGCGATGCTGAGATTGCCTTTGCCGCCGCCGTACAGCACCGCGGGGACATCGCCTTCGCGACGCAGGCGGCGCACCGGCGCGGTGCCGGTGCGGCGGCGCTCGCGGGCGATGAGTTCAAATTGTTCGGAGGACATGACGGGTTCCGGTTAGGTGGAATTGATTCGTTGCGCGTTGCCGGTTGGGGCCGGTTGGGGGGCCAATCGGCCGGCGATGCGCGGCGGCGGAGTATAGCAAATCGGGGCGGGGAATTACGCGGGACCGTGGCGATTTAACCGCGCGAGTTTTAATCTCGGTTTGATGGCGCGGCTCGGTGACTTGGCGATGCTTCGACGGTGACACCGGCGCGGATTCAAAAACCGAGGTGGTCATCCTGCGCCGGACGGTACGATTTAATCGCTTCGATGATGTCCGCCAACGCGCCCGGCACCCATTCATGGTCGCCGTTAAACTTGGCGTGGATGTGCGCTTCCAAGTCACGGTAGTGCGCGGTTTGTCGGTGGTATTCCAAACGGTAACCGCGGCGCGGGTCGGCGGTTTGATAACTGTTCAGTCGCGCCTTGACATTCCCCGCCACGCCGACTTTGTAGATGCCGGGATAGGCCGGGTTGCTGATGACATACACCGATTTTTTCGGGCGCGTGTCGCTCTTGCCGCGCTTTGGCGGCGTGGTGGATTTATGCGCCGGCCCGCGCAGCAAGTCCGGCGGGATTTCGGTGTTCAATCGGCGTTCAATCTGCGCCCACGACTCGGCCGCGACATCGATGCCGACCCAATGCCGCTCCAACAACTCCGCGGCGATGCAGGTGGTCACGCAGCCGCAGAACGGGTCCAATACCCAGTCGCCTTTGTTGCTGGAGGCTTTGATAATGCGTTGCATTAACTTCAACGGTTTTTGCGTGGGATAGCCGGTGACTTCCGGCAGTTGCGTGGTGGTTTGCAGCGAGTAAATGTCGGTCCAGTTGTGACCGAGCGGCGTGCCGCCTTCATCGGCGTAGTATTTTTTGCCGCCGCGGGCGCGGTATTTTCGGCCGTCTTGGTCCGCGCCCTTGAACATGCTGTCGATATATTCCTGCCGGTACGGCAAGTATTGTTTGTTGAAAGTAAAGTTGTCGCCTTTGACATAGTACAAAATAATGTCGCTTTGTCGGATCCAGCCTTTGCGCCGGCTCTTGAAGCCGGACACGCTGCCGCCGTTCCAGTTAATTTCGCTGCGAAACCCGCGCTCGCCGAAGATGCAGTCGAGCAACAGTTTTAGGTAGTGCGACATGGTGTGGTCGCAATGCAAATACAACGAGCCGGTGCTTTTTAATATGCGACAGCATTCAATCAAACGAATCGCCATATAAACCAAGTAGCAATAGTTGTATGAATTCCCCATCGCTTTGACGCCGGACAAATACGCATGCAACTCGTAGTTTTCATGCCGCAACTCGGCCACCCATTCGTCCTTGACATCCTCCTCGCCGAACAAGTCGAGAAAACTCGCGCCTTCCGCGGCCGAACCAATCGGCGCGGTGAATTGCTTCTTCTTGTTGAACGGCGGGTCGGCATAAACCAAATCAATGCACGCGCTGTTAATGCCGCGCAAAAAATCCAGATTGTCGCCGAGAAAAATAGTGCGCGATTGAAGGTTGGGTTTCATGACAGTGTGATGCGTCAGAGTTGCTGCGACGGTGTTGCGCCCGGCGCGGATTCAAAAACCGAGGTGGTCATCCTGCGCCGGACGGTACGCCTTAATCGCTTCGATGATGTCCGCCAACGCGCCCGGCACCCACTCATGGTCGCCGTTAAACTTGGCGTGAATATGCGCTTCCAGGTCACGGTAGTGCGCGGTTTGTCGGTGGTATTCCAAACGGTAACCGCGGCGCGGGTCGGCGGTTTGATAACTGTTCAGTCGCGCCTTGACATTCCCCGCCACGCCGACTTTGTAGATGCCGGGATAGGCCGGGTTGCTGATGACATACACCGATTTTTTCGGGCGCGTGTCGCTCTTGCCGCGCTTTGGCGGCGTGGTGGATTTATGCGCCGGCCCGCGCAGCAAGTCCGGCGGGATTTCGGTGTTCAATCGGCGTTCAATCTGCGCCCACGACTCGGCCGCGACATCGATGCCGACCCAATGCCGCTCCAACAACTCCGCGGCGATGCAGGTGGTCACGCAGCCGCAGAACGGGTCCAATACCCAGTCGCCTTTGTTGCTGGAAGCGGCAATGATGCGCTGCATTAACTTCAACGGTTTTTGGGTCGGCCAGCCGGTTCTTTCTTTCGCGCTCATGCGCGTGGAAAACGAAGGAATGTCGTGCCACCATGAGCCGGCCAACACGCCTTCTTGTTTCGCTTCCCACACCGTGCCGTCCGGGCGTTTGAACGGTTTGCGTTTTTCGAACGCGCCTTTGATGGTCGGCATGCGCTGCGGGTTAAATTTGGTGTCGGCGCTTCGGGCGTAGAACAACACGGTGTCATGATTGCGCACGAACATTTTCTTTGCCGGGCGCGGTTTGGCGTAACCCCAGATGATTTCGTTGCGGAAATTTTTCTCGCCGAAGATGCAGTCCAGCGTGATTTTCAGGTAATGCGCCATGGTGTGGTCGCAGTGCAGATAAAACGAACCGGTCAACTTCAATATACGCCGGCACTCGATAAAACGAATCGCCATATAAACCAAATAACAGTAGTTATACGCGTTGCCGACGGCTTTGATGCCGCTCAAGAACGCATGCAACTCGTAGTTTTCATGCCGCAACTCGGCCACCCATTCGTCCTTGACATCCTCCTCGCCGAACAAGTCGAGAAAACTCGCGCCTTCCGCGGCCGAACCAATCGGCGCGGTGAATTGCTTCTTCTTGTTGAACGGCGGGTCGGCATAAACCAAATCAATGCACGCGCTGTTAATGCCGCGCAAAAAATCCAGATTGTCGCCGAGAAAAATAGTGCGCGATTGAAGGTTGGGTTTCATGACGGCGGATAAAACCATCACTCAACAAACAAACTGCTAATCGAATCGCCGGTGGCGATGCGGCGAATCGATTCGGCGAGCAGTTCGGCGACGCTGGATTGTTTAATCATCGCGCAGGCGCGCGCGGCGTCGGACAGCGGAATGGAGTTGGTCACCAGCAACTCGTCCAACCGCGAGGCCGCGATGCGCTCTACCGCGGGGCCGGACAGCACCGGATGCGTGCAGCACGCCAGCACCTTCACCGCGCCTTGTTGTTTAAGCGCGGCCGCGGCCTCGCACAAAGTGTTGGCGGTGTCGACCATGTCGTCGATGAGAATGCAGGAGCGGCCGTCGACTTCGCCGATGATGTGCATCACTTTGGCTTCGTTGGTGCGCGGGCGGCGTTTGTCGATAATCGCCAGTTCGGTTTCCAGTTGTTTCGCCAATGCGCGGGCGCGCACCACGCCGCCGACATCCGGCGACACCACGATGGGGTTGGGCAGTTGCTTGCGCCACAACTCGCTCATCAGCACCGGCGATGCGTAGATGTTGTCGGTCGGTATGTCGAAGAATCCTTGGATTTGGTCGGCGTGCAAATCGATGGTCAGCACCCGGTCGGCGCCGGCGTCCTTAATCATGGTGGCGACCAACTTGGCGGAGATGGCGACGCGGGCGGTGCGCGGGCGGCGGTCTTGGCGGGCGTAGCCGAAATACGGAATCACCGCGGTGAGGCGCGCCGCCGAGGAGCGTTTCAGCGCGTCCAGCAGCACCAGCAACTCCATCAGGTTGTCGTTGCTTGGCGCGCAAGTCGGCTGCACCACGAACACATCCTGCGCGCGCACATTTTCCATCACCTCGACATTGACCTCGCCGTCGCTGAAACGGCCGACCATGGCCCGGCCCAGCGGCAGCCCCAGGCAATGCACGATTTCGGCCGCCAACGCCGGGTTGGCGTTGCCGGTGAAGACGGTCAGGTTATCCGGGGACACGCGGCGGTTCCGTGGTGTTCCGTGAATGGGCGAATGGCTGGGGCGGGAGGATTCGAACCTCCGAAATGCCGGAATCAAAATCCGGTGCCTTAGACCACTTGGCTACACCCCATGCGGCAATGGCGCGATTGTGCGCGGCGACGGCGATGGAGTCAATAACCAATCGGCGATTGCATGGAGGAAATTTGCGGGCGGCGGGGCAGGGCGGCGCACCGTCACCGCTACCCCCACGGCCCATCTCCCGCCACGCCCGCAGCCCCCCACCCGCCACGCCCGCAGTCTGTTAAGCGGGCGCAGCGCCTCCGTCTTTTCACCGGCGCACCGTCACCGCCGCGCAACGCTCAAGAACGCAGCCTGGCGTTTGACGGGTCATAAACCGGGTCCGCGGCGACCGTGGCGGGGCAGCGTTCGCCGAGAATGCCGATGCTGAGCGCGGTCCCCGGCGCGCACACCTCGGTGGCCAGCCAGGCGACCGCGAGATGCCGGCCGATGCGCCAGCCGTAGCCGCCGGAGGTGACATAGCCGACGCAATCGCCGCCGCCGGCAGCGTCGCCGGCACCGTCATCAGCACCGTCGCCGGCGCCGCGGAACACCGGCTCCGAACCCCAGCAGCCGGCCGCGGTGGGCGCGTCAAAAACCAGCGTGGCAAGCGACTTGGGCGGCCGGGCCGCGCCGGCGACGGTCTCTTCCAGCGCAGCCGCGCGACCGTTCGCATCCACTTTTTCCGGCAACGCCGGGCGGCAGAATCGCGCCAGGCCCGCGGCCGCGGGCGTGACTTCGGCGGTCAAGTCCGCGCCCCAACTGCGGTAGCCCTTTTCCAGCCGCAAGTGCGACAGCGCGCGCCCGCCGGCGAGTTGCAGGCCGTGGCGCGCGCCGGCCGTCATCAGCGCGTCGAACAACGCCACTTGCGCGTCCATTTTGCAATGCAATTCCCAGCCCAACTCGCCGGCGTACGACAGTCGCAGCGCGCGACAGTCGACGCCGCCGATGCGCGCCTCGCGCCAGGTCATAAACGGAAATTCGGCGTTGGAAAAATCCGCGTCGCCGGATTCGGAGAGTTCGGAGAGCAGGGCGCGCGCCGCCGGCCCGACCACCCCCAACGCGGCAAAATCGCCGGTCACCACCCGAATCGAAACCTCCAACCCACCGAGGTGCTGCTCGAACCACCGTTGATAAATACCCTCCGCCAAAGTCGCGCCGACCGCATAAAACCCGCCGCCGGGCAAGCCGGCAAGCACCAAATCGCCGACGATGCCGCCGCGCCGGTTCAGCATCAAACCCAACGCCAACCGGCCCGCGGCCGGCAGGCGGCTGATAACCACGCGGTTCAAAAACGCCGCGGCCTCCGGCCCCGCGATTTCCCATTTGGAATACGACGACATCTCAAACAACGCCACCGCGGTGTGCGCGGCGCGCGCCTCGACGCCGACTTGCGCCCACCAATTCGGCGCGGAGAACGACGGTTCATCGCGCGCCGCGGCCGGAGCATCGGCGCCGTCGCCATCGCCGTCACCGTCACCACCGTCAGCCGCAAACCACAGCGGCCGCTCCCAGCCGTACGCCTGGCCGAACACCGCGCCGCGCTCTTGAAGGCGCGCATAAATCGGCGTGGTTTTCAGGCCGCGGCCGCTGTCCTGTTCCAACTGCGGGTAGGCGATTTCGTACCTTTTGGGGAAGGTGGCGACGATGCGTGCGCGGGCGAACGCCGGCGTGCTCCAGTCGCCGAAACGCGCCACATCCATGAACGACAAATCCATCGCGGTCTCGCCTTCCAACAGCCATTCCGCCAGCGCCCGGCCGACGCCGCCGCCCTGCGCGATGCCGCTCACAAATCCGCAGGCGACGAAGAAATTCGGCGCGCCCGGCAACGGGCCCAGCAGGCCGCGGCCGTCCGGGGTGAATGAAATCGCGCCGTTCACCACGCGCTTGATGCCGGCCCGGCCGAGGGCCGGCACGCGGCGGTAAACCGCGCCCAACTCCGCTTCCATGCGCTCGAGGTCGGGCGAGAATAATTCCTGGCCGAAGTCCCACGGTGCGCCGCGCCCGCTCCAAGCCGGGCGGCAGTCTTTTTCCCATGGCCCGAACAGGAGACCGTCGCCTTCCTGCCGCAGATAAAACTGCGCGTCCAAGTCGCGGATGAGCGGCAGTTCGCCGCCGCCGTCGCCCCCGCCACCACCGTCAATGTGCGCCGCGACTTCCGGCATGGATTCGGTGACCAAATAGTGATGCTCCATGTTGACGATGGGCAACGCGCCGCCGACCATCTGCGCGACTTCATTGCCCCAAAATCCCGCGGCGTTGACCACGGTTTCGCATTCGAACTCGAGGTCGCCCCCGCTTAACGGACTGCGGGGGTGACGGGGGTGGGGACTGCGGGGGTGACGGGGAAGTCCACCGTCGCCGCTACCGTCGCCACCGGTTCCGCCCCCGCCGCCCCCGTCGCCGCTGAGCCGCCAATGCCCGGAACGGGTGCGCCGAATCGCGGTGATGCGGGTGTTGCGGAGGATGCGCGCGCCGTTTTTGCGCGCGCCCGCGGCCAAGCCCATGGCCACGGAGTAGGGGTCGACATAACCTTCGTCCGGGTCCCATGCGCCGCCCTCCAGCCCCGCGGTGTCGATGAGCGGAAACCGCGCTTGGATGTCGGCCGGCGTGACCAATTCGTACGGCAAGCCCAACGCCTTGAACTTGCCGGCAAGGAACTTGAACTCCTGCATGCGCGCGCGGCTCTGCGCCAGGAAAATGCCGCCGACCACATGACTGCCGACCGCCTGCCCGACTTCCGCCGCCAAACCGTCGTAGAGTTGCATGGAATACGCCTGCAGCGTCGACAGATTGGGAATCGGGTTCTGGTTGTGCACATTGCCGGCCGCATGCCAAGTCGCGCCGGCGGTGAGTCCGGCGCGCTCAATCAGCAGCGCGCCGCGGCAGCCGGCCCGCGCCAGATGGTATAAAACCGAGCAGCCGACAATGCCGCCGCCGATAATGATGATTCGCGCCGTTTGCATGGGGAAGGGCGGTGTGCTATACCCGCGGGTGATTATCGCTTAACTCAACCCCCCGAATCGATATGACCGAGCCGCGAGACGACCAAATCGACCACGCATTTACCGCCGACGGCCCGCGCGGGGTGACGCCGGAGCCGACTTATTCGGGGGCCTTGAGTTTCGCCCGGCGCAAGTATTCCAAAGACCTCGCGACGGTTGAACTCGCCATCTCCGGCGTGCCGTTCGACACCGCCACCACCAACCGGCCCGGCACGCGCTTTGGCCCGCGGGCGATTCGCGCGGCGTCGACCGAAGTCGCGTGGCAGCGCAACTGGCCGTGGGAATTTGATGTGTTTGAGGTGTTAAAAACCGTCGACTACGGCGACTGTCACTTCGACCATGGTCGCCCGGAGACGGTGCCGGCCGCCATCGAATCGCATGCGCGCCGCATCCTCGACGCCGGCGTCGCCATGCTCACCTTAGGCGGCGACCACTTCATCACCCTGCCGCTGCTGCGCGCGCACGCCGCCAAACATGGCCCGCTGTCGCTGCTGCACTTCGACGCCCACACCGACACTTGGGACGACGCGGACGGGCGCATCGACCACGGCACCATGTTCTTTCACGCGGTCAAAGAAGGGCTGGTGGTGCCGGAACGCTCGGCGCAAGTCGGCATCCGCACCACCAACGACGCGCCGCTCGGTTTCAATATTTTGGACGCCGCGTGGGTGCACGCGCATTCGGTCGGCGAATTGACCGCCGCCATCGCCGACATCGTAGGCAGCAGCAAAACCTATCTCACCTTCGACATCGACTGCGTCGACCCGGCGTTCGCGCCCGGCACCGGCACCCCGGTATGCGGCGGCTTAAGTTCGGCGCAAGCGTTACAAACCGTGCGCGGCCTGCGCGGCCTGAACCTCGTCGGCATGGATGTCGTCGAAGTCTCGCCGCCGTACGACCACGCGGAAGTCACTGCGCTGCTCGCCGCAACCCTGGCGTACGACATGCTCGGCCTATACGCCGCCCGACATAAATTAGGCGAAGAATTCACCGGCGGGTGAGTTGTCTGTCATCCAACGCGATGCACCGTCACGCCCGCAGTCTGTTAAGCGGGCGCGCGCCCACTGCCGTTGTTTGGAGCGTCCATGCTCCAAACCCTTCATCTCGCGCGAAAATCCGCTCCCGGCGGATTTTTCCCGCTGGGACGCAGGAATCCAGCCGCCACGGACGGCAAATCGGCCGACTCGACTGTCACCGTCGCGCGGCGTTTATTGGCGGGGGCGCGTTATCGATAACTTCGCATAATCAACATTATGTAAAGTTTCATATTGGCTGGGGAATCGACCGGCCGATCGGCGCGCCCCGCCCGTTATTGGCGGTTTCCGTCGGCGGTGCTTTCGCGTCGGCGCTCATGCGCTCATGCGCCGGCGACGCTTTGTTGTTTCAACTGCCGCAGGATGCTTGCTACGCCTTCGTGGCGGACGTCGATGCCGTGTTTGATGAAGACTAGGTGGCCGGCGATGTTTTTGGCGTGGCCGCCGAAGCGCTCCAGCGCGCGGATGCCGAGCACGATGTCTACAAAATGCGCGGCGTGGCCGGGGTCTTCGACCACTAAATCGGTCAGGCGGCGCAGGATGGATTGCAGTTGGTCGTCGAGTTTCAAGCCCTTGCCGAGGACTTCCAGCGCTTCGTCCAGGTTGAGGTCACGGGGGCCGCCGAACGCGGCGATGACCGCGCTCAGCATGCTTTCGACTTGCGCGGCCAAGGCGTAGATGTCGCGCAGGATGGCGTCGGCCGGCGGGGGTTTGCCGCGGCCTGCGGCCGGCGCGCTACCGTCGCGAACACCATCGGCGCCGCTACCACCGCTGGCATCACCGGCGCCATTACCGCCGCCGGCATCATCGCCAGCGTTGCCGCTGCCGACATCACCGGAGCCGCCGGAACCGCCCGAATCGCCCGAATCGGCATAAAACCGAATGGTCAATCCGGCGATTTTGCGCGCTTCGTCGCCGGCGCGTTCCAGTTCGGCGACGATTTTGCTGACCGCGATAATCTCGCGCAAATCGCCGGCCATCGGCTGGCGCAGCGCGATGATGCGCACGATTTCGTCGTCGGCCTCGACATCCAAGTCGTTGAGTTTCTTGTCGTTTTCAACCACCCGCCGCGCCGCCGCGACATCGCGCCGTTCCAGCGTGCCGACCGCGGCGCGCAACTGCGACACCGCCAACTCAGCCATGCGCACCACCAAGGCGTGCAAATGCGCCATTTCGCTGTCGAAACGGCGGAAGATGTGGCCGTCACCGTGGTCGCCACGGTTGTAGCCGCGGCCACGGCCGTGGCCGTCACCGTGGTCGCCGCCCTGCTTGCTGCCGGTCATTTTGTCACCTCTTGCATTTTCTCGTTCATCCAGATAACCGTCTGTTTTATCAACCGAAACGCCCGGTGATGTAACCCTCGGTCAGCGGATGCGACGGGTTGGTGAAAATGTCCTCGGGCCGGCCGATTTCGACCAAGTGGCCGAGGTGGAAATACGCGGTGCGCTGCGAGACGCGCGCCGCCTGCTGCATGGAATGGGTGACGATGGCGATGCTGTATTGCCGCTTCAATTCGTCGATGAGTTCCTCGATGCGCGCGGTGGCGATGGGGTCCAGCGCCGAGCACGGCTCGTCCATGAGAATCACCTCCGGCGAGATGGCGATGGCGCGGGCGATGCACAGGCGCTGCTGCTGGCCGCCGGACAAGCCGGTGCCGGGCTGGTGCAGGCGGTCTTTGACCTCGTCCCACAAGCCGGCGCGCTGCAAACTGTCGGCGACGATGGCGTCGAGTTCGGCGCGGTTCTGCGCCAGGCCGTGCAGTTTGGGGCCGTACGCGACATTGTCGAAAACCGATTTGGGGAACGGATTGGGCGTCTGGAACACCATGCCGACGCGCGCGCGCAGGTACACCACATCCATGTCGCGGGCGTGGATGTCGCGGCCGTGCAGGGTGATTGCGCCGCTCACCCGGCAGTTGTCGATGGTGTCGTTCATGCGGTTCAGGCAGCGCAACAGCGTGGATTTGCCGCAGCCGGAGGGGCCAATCATGGCAAGGACTTCGTTGCTGGCGAGGTCCAGCGACACATCAAAAATCGCCCGTTTGCCGCCATACCGCACATCCACGCCGCGGCACGACATCACCGGGGCCGCGACGAAGGGGTTGCCGACGGTGGGGCCGTAGTCGGTGGACTCAGTCGAGATGGCCGGGCGGCCGGGCCGGGCCGGCGCGGTCGCCGGGGGCGATTTTGTCGCGGCGACGGTGTTGGCGATGGTGTTGGCGACAGTCGCCCCGGCACCGTCGGCGGCGACGGTGTTGGCGACGGTGTTGGCGACGCTCGCCCCGGCACCGCCGGCGACGCTCGCCCCCGCGCCCCCGGGCCCCCGCCCTACTCCGCTTTTTCCCTTGTTTAACATCGCGCTACCAGCGTTTTTCCACCTTGTTTCTCAGCACCGCAATCAAGCCGTTCACCACCGCTAACGCGCCCAACAACACCACGATGGCGGCCGCGGTGCGCTCCACGAACGCGCGTTCCGGGCTGTCGGCCCACAAGTATATCTGCACCGGCAGCGCGGTGGCCGGGTCGGTCGGGCCGCCCGGCACATCGACGATGAACGCCACCATGCCGATGGCCAACAGCGGCGCGGTCTCGCCCAACGCCTGCGCCAAGCCGATGATGGCGCCGGTCAGCATGCCCGGCAGCGCCAGCGGCAAGATATGATGCACCACCGCCTGCACTTTGGACGCGCCCAACGCCAGCGCCGCTTGGCGGATGCGCGGCGGCACCGCGGCCAATGCGGCGCGGCTGGAGATGATGATGGTCGGCAGGGTCATCAGCGCCAGCACCATGCCGCCGACCAGCGGCAGCGACCGCGGCATGCCGAAGAAGTTGATGAGCAGCGCCAAGCCCAGCAAGCCGAAAGTGATGGACGGCACCGCCGCCAAGTTGTTGATGTTCACTTCCACCAAGTCGATAAAGCGGTTGCGCGGCGCGAATTCCTGCAGGTAGACGGCCGCGGCGATGCCGACCGGCACCGCTAACAGCATGGTCGCGACCAAGGTGAACAGCGAGCCCATGACCGCGCCCAAGATGCCGGCCTGCTCGGCGTTGCGCGAGTCGCCGGCGGTGAAAAAGGTGCGGTTGAAACGCCGCTCGACCCGCCCTTCCGCTTGCAGGCGGTCGACCCAGGCGATGGCTTGGTCGGACAGCCGGCGGTTGCTCTCCGGCGCGTGGCGGTCGATGCTGCCCTTAATTAACCGGTCGACTTCGGCGTTCGCCAGCAGCCAAAACCGATGCGTGCCGCCGATGAGTTGCGGCGCCGCCAGGACACGGTCGCGCAAGTCGTATGGCGCGCCGTCGCTGATGAGGCGGTATAGGCGGCGTTTGTCGCGCCGCGCGGTGACTGCCGGGAACGCGGCGCGCAACGCGGATTTGAGCAGGCGCTGATACGGCGCGGCCGCGATGGCCTCGCGCGAATAAGGGGCATCCCCGCCGAACTCGGCCGCGTCCAACGCGACATCGACGGCGAGGTAGGTCTGCGAAAACGCGCCCACGGATTGCAGCGCGGAAGTGCCCAGAAGCCACAGCAAAAACAGCCCGCCGACCGCCAGCGACGCCGCGCCCAGGCGCCGGAAACGTCGCTCGCGGCGGTACCGCGCGCGGATGCCGGCGCGCAGACGGTAGACGACGGTTGACTCGGTTGAGTCGGGGAACTCGGCCGGCGGCGCGGGGTTTGCGCGCGCGGTGTTTGCGGCCGGTGCCGGCGCGGCCGCCGTGGCATTCGCCGGCGACTCGCGGCCACCGGAATGAACGTTACTCATACTGCTCACGGTATCGGCGCGCGACATACAGCGCGACCATGTTGAGAATCAGCGTGACCGCGAACAGCACCAAGCCGAGCGCGAACGCGGCCAGGGTTTTCGGGCTATCGAATACTTGGTCGCCGACCAACAGCGTGACGATTTGCACCGTCACCGTGGTCACCGACTGCAACGGGTTGGCGGTCAGGTTGGCGGCCAGGCCCGCGGCCATGACCACAATCATGGTCTCGCCGATGGCGCGCGACACCGCCAACAACACGCTGCCGACGATGCCCGGCGTGGCCGCCGGCAGCACCACGCGGCGGATGGTCTCGGAGCGGGTCGCGCCGAGGCCCAACGAGCCGTCGCGCAGCGACTGCGGCACCGCGTTGATGACATCGTCCGACAGCGACGACACGAACGGCAGAATCATGATGCCCATCACCAAGCCGGCCGCCAATGCGCTCTCCGCCGACGCATGCAAGCCGACCACGTTTGCTGCGTCGCGCACCAGCGGGCCGACCGTCAGAGCGGCGAAAAAGCCGTAGACGACGGTGGGGATGCCGGCCAAAATTTCCAGCAACGGTTTGGCGACAGCGCGCAGCCGGCGGCCGGCGTATTCCGACAAATAAACCGCCGCAAGGAGACCGAACGGTACCGCCACGGCCATGGCGATGACGGTGATTAAAAAAGTCCCGGCGAACAGCGGCAGCGCGCCGAACGCGCCGCTGGAGCCGACTTGGTCATCACGAATTGCGGTCTGCGGCGACCATTCCAAGCCGAACAAAAACTCCCACACCGGCACGAACTCGAAGAATCGCAGCGCCTCGAACAGCACCGAGAACACGATGCCGAGCGTGGTGAAAATCGCCAAACACGCGCACAGCAGCAGGAAGCCGCGAAACGCCGCCTCGATGCGCCGGCACACCGCCCGCCGCCGCCGCAGGAGGTGCATCGCCGCCATCAACGCCACCGGCAAGCCGATGAATAGGAGGCTGAGTGTGGTGAGGGTGGTCATGGGGTTGCCGGTTTATTGGTCATTTTCGCCGCGCCGCAATTCCACGACGAAGGTGACAGCCGCCCTCGCCGTCACGCCCGCGGTCTGTTAAGCGGGCGTCCAGAGTCTTTATTTTTCCATTCCCGCGTCGGCAATTAAAGACTCTGGATTCCGGGCCGGTGAGAAACAGTGGCGCCGCGCTCCTTGTTTCTCTACCGTCCGGAATGACGAATTGGGGCCGCCGCGCAAAAATCAAAACAAATCCAACCGCAACCGCTCCACCGCGGCGCGGCGGAATTGCGCGCGCTCGGCGTCCGGCATGGGGATGAGGCCGCGGTCGGCGAGATAACCGTCCTCGCCCCAAGTGTCCTCGGCGGTCAACTCGGCAATGAACTCGCGCATGCCGGCGGTGGCGTCGATGTGCGCGGCCTTGGCGTAGACATACAGCGGGCGCGCAATCGGATACGCGCCGGCGGCGATGTTCTCGAATTCCGGCGCCACACCGTCGACCAGCGCGCCTTGCACGCGGTCGGCGTTTTGGTCGAGGAAACTGAAACCGAAGATGCCGAAAGCGTTGGGGTTGGACGCGAGTTTCTGCACGATGAGGTTGTCGTTCTCGCCGGCTTCAACGAACGCGCCGTCCTCGCGGAGGTGGTGGCAGGCGGCGCGGTAGGCGTTGGCGTCGGTCTTCTGCAACGCCGCCAACCGCGCGAACGAGCGGCAACCGCCTTCCATCGCCAACTCCACGAACGCGTCGCGGGTGCCGGAAGTCGGCGGCGGACCGAGCACTTCGATGTTAACCGCCGGCAACGCCGGATTGACCTCGCGCCAAGCGCGGTGCGGATTGGGGAGCAGCGATTCGCCGCCGGCCGGGGGCGGAATGTTCTTCGCCAGCGCCAGGAAAATGTCGCGGCGGGTCAACGCCATGCGCGGCGCGGCGCGACTGTTGGCGATGACGATGCCGTCGTAGCCGATTTTGATTTCGATGATGTCGGCCACACCGTTGGCGATGCACTGCTGGAACTCGGATTTTTTAATGCGCCGCGAGGAATTGGTGAAGTCCGGATGCGCGCCGCCGACCCCGGCGCAGAACAACTTCATGCCGCCGCCGGAGCCGGTGGACTCGATAATCGGGGTCTTGAAGGAAGTCGCCCGCCCGAATTTTTCCGCGGCCACGGTGATGAACGGATACACCGTCGACGAACCGACGATGTGAATATTCTCCCGCGCCTGACTCGGCACAGCGGCGAGCAAAAACAGCAACGCCAACACGGGGGCGACGACAAATCGCCGCGCGGAAACATCGCGAACAGAAGCGGCGGACATTCCAAAATCTCCGATGAATAAAAAAGGGAAAACACCCGCGCAAAAAAACCCACGCGGCATCGCCTTCGCCTCCCGGCGCGGGGTTTTTAAGCGCCGCGGAGTGTATCAAAAACGCGGCGGCCGGGAAAGCGCAGCGGAGATGCCGCTCATGCTATGCGCCGAGTATTTCCCGAATGTCAGCCGGCTGCCGCGACACCGCGCAGCGCCATTTGCCGAAGCGGCCGTCATCGGTGACGGCTTCGGTCCATTGTTTCAGAAAGCGGCGTTTGGTTTTGTCGCTGTCCCGGTCCTGCCCCTTGACCTCCAGCGCCAGATAATCGCCGGACTTCATGCGGATGATGAAATCCGGCCGGTATTTTTTCACCACGCCGTCGTGGATGTAGAGAATGTCAAAACCCAGATGGTCGTTCTTGACCCAAGCATCCACATCGGGATGGCGGTCCAGTTCAAAAGATTCGGATGCTTCCCAAGCGCTGTCAAAAACGCAGAAGTTGATGTGCGAGCGCTTGGTGTATTCGCATGGTTTGCCGGTGTACCAAATTCGCATGTCGGCGGTGGAGCGTAGCGGCCGGTCTTTGTCAAAAACCGGGAGCAACCGTTCGGTGTTGTCGAAGCGAATCATCTGCCACAGATGATTGACGATTTTGCTCATGTTCAACATCAGCATGATGCGGCGGCGCAGCGCGCTGGTGTGAAACAACGGCGGCGTGATGTGAATGAAATCCGAATCGATGAATCGCTCCACCAGCACAACGATTTGCGCCAGCAACAATTCCTGTCCGCCGCTCCAGTCCGGCTGCATTTGTTCATACACATCCCGCGCAGTCTCGAAGATGAAAGTTTGCAGGCGCGATTCCTTTGCCAATTTCTCCAGGTCGATTTCGCGGATTTTGCTCACATCGACATTGCCGTCGACGGTCGGCGCCAACGCCGCGATTTGATGCGTGCGGTTGGCGTCGAGAAGCAACGGTTCGGCATTGTTCTCGTCCAACGACAAACGCGGGCGATACGCGTGGTCGATGCGCAACACATGCGGCCAGCGGATTTCAAACGCCGCTTTCTCGGCGGCCGGCTCGATGGCGGTTTTAGAAGTGACCGGCGGCGGGTCGCCGCTTTCGGTTTGGTGCGGCAGAAAACTGAACGGCACGCCGAACACATTGACATACTCCGGCGGAAACTTGCCGGTCGCCGGGTCCAATTCATATTCAGTGCGGCGCAAGCCCCGTCCAACCACTTGCTCGCACAACAACTGGCTGGTGAACGCGCGCAAGCCCATGATGTGGGTGACGGTTTTGGCGTCCCAGCCTTCGGACAGCATGTCGACCGAAATGACTTTTTGTATGCGTTCGCCGGGCTGGCCGGGTTTGCCGACGGTGTCGACTTGTTCGCGCAACCATTCGGCTTGCTGCGTTTCGGTTAATTTGCGCGCGGTTTTCTTGCCGTCGTCGCCGCTCTCAACACCGTCAACGGTTTCGATTTCGTCTTGCGCCTCGGCCTTGGCGAGCACTTTGGAATCGATATGCAGAATGCCTTTCGAATCGCACAGTTCGTCGACTTGTATATGCCGTTTATCCAGCGCATGTTTCACTCGCGCGGCGGTCTCGGTGCGGTTGCAAACGCTAATCATCACCGGCGGTGTCTTCGCGCCTTCCTTTTCCCACGCCTTGGCGGTCTCGCGCCAATCAAAACCTAACAGGGCGTAGGCGTTGATGACCAAATCCGGCAGGCGTTCCTCGGGTTTCGCCGCGCGGCTTAAGTCGCTTTTCACCTCCGGGTCGTTGTAGATATGGTAAAGGCGCGATTTGTAAGTCCTGGCATCCGGTGGCGCGTCGCTGCGCACCACCACGCGCGGCGTTTTCACCAGACCGGACTCAATCGCATCGCTCAAACCGAAATCGCTGACAATCCAATCGAACAGCGTCTCTTCCGAATCTTGCTTGCCGGACGGCGCGAACGGGGTCGCGGAAAAATCATAGCAAACAAGAATGCCGCGGGTTTTATGAATGCGGTCGAGACCGCTGACCCAGATAGTGGCTTCTTTGGCGCGTTGTTTTATGTCGCGCCGGCGCAGATGCTTTCCCCGCGTTTCCGGGTTAGTTTCCGGGTTAATTCGCCAAGCGTGATGCGCTTCGTCGTTGATGACCAACAGGTTGCGCGCGCTTGCCATCTCGCCTAACGCCTCGCGCGTATACGCCTCGTGACTCTTTGCGCCGCGCTTGTCTACGCTCTTTTTGTTTTGGATGCGCTCCTC
The DNA here is from genome assembly GCA_028817405.1 of Gammaproteobacteria bacterium. GTDB lineage: Bacteria > Pseudomonadota > Gammaproteobacteria > Arenicellales > Poriferihabitantaceae > JAHRAW01. Next base: position 21,322 of record JAPPPS010000033.1, read on the forward strand.
GCTTTCCCATCCGAGCGCGTGCCAGTTGCAAATTCGCACCCTGCCCTGCCGCAGTTTATCCATCAAATCGCCCGGCACGATGTCAAACGCCTCGTAGTAGTTGTCGGTGTCGAACGGTTGCAGCACCGACAAGCGACTTTTCACCGTCAACCCCGGCGCGACGATGAAAACATTTTTGGCAAACCGCGCATCCTGCGGCGAAGTTGCTTTGTTGAGAATGTGCCACGCAATCACCATCGCCATCACCACCGTCTTGCCGGTGCCGGTGGCCATCTTCGCGCAGAGGCGCCGAAACGCCCCGCCATCCGATGGAATTGCAATGCCGGTTCTCTCGTTTTCCGGCGCTTCGGTCAGCCAGATTAAAGTCTCGACGGCTTCCAATTGGCAGAAGAAAAACCGCCGGTCATCCGCATCCCGCTCCGACCAATGCGCGAGCAGCCGCCGCGTCATCCCGCTCACGCCGGGATACCCGGCCGCGCGCCACCGCCCTACCCGCTTGCGAATTTCATTGGCAAGCGGAATCGGCACAAACACCCCGGGGTCGTCAAAATCCTTCGACTTCGGCGTCGCTTTGAGATACCCCGCTTCCCGTCGGCCCCGCTCGCGCGAAAACTTCCGCCGCTCACGGTTGTAGCGCCAGTGTTCCTTGGGCTCCTCGTAGGGGGAGTTGAGGATGAGGTGGGTGATTTCGGATGTCACTGTGTTTTACGGCGACGGGATTGCTCCCGCATAGTAGCAGGGAATTGGTCCCAAACTTTACCGTCTAGAGTTCGTCCGGCACGCTTCTTGAAAACGCCGCCCCATTGCTTGAAAAAGAACGGGGTTTTCTTTTCAATGCACATATTCCGGATTTCCCTGACCCATTCAATGTGCATGGGCCTTGCTTTCGGACCGGATTCACCGCCCACGATAACCCAATCAATGCCGTCGAGGTCGAGATTAGGCAACGGGCCCAAAAGCGGCTCCAGCGACAGAAATTTCACATGCGCACCGGTGCTTTTGAGGTCGTCCAGACGCGACTGCCATCTCTCCGACTCAATGCTGGTTCCCATCCAGATATTTTGAGTCCAAGGCAGTTTGCCGTTGATTCTCAACACGCGACCCGGGCGCTTGGTCAGCACCTGAAAAATGTGTTGTGGCGATTGATTCATCGTGTGAAACACGGAAAGAATAAAATCCGTAGACACATCTTTGTGAAACAAATCGCTCATGGAGTTGACGAAAACCATCCTCGGCTTTTTCCACCGGGTCGGCTCCTCCAAGGCGCTTGTGTGAACGGCCACTTGGAAGCCGTCCTTATATTTTGCAACACCGGCGAGTTGGAGGCGCTTGGCCATGCGCTCAGCATAGCAGTGCTTGCAACCATGGCTGATTTTTGTGCAGCCGGTGACCGGGTTCCAAGTGGAGTCGGTCCACTCTATTTTGGACGGTTGCGCCATTGCTTTACCCTTGCGCCTTGATTATATGAGACGCAATATTGTGCGCAAGGCAGATTCCGGCTTTGTTGCCGACACAGAAAATGAATTCGAAAAGTAGCGAGTTTTTCGAATTAGGAAATTGGCAGGTGACATCCAACAACCGGTCACCAAAAGTACCTGACAATTTTTGCTTGTAGGCGTCTCGAATCAACTTCACGCCGGGATGCCGACGATAAGCGCTTTCGTCATCTTTCGGAAAGAGTGTCAGTTGAGGGTTAGGGTGATAAAAGTTTTTCCAACTTTCATCCCCGAACCCCCTGGTCAATTTTGCCGCCCATTTCTCGTCGACATCTTGCGGCATCTTGTTTCTGGGCAACATTCTGGAGAGCCCAGAAACAGGGAACAAAATCCAAGTGTCCAGAGCATTTGTATCTGCTACCGCCTGAACGGTTTTCCACTCCACCTGCGTAGCGAAAGGGTCCAAAAGTAGGACCCCTCGCCACCCGGAATGCGTGGCGCCCCACTGGTCACAGAACTTTTTCAAATAAATGTTGGCATCGGTATTTTGAATCTCTACATTTCGAGGTGAGAGTTCGCTCTTTAACTCTTCGAGTTCTTTGCACCGTTTCCGGTTCTGCTCGATGAAAATAAACTTATCGAACGGCTTGTCGTCGATTTTGGCGGCAATCCGGGCTGATCCTTCGATAAATTTTTGGGCATCGAGAGAATCTTTTGTTTGCAATTCAACCATTCCGGTGCCGGCGAAAGCATCGATGTACAGCAACTTAAACGGCGTGTTTTTCAATGCCGTCGTGTAGGCGCTAAGATAGTCGCGCAACATATTCAGTTTGCGCACAGTCCAAACCCCTCCGTATTTTTTTGACGCTGATTTAGCCATCACTCCACATCCAGCACCCGCAGACTCTCGACGCCTCGGTCGTCCACGATTTTAACCGCGGCGCGTTGGTGTTTGCCGGCGTCGAACGGCAGTGATTTTACACCGCGGTAGGCCTCGATTAACTCTTCGTCAATCTCCGCCCGCAGGTTTTTGGCGAGGTTTTCCCAGTTGTGTTTTTTGTCGACCATCGGCAAAAACACCTGACGGGGATACAAACTCCGGCCGTCGTAGTCGGTGTCCAACATCCACATGGCGATGCGCTCGTCGCCGCCGGATTCGACCTCGCCGCTGAAGGTGTTGAAGTAATCAAACCCTTTCACTTCCACCTGAAATTTTCCGTCGCCGGTTTTCAGCAACGCCACATCCGGCTGGCCCACCAGCCAGAAACTGTCGCCGCCGCGTTGTTTTTTGCGCAGGTCGGCGGTTTGCATGTCGGCGTTCATCTGCACTTTCAGCAACTGCATGCCGGCCATCGAAGGCGACAGTTCGTCGATGTCTTTGGCCGCTTCCGGGTCGAATTGAAACGCGGCGAAAATCAAAATCTCCGGCTTCGGCGACAGCGTGCGAGATTCTTCCCAGGCCCGCTCCACCATTCGCTGTTCCAGCGGCGCGTGTTCGGGGCCGAAGCAAATCACCGCGTGCTGCGGGTTGTAGGCGGTTGCCGCCTCGCGGGTTTGGTTTGCGCCACTGTCGTCGGGGCGGGTTTCGGCGGTGGCGTGCAGGTAACGGCCGGGGAACAACTCCACCCGCGAGAACATAATCCGCTGCCCGGCCTTGCCGCGCACACCGGATTTTTCCAGTTCGTCGCGCCATTCCTCCTGCCGCAATGTTTCGCCGCTGCGGGCGATGGAATTGTCGGCCGGCGCGGGGGGGGGGGGGGGGGGGGGGGGGGGGTTGGGGGGGGTGGCCTCCCCCCCCGGCCCCGCCCCCGCCCCCCGGGGGGGGGGGGCGGGAGGCGAAACACCACCCCCTAACCCCCCCCCCCCCC
>JAPPPS010000109.1 GCA_028817405.1 Gammaproteobacteria bacterium
TGAGGAATATAGTCGCTACGCTTCCTTATTCCTCTACCGCACGGAATGACGGCCCTCGGTATTTTCGCCGCATCGACCGTCACCGCCGCGCTTAATTCCGCGGCGCACGGTTTGCACGGCGCGTAGCGCCGTCATTCCCGCAATCTGTTAAGCGGGAATCCAGAGTCTTTCGTTGGGTTTCTCGCGGAGTTAATTAAAGACTCTGGACTCCGGTTGCCACCGGAGTGGCGGGCATTGCCCGCCGTTTGTTACCCCTCGTCGGCCGGTTTTTCTTCGTTGACCCGTCGCATGATTTCGTGGATTTGCGGTTTGCCGGCGGAGAGTTCGGCCGGGGTTAGGCCCTGGACTTCGTGCGGGAAGACCAGCCATTGGTCGGTCTCGTGCAGGTAGTAGTCGGGGGCGCGGGGGGTGGCGTTGTTTGCCGGCTTGAACCACGGCGTGGCGACGCGGATGCGCTGCGGGGTGTTGCGCCGGGTGCGCGCGCGCAGTTGCTCGATGACCGCGGCGATGCTGCGCCCGGAGTCGTAGACATCGTCGACGATGAGCAGCGCGTTCTCGGCGTTCAGGTTGCGCACCAAGTAGCCCAAGCCATGCACGCGCACGCTGTCGTCCTGCTCGCCGATGCCGAGGTAGGATGAGGTGCGCACGCTGATGTGGTCGGTGGCGATGCCGCAATATTCCAGCATTTCCTGCACCGCGATGCCGACCGGCGAGCCGCCGCGCCAGATGCCGACGATGAAATCCGGGCGGAATCCGCTGGCGATGATTTGCGCGCCGAGGGTGAAGGAATCCTCCAGCAATTCCTGCGCCGAGATGAATCGTTTGCCGCTCATGGTCGTTGGGAGTTGGTACCCGGGGCCGGACTTGAACCGGCACGATGTTGCCATCGAGGGATTTTAAGTCCCTTGCGTCTACCTATTCCGCCACCCGGGCGCGATGCTGAGTCGAGGCGCGGCGCGATGCCGTTGCGTTGTTGCGGCGTTGGCGACGGTGGAGGCTGAGCCCGGAGTCGAACCGAGGTAGACGGCTTTGCAGGCCGCTGCATAACCACTCTGCCACTCAGCCGCGCGGCGCGCATGATAGCACACCGCCGGCGCGGGCCGGCGCGCCGGAATTGCCGGGAATTACCGGCGCGCGACGCGGAATTGCCAAAAATCGACGGTTTTCCGCCGATTTTCCGCGCCTTTTTGCCCTTGCCTTGTGCGCCCGGCCGGGTATAATCGCCGCTTGACAGCCAAAAAACGGCTGCACCGATGGCGGCGCGCAGGCGATTCCCGGGCGATTCTCATGCGATTCTCATGTAATTTGCACGGGCGATTCGCGCCGCAACCACGCAATCACGCGACCCCAATTAAACTCAACCGGAGGCACGACCATGACTCCCGAAGAAATCCAATCGGCGCTGGAGTGGACCACGAGAATCAATCTCGAGATTTACTACTTCTGGACCGTCGCCATCATGATTTTGATTCATGTCGGATTCATGATGTATGAGATGGGCGCATCACGGGTCAAACACACCCTGGCGTCCGGCACCAAAAACATCCTCGCGTTCGCGTTCATCATCCCGACTTTTTACATGTTCGGGTGGTGGATTTACCTCGCCATGCCCAACGGCTTCGTGCCGGACTTCGCGGCCGGCGCGGCCGGCGTACCATGGAGCGATGCGATGGGGCCGAACCTTGCCGACAACGCCACCGGCGTGTTCTGGGGCGCGTTCACCTTGTTCGCCTGCACCACCGCATCGATTATGTCGGGGGCGGTCATCGAGCGCATCCGCATGGCGGCGTTCATCATCTTAGCGGTGGTGCTGGGCTCGGTGGCGTGGAATTTGTCGGCCTCCTGGGGCTGGCATCCCAGCGGCTGGATGGTCACGCGCTGGGGCTACCACGATGTCGGCGCCTCCGGCGTGGTGCACATGATTTCCGGCTTCTTCGCGCTCGGCGTACTCATCAACCTCGGGCCGCGGGTCGGCAAATACAACGCCGACGGCTCCGCCAACCGCATCCAGGGCCACAGTCTGCCGATGACCAAGGCCGGGCTCATGCTCATCGTCACCGGCTTCTTCGGCTTCTTCGCCGCGTGCTTGATTTACTTCGGCGACTTGGCGACGCCGGGGCAGTGGACCAACATCTACGGCGGCCAGACCACGCTGTCGGCGTTCTGCTTCAACATTCTCATGAGCGTGGCCGGCGGCATGATTGGCGGCTACGCCAAAACCCGCGACCCGTTCTGGATGATGTCCGGGGCGTTGTGCGGGGTGATTTCCGCGGCCGCGGGGCTGGACTTGTGGGACCCGAGTTTCGCGTTCTGCATCGGCTTCGCCGGCGGCGTCATCGGACCCATCGCCGCGGGGATTCTGGACCGCTTCAAAATCGACGACGCGGTCGGCGCGGTGTCGGTGCATGGCGTGTGCGGCATCTGGGGCCTGCTGGCCGTGGGCATCTTCATGGGCGGCTATCCGTCGCACGCCGAGGGCGTCCCGCCCATCAGTTTCGGCGGCCAGTTCATGGGCATGCTCGTGATGTTCCTCATCGGCTTCGTGCCGGGCTATGTGCTGTCGTACATCTTCAAAGTCTGCGGCATTCTGCGCGCCAGCGAGGGGGTGCAGCACATCGGGCTGGATGTCGAGATTCAAAACGACGCCTACCCTGAGCAGATTAAGAGTTAACCGTCCAACCGTTCAACGCAATCGGAGGAGTATCGTCATGTTTAATTCCAGTCCAATCACCGCCTGGGAAGGGGCGGCCGCGATTTTCACCTGGGCCGGCTCCGGCGGCGCGGTGCTGTGGTTTTGGGTGATGGTGATTTTGTGCCTCATCCCCATCGTCACTTCGCTGCGCGCCGAGAACGCCGCCGAGCGCGCGCACGGTGCGGGCGGCGGTTCGGCCGCCGGCGCGTCCGGATAAATCGCGAAGGAATCGCCCCGGGGCATCCCCATGACGGACCAACCGCCGGCGCAGCCGGACAACCCGCTGGTTCGTTTTGTCGACATCCAGAAGAGTTATGACGGCGTTACTTTAGTCGTCAAAAGTCTCAATCTGGAAGTCGCCCGGGGCGAGTTCCTGACCATGCTGGGGCCGTCCGGCTCCGGCAAAACCACCTGCCTGATGATGTTAGCCGGCTTCGAGCCGGCCACGCACGGCGAGATTTACCTCAATCAAGTCGGCATCAACAAAGTCGCGCCGCACAAGCGCGGCATCGGCATGGTGTTCCAGAACTACGCGCTGTTCCCGCACATGACGGTGTCCGAGAACCTCGCCTTCCCGCTGGAAGTGCGCGGCCTGGGCAAACCTGAGCGCGAAGACAAAGTCACGCGCGCGTTGGACATGGTGAGATTGGGCGGCTTCGGCGACCGCCGCCCGGCGCAGTTGTCCGGCGGCCAGCAGCAGCGCGTGGCGGTGGCCCGGTCGCTGGTGTTCGACCCCGATTTGGTTCTGATGGACGAGCCGCTCGGCGCGCTGGACAAAAACCTGCGCGAGCAGATGCAGTACGAAATCAAACACATCCACGAGAACCTCGGCCTGACGGTGGTGTATGTCACCCACGACCAGTCCGAAGCGCTCACCATGTCCAACCGCATCGCGGTGTTCGACGATGGCGTCATCCAGCAGTGCGCGCCGCCGGAAGTGCTGTACGAGAAACCGGAAAACGCGTTCTGCGCCAACTTCATCGGCGAGAACAACCGCCTGCGCGGCGAAGTGGTCGAGGACTTGGGCGACAGCGTGAAGGTGGCGGTGGACGACGGTGCCGGTGACGGTGATGCCGGCGGCCGCAACATCGTCGCCGCGCTCAAGGTCAAGGTCGACGGTGTCGGCGGGCGGGCCACGCTGTCGCTCAGGCCCGAGCGCGTGGTGGTGTCGCCGCCGGAAAACTCGCTGCCGAACATTTTTGAAGCCCGCGCCGAGGAGTTGATTTACCTCGGCGACCACATCCGCACGCGCTTCACCGTGTGCGGCCACGATGACTTCATCGTCAAGATTCCCAACTCCGCCGCGCACGCGCATCTCCGCGAAGGGGAGACCGTGCATATCGGCTGGAGCGCGGAAGACTGCCGCGCGCTGGACCCGTCGGATTGAATCGATATTCCAAGATTCGATTCGTCGGGCCGCGCGCTTTTCGTTTAACCAACCACTGTAACCACTGTAACACTGGAGGAGATTTACCGATGAAAACCGCAAAACGATGCATGGCGGCGGCGCTCGCCGCCGGCGCTCTCGGCCTGGCCGGGGCCGCGCAGGCGCAGACCGAACTGGTCGTGGTGTCCTGGGGCGGGGCGTACACCGCCAGCCAGCAAAAGGCGTACCACGAGCCGTATATGGCGCGCAATCCGGGCGTCAAAATCATCAACGATGATTCCGGCAGCGGCGCGCTTGCCAAACTGCGCGCGATGCAGGAGTCCGGCAGGGTGACCTGGGACTTGGTCGATGTGGTCGCATCAGACGCGATTACCGCATGCGACGAAGGCATCGCCCTGGAAATCGACCACGACACGGTGCTCGCGACCGCGCCCGACGGCACCCCGGCGTCCAAGGACTTCGGCGACTTAATCGTCTCGCCGTGCTTCATTCCGACCATCGTGTATTCGACCACTTTCGGCTACCGCACCGACCTGGTGAAAACCGCGCCGACTTCCATCAAAGATGTGTTCGACCTGGACAAAATCCCCGGCAAGCGCGCGCTTGAGCGCCGCCCGAACAACAACATGGAATGGGCGTTGTTGGCCGACGGTGTGAGCCCGGATGATGTCTATGACATGCTGGAATCCGAAGCCGGCATCGCCCGCGCGTTCGCCAAACTGGACTCCATCAAAGACCAAGTGGTGTGGTGGGAAAAGGGCGCGCAAACGCCGCAACTGTTGGCCGACGGCGAAATCGTCATCGGCTCCACCTACAACGGCCGCTTGTTCTCGGTCATCGAGGAGGAGAAGCAGCCGGTGGCCATGATGTGGGACTGGCAGGTGTTCGACTTGGACGGCTGGATTGTGCCGAAAGGCGGCGCCAACGAGGCCGAAGTGCTGGAGTATCTGCACTTCGGCACCGACACCCAGCGTCTCGCTGACCAAGCCAAGTACATCTCGTACGGCCCGGCGCGCAAATCCTCGGCGCCGCTGGTCGGCAAGCACGCCGACTTGGGCATCGAGATGGGCCCGCACATGCCGACCGCGCCGGACAACGCCCGGCACACGCTGATTAACAACATCGAGTTTTGGGCCGACAACCAGGACGACCTGACCGAAAGGTTTAACGCCTGGCTGGCGCAGTAAATCCTTCGCGACGGGGGCGGTGAACGGTGAACAGCGAACCTGGTTCGCCGTTGCGCCGCCTCCGTTAACTTCTTCAACCAACGCCAATGTCACCACCGAATCCCAATCCCGACACCCCGATGCGCAAAGATGTGCGGCAGATTGCCGTGCTGTTCATTGCCGGCGGGGTGTTGGAAGCCGCCATTACCGGGCAGATTTTGGAAGGGCTGATTGTCCTCTCAATCGGCGTGGTGGGGTTGTTGGCGGCTCATCACCGGAGTTAACCATGAACCTGGGACCTGAAGTCTATCTCGCGCTACTGGTGATGGTGATTTTAATCATCGCCATGAAATACGACGACCGCAAACGCGCCAAGCGCGATGCGGAAAGCCAACCCGACGCGCCGGCTAAATGAGGTGCGCGTGATGTTGAGTCTTCACGGTTTTGCGCTGACGGCTCATTATCTGGGTTAACCATGAACCTGGGACCGGAAGTTTATGTCGTGTTTGTATTGGTGGTGATTTTACTCGCCGCCATGAAATACGACGACCGCAAACGCGCAAAGCACGACGCGGAAAGCCAACCCGACGCGCCGGCTAAATGAGCGCGCAACGCCCAAACGCATGAAGTCCGCGAACATCAACTTGCATCCGCTGGCGCTCGCGGCCGTCGTATTCGTGGCGGTCGTGCTGGCGTTGAAGCTTCTCCTCGGCCGGCAGCCGGGCGCGGCGGTGGGCGACGCCGCTGAACGCGTTGCTGACCAAACCGCGGCCGCAAAAACGCAAACACAAAAGCCGACGCCGGCCGAAGCGAAAGCGAAAGCGGATGCAACGCGGCGCGTGATGAATCAAGTCATCAACTCCGCGGTGTTCCAAGGCGTCCCAGTGCTGCAATGAACACGCCCACCCTGGTCACCGCCGACGGCGTGCCGCTGAAAACCAGTTTGGCGCGCGCGCAGCGGCGCGGCAAGTTGAAGGCCGCGGCGCTGGTGCTGCCGTTGTTTTTGTTCGTTCTGGTCACCTTCTTCGTGCCGATTGTCGACATGCTGCACCGCAGCGTCGAGAACCAGTTAGTCGGCGAAGTCATGCATCACAGCGTGCCGCTGCTGCAAGCGTGGGACGAGCGTAGCGGCGAGTTGCCGAGCGAGGAAGTGTTCGAAGCGCTGGCCGCGGACTTTGTCGAGGCGAAGCAAACCAAGGCCGGCGGCCGCGTCGGCCGGCGTTTGAACTACGAGAAGCCCGGCTTCTCCGGCCTGTTCCGCAAAACCACCCGACGCGCCGACAAGTTGCAAGCGCCGTACAAAGAAGCGTTCATCAAAGTCGACAAGAAGTGGGCCGACATCGAGAACTGGAAAGTGTTCAAGCGCGAAAGCGCCGCGTATACCATGTCGTATTACTTGGCGGCGTTGGACTTGGGCTACGGCGACGCCGGCGACATCATGCGCAATCCGGACGACAAACGCATCTATCTGAAACTGTTCTGGCGCACCTTGTGGATGAGTCTGCTGATTACGCTGCTGTGTTTAATCCTCGCCTATCCCATCGCGCATTTGTTGTCGGTATTGCCGACAGCCAAAAGCAACCTCCTCATCATCTTGGTGCTGCTGCCGTTCTGGACTTCATTGCTGGTGCGCACCACCGCATGGATTGCGCTGCTGCAGCAGGAAGGCGTCATCAACGATGTCCTGGTGTTCCTGCGCGTGGTCGGCGACGACAACCGTCTGGCCATGATTCACAACCGCACCGGCACCATCATCGCCATGGTGCACATCCTGTTGCCGTTCATGGTGCTGCCGTTGTACAGCGTGATGAAAACCATCCCACCGAGTTACATGCGCGCCGCCAAGTCGCTCGGCGCGACGCCGTTCACCGCCTTCGTGCGCATCTACATGCCGAACACCGTATCCGGCATCGGCGCCGGTTGCATTCTGGTTTTCATTCTCGCCATCGGCTACTACATCACGCCGGCGCTGGTCGGCGGCCAGAGCGGCACCTTAATCAGCAACTTCATCGCCTTCCACATGTCGAGTTCATTGAACTGGGGTTTGGCGGCGGCCTTGGGCGCGATTCTGTTGGGCGTGGTGCTGGTGTTGTATTTCTTGTACGACAAAATCGTCGGCATCGACAACATGAAACTCGGCTAACCGTCGATAACAGGAAACGAACATGGCATTGCCCGTCTACACCTCTCTGCCGGAGCGCGTTTGGCACTACGCGTATCTGGCGATTTGCGCGCTGATTTTCTTCTTCCTCATCGCGCCGATTGTGGTGGTCATTCCGCTGTCGTTTAACGCGGTGCCGTTCTTCACCTTCACCGAAGAGATGCTCACCCTCGACCCGGCCGGCTACTCGCTGAAATGGTATGCGGATTTTTTCACCAACCTGAACTGGCAGGGCGCGGTCAAGAACAGTTTGATTATCGCCGTGTTCGCGACTTTGATTTCCACCACCCTCGGCACCGTCGCCGCGCTTGGTTTGAGCCGCCCGGAAATGCCGCACAAGTCGGCGATTATGGGCATTCTTATCTCGCCGATGATTGTGCCGCTGATTATCTCCGCGGCCGGCATGTATTTTTTCTACAGCAAAGTCGGCTTGGCCTCGACCCACCTCGGCGTCATCCTCGCGCACGCCGCGCTCGGCACGCCGTTCGTGGTCATCACCGTCACCGCCACCCTGGTCGGCTTCGACCACAGTTTAATTCGCGCCGCGGCCACCTTAGGCGCGTCGCCGCAACTGACTTTCTTCCGCGTCATCGTGCCGTTGATTCTGCCCGGCGTCATCTCCGGCGCGTTGTTCGCGTTCATCACCTCGTTCGACGAAGTCGTGGTGGTGCTGTTCGTCGGCAGTTA
>JAPPPS010000101.1 GCA_028817405.1 Gammaproteobacteria bacterium
TGCTGTCGAACTTCGTCCTCATTCCGGCGATTTCGTACGGCGCGCAACTGGCGCTTGGCGCGTTGGGCGTGACTTTGGTTTATGGCGTGCTGCGCTTTTCCAACTTCGCGCACGGCGACACCATGGCGTTTGGCGCGATGGCGACCATTCTTGCGACTTGGTGGCTGCAAGCGCGCGGGGTTACCTTCGGGCCGCTGCCCACGGCGTTGCTCGGTTTGCCGGCCGGCATCGCCGCGACCGCGTTGTTGTGCGTGGCCGCGGACAAGACGGTGTATAAATATTACCGCGGGCGCAACAGCCCGCCGGTGGTGTTCGTCATCGCATCGGTCGGCGTGATGTTTATGGTGCACGGCTTGGTGCGCTTCATCATCGGGCCGGACGACCGCGCGTTCGCCGACGGCGCGCGGTTCATCATCAAGGCGCGCGACTTCAAAGAGATGACCGGCCTGGCCGAAGGCTTGACCATCAAAGCGTCGCAAGGTTTAACCGTGCTCATCGCCGTGGCGTTGGTCATCGCGTTGTTTTGGTTTCTGCAAAAAACCCGCACCGGCAAAGCCATGCGCGCGTTCTCCGACAACAAAGACTTGGCGTTGTTGTCCGGCATCGACCCGGACCGCGTGGTGCGCGTGACTTGGTTGATGGTGGCGGCGCTGGCGACCGTGGCCGGCACCTTGTACGGCCTCGACAAAAGTTTCAAACCGTTCACCTATCATCAATTGTTGCTGCCGATTTTCGCCGCCGCGATTGTCGGCGGCATCGGCCAGCCCATCGGCGCGATTGTCGGCGGCTTCGTCATCGCGTTCTCGGAAGTGACCATCACCTATCCGTATAAAAAATTCCTCGCTTATCTTTTGCCGGATGAATGGCAGCCGACCGGCTTGGTGCAGTTGTTATCGACCGACTACAAGTTCGCGGTGTCGTTCATCATTTTGGTGGTGGTGTTGGTGGTGCGGCCGACCGGTCTCTTCCGCGGCAAGGTGTTGTGATGCGCGCCTCAATGAAACCGTTGTCGCCGGCCGCGCCATGGGTACGCGCTTCAGCCGCGTTCACCGTCATGGCCGCGTTGTTAATCTTGGTCGGCGTCGGCCAGTCGTGGTCGCTGGCGTTGACGGTGCTGAACTTGTGTTTGATTTCCGCGATTATGGCGTTGGGCGTGAACATTCAGTGGGGCTACGCCGGCTTGTTTAATGTCGGCATCATGGGTTTCGCCGCGCTCGGCGGCATCGCCGCGGTGCTAGTCTCCAAAGCGCCGGTGGCCGGCGCATGGTCGGCCGGCGGCGGCAATCTCATGTTAGCCGTCGCTTGCGTTGCGGCCACCGTCATCGCCGCACTGTTGTTGCGCCGGCGCATGCGGGCCGGCGGCGCGCGACTGGCGGCGCTCACCGCGGTCATCGTCACCGGCTTCTTCGCCGCGCGGCATTTCTACACCCCGGCCGTGGCCGCTATCGAAGCGGTCGAGCCGGCCAAATACGGTTACTTAGGCGGCCTCGGTTTGCCCATCCTTTTCGCTTGGGTCGCGGGCGGCGCGTTGGCGGCCGCGGCCGCGTGGTTTGTCGGCCGCATCGCGCTCGGTTTGCGCTCCGATTATCTCGCCATCGCCACGCTCGGCATCTCGGAAATCATCATCGCGGTTTTGAAAAACGAAGACTGGCTGAGCCGCGGGGTAAAAAATGTCACCGGCTTGGCGCGCCCGGTGCCGTATGAGGTCGACTTGCAGCAAACACCGTGGTTCATCGACTGGGTGGCGCGCTTCAACGCCGATGACTTGGCGCGATTGCCGGCCGACGCGCGCGCCGATGCGCTGCAAACATTCGTCATCGACTATTCCAGTTTGTTCGTCAAACTCGCCTACGCCGGTTTGTTCGCCGCGGTGCTGAGCATCATTTTAATTTTATGCAGCGCGGCGTTGAACGCGCCATGGGGGCGGATGATGCGCGCCATTCGCGACAACGAAATCTCGGCCGGCGCGATGGGGAAAAACATCACCGCGCGTCACCGCCAAGTGTTCGTGCTCGGCTCGGCCGTGGTCGGCATCGCCGGCGCCATGCTGACCACGCTGGACGGCCAGTTCACCCCCGGCACCTACAGCCCGCTGCGTTTCACCTTCCTGATTTGGGTCATGGTCATCGTCGGCGGCTCCGGCAACAACTTGGGCGCGGTGTTGGGCGGATTTTTCGTGTGGTTCATGTGGGTCGAAGTCGAGCCGGTCGGTAGATGGCTCATCGACCACGCCACCGCCTGGCTCGGCGACGCCCACCCCGCGCGCGTCTACCTCATGGACAGCGCGCAGCACATGCGCCTGCTGCTGATGGGCTTGGTGCTGCTGCTCGTCATGCGCTTCGCCCCAGGCGGAATCCTGCCGGAAACCGGCGGACGACGGTAGGTTTTTTGTTCGATTGCGCGGCGCGGCGCAACTCCCGCGGTCCCCCCCACCGCCACGCCCGCAGCCCCCGCTTAAAACACTGCGGGGGTGACGTGTTAAGCGGGCGCGCCTATTGCCACTCCGGCGCGACGGTTTAAGCGCGCGGCGCGTAGCGCCGTCATTCCCGCAGGTTTTTAAGCGGGAATCCAGAGTCTTTTGCTTTTTGTTGTTTGCTCATCGGTTCAATCGAAGACGCTGGATTCCGTATCGGAGGAAAACATAGTCGCTGCGCTCCTTGTTTTCCAACCGCACGGAATGACGGCCCCCGGCATTTTCCGGCTCTCGCCGGCGCGACGGTTTAAGCACGGCGCGTAGCGCCGCAACTCCCGTCGAAGAACGGGAGTCCAGAGTCGTTTTTTAATGTTTTTTTATTCACCGCGCGCTCGACGATGCGATGTTGGGGCTGGTTGGATTCACCATCACCTCGCGGGTTTTTGGCGCCACCACCAAGTCCATGTCTTCCATAGGAATAGCGCCCAACAGCGGCGTGTCGCCGAGCACCAGCGCGCCGGCGAAGCCGATGCGGTTTTTGTAGCGCAACTCGATGGGGCCGACGTACGGCGCCAGTCTGCCGCTGCCATCCGCCAATGTGACTTCCTTTTTGTCGATTTCTTCGAGTTTCAGTTGCAGGCGAATGCGTTCCGGAATGCACAGATGCAGCGCGCCGGTGTCAGCCAACGCGTCGATTTCCACCGCATCCAGTTCCGGGAGTCGCGGATTGCGCAGGCGAATTTTTGCGTTGCATAAACCCATTGTTCTCTCCTCGCAAGTCAACCCCGGCGGCGTGTCGCCGCCGGGGTGTTTCGTTTTCGTCGGGCAATAACGCCGCGCGTTATCGCACTCGCACGGTCTCAAACTTGCCGGCGCGGACTTCGAGTTCTTTGTAGGTGCCGAACACTTCGCCGACTTCGTTGAACTCGACGTTGGTGGCGCCGACATAGTCGACATCGCCGCCGCGCGCCAGGATGCGCAGCGCTTTGTCGAGGTAGCCGACGCCGATTTTGACCCCGGGGGCGTTGGCGACCTTCATCATGTTGCGCTGGATGGCGGCGCGGTCGGCGCTGCCCGCGGCTTGCATGGCGAGAATGATGAGCGCGGCCGCGTCGTACGATTCGCCGCGGAACGGGCCGTCGCCGTCGATGCCGACATTCTTCGCGTAGCGGTTAAAGATGTCGGCCTCGGCCGCGCCGCCCGGCAAAGTGCCGATGCTGCCGTTCAGCGCCGGACCGATGGCGGCCGGCAGCGAATCGCCGATCATGCCGTCGGCCATGATGAAGTCGGAAAACGCGCCGGTGTCCAGCGCCGCTTGAATGATGCCTTTGCCGCCTTGGTCGAGGTAGCCGAACACCGCCAGATGCTCGGCCCCGGAGGCCGCCAGCGCCGCCACTTCGGCCGAGTAGTCGGCTTTGCCGTCCTCGTGCGCGGCGCTGATGGCGACCGTGCCGCCGTTGGCTTTGAACGCGCCGGAGAACGATTCCGACAAGCCCTTGCCGTAGTCGTTGTTGGTGTAGGTGACCGCGACTTCCGTGATGCCGCGGTCGTTCAACACATCGGCAAGCACCTGGCCCTGGCGCACATCCGACGGCGCGGTGCGGTGGAAGAAGCCGTTGTCGTCGATGCTCGACAGCGCCGGCGAGGTGGCCGACGGCGACACCATGACCACGCCGTTGGGGATGGCGACATTGTTGGCGACCGCGGTGGTCACGCCGGAGCAGTCGGCGCCGTAGATGGCGGCCACGCGCTCGGCGGTCACCAAGCGCTCGGCCGCGGCGGTAGCGGCGGCCGCGTCCACGCAGGTGGAGTCGGCGCGCACCGGCTCGATGCGCCGCCCGCCGAGCAGCAGTCCGGAGTCGGAGGCCTCTTTCATCGCCAACTCGGCGCTGGCGGCCATGTCGGGGGTCAGCGATTCAATCGGGCCGGTGAAGCCGAGGATGACGCCGATTTTGATGTCCTGCGCGTGCGCGGCCGGGGCCGTTGCCAGGGCCATGGCCAGGGCCGCGGCGAAAAAGGCGGCGCGCGCGCGGCGGTTGGGTTGAGTGTTCATGGTAGTTGCTCCTGTTCAGCGGATGGGGATAGCGCGCGCGGGACGCGGCCCGGGGGCCGCCCGGCGCACGGGGGTTCGGCGCGAGTTCGCGCTTGTGGCGGGGATTATAACCGCGAAATGCGAGTCAAGGAATTTTCCCGCCGCCGGTGTTTGTCGCCGGCAGCTTTCCCCGCCGCCGGCTTTTGTCGCGGGGCCGGCCGCTTTCCCCGCCGCCGGTGTTTTACCGTCGCCGGCGTTTGTCGCGCCACGGCGTTTCCCCGCCACCGCGCCGTTTGTTGTGACTTTTCCGCGCCGAATCGGTATAACGCCTGCATGAAAATTTTGTTGAGCAACGACGACGGTTACCGCGCCGCGGGCCTGACCGCGTTGGCGGCGGCGTTGGCGGCGCGGTTTGAAATCACCGTGGTCGCGCCCGAGGACAACTGCAGCGGCGCCAGTAATTCGTTGTCGCTGAACCGCCGGTTGCAGGTGGTGGAACAGATGGGCGGCGACGCTGGCGGCGATAAACACCGCGGCCGCCGATGGCCGCTGTACCGCGTGCGCGGCACTCCGGCCGACAGCGTGCATTTGGCGGTCAACGGCATGCTGGACTTCAAGCCGGACATGGTGGTCGCGGGCGTAAACCACGGCGCCAATCTCGGCGACGATGTGCTGTATTCCGGCACCGTGGCCGCGGCCATTGAGGGGCGTTTTCTCGGCCTGCCGGCGCTGGCGGTGTCGCTGGATGGCGTGACCGCGGATGCGCCGCAGGAAAGATTCGCGGCCGCGGCCGAGGTGGTCATCCGCATTTTGGAACAGTTGCGCGCCCGGCCATTGCCGCAGGACACGATTCTCAACATCAATGTCCCGGACTTGCGGTTCGCGCAACTGCGCGGATTCCGCGCCACCCGGCTCGGCGCGCGCCACCCGGCGATGCCGATTATCGAAGCGGCGGAAGCGGCCGACACCGTCGCGGCCCCCAACGCGCCGGCGACAACCGCGGCCGCCTCCACGCACACCGTCGCGGCCGCAACGGCAACCCCGGCCGCCACCAAAACCCCGGCCCGCGACTTCCGCATTGGCGCGCCGGGCCACGGCGCGGATGTCGGGCCCGGCACCGATTTCCACGCGGTCGCGGCCGGCGCGGTGTCGGTCACGCCGCTGCAAATCGACATGACCCGTCACCCGGCGGTCGGCGGCCTGGCCGACTGGCTGCGCGGCCTGGCGTCATGAACCGCCCGGCCGCGCTGCGCCGCGACGGCATCGGCATGACCTCGCTGCGCACCCGCCGCCGCCTCATCGCCCGCCTGCGCGCGCAGGGCATCGGCAACCGCGCGGTGCTGTCGGTGCTGGAAAAAACCCCGCGCCACCTGTTCATTGACGAGGGCCTGGCGCACCGCGCCTACGAGGACACCGCGCTGCCGATTGGCAGGAACCAGACCATCTCGCAGCCGTTCATCGTCGCGCTGATGACCGAGTTTTTGTTGGACGGCGACGGGGAAAAGCGCGGTGGCGACGGCGGTGAAAAGCGCGGCGACGGTGACGGTGGCGACGCCAAAAACCGCGGCGACGGTGACGGTGACGGTGCTAAAAACCGCGGCCGCGCCATCAAAAAAGTCCTCGAAGTCGGCACCGGCTGCGGCTACCAAAGCGCGGTGTTGGCGCAGTTGGCGGACTGGGTTTTCACCATCGAGCGCATCGGCGCGCTGCAGGCGCAGGCGAAACAATTGTTGGCGGAGTTGGGCTACCGCAACATCAGTTTCCTCAACGCCGACGGCTTCGACGGCTGGCAGAGCAACCAGCCGTTCGACGGCATTTTGGTCACCGCCGCGCCGCGCGAAGTGCCGGAAAAGTTGCTGGCGCAGTTGGCGGTCGGCGGGCGGCTGGTGATTCCGGTCGGCGACAGCGACGCGCAGCAACTGCGCATCATCACCCGCCACGGCAGCGGCGACGGCAGCGGCGACTTCGACCAGCAACTGCGCGATGCGGTGCGTTTCGTGCCGATGTTGGGCGGGCGCACTCGGTAAAATTGCGCCCGTTGTCACCGCCGCGCCGCAACCGTCACCGCCCCGCCGCAACCGTCACCGCCCGCATGAAAACCCCATGAAACTGTTCGGCCCCCTGTACGACAAAATGTTGGCGTGGTCGAGCCACCGCTTGGCCGCGCGGTATTTGGCGGCGGTGAGTTTTGCGGAAGCCTCGTTCTTCCCGCTGCCGACCGCGCTGCTGCTGGCGCCGATGGCGTTGGCAAAGCGCGAGCGCGCCTGGCATTTCGCCGCGCTTGCCACCGTCACCTCGGTGCTCGGCGGCGTGTTCGGCTACTTCATCGGCGCGTTTTTGTTCGAGCCGTTGGGCCGGCCGATTGTCGAGTTCTACGCCGCGCAGGCGCAGTTCGATGCGGTGCAAACTTGGTTCGGCGACTACGGCGCGTGGCTGGTTTTGCTGGCCGGGGTCACGCCGATTCCATACAAACTGGTCACCCTCGCTTCCGGTTTGCTGGGCTTGCCGCTGCTGTGGTTCGTCGCGGCCTCGGTGGCCGGGCGCGCCGCGCAGTTCTACCTCATCGCCGGCCTGCTGTGGTGGGGCGGCGCGGCCGTCGACCGCCAGTTGCGACGGTGGGCCGAGCCGGCCGGCTGGGGCGCGGTGGCGTTGGCGGCGGCGGCGTATTGGGCGTGGCGGTGAACGCGCGCGGCATTCTGCGCACGGTGGGCAGCGGCGTTCTGGCCGCGCTCGCGCTGGCCGCGGCCGGCTGCGCGGCCGCGCCCACGGTCGGGAAAGCGCCGGTCATCAACAAAGCGCCGCACCGCGTGATTCCGGCAACGGCCGCGGCGCGCGCCGGCGATTCGATTTACACCATCGCCTGGCGTTTCGGCTTGGACTATCAGGACATCGCCGAGTGGAACGGCCTGCGCGCGCCGTATCCGGTGCGCGCCGGGCAGCGGCTGCGGCTGCGCGCGCCGGGGGCGACGACGGTCCAATCGGCGCCGGCCGGGGCGGCCGGGGCGACCGTAACCACGGCCACGCCGTCAGCCAAAATCCCCAAGCCCGGCGCGCCGTCCAAACCAACCGTCCAGCCGGCAAAATCCGCGCCCGCGGCCCCACCGAGTCAATGGCGGTGGCCGGCCGAGGGCCAATTGGTCGGCCGGTTTTCCCCAGCCAAAGGGCGCAACGGCATCCAAATCGCCGGCGCGCCCGGCAGCGCGATTCGCGCCACCGCCGGCGGCCATGTGGTCTACGCCGGCGAGGGCTTGCGCGGCTACGGCAAACTCCTCATCGTCAAACATTCGCCGGCGTTTTTGAGCGCGTATGCGCACAACCGCAGCATCTTAGTCGCGGAAGGCGCGCGCATAAAACCGGGCCAACAAATCGCGCGCATGGGCAGCAGCGGCGCCTCGCGCGTAATGCTGCACTTCGAAATCCGCAAAGACGGCAAGCCGGTTGACCCGTTGAAGTTCTTGAATTGAAAAATCGCCAACGAAAACACCGCAATGCACGCCACCATTGCCACTCCGGTGGCAACCGCTCCAACTGCCATTCCGGCGACAGCCGGAATCCAGAGTCTTTAATTGACCCGGCGAGGCGAGAGGCCGTCATTCCGTGCGGTAGAGGAATAAGGAAGCGTAGCGACTATATTCCTCA
>JAPPPS010000029.1 GCA_028817405.1 Gammaproteobacteria bacterium
GTGAAAGACGATGCTACCGCAACTCGCCCTCCCCCAGATTGAGGCGTTGCAGTTGGGAGTTGAATCCGCGATGTTTAGTTATCAAATACATCGCCATGTTTATTCAGCCACTTAAGCAACAATTCTTCCGCCGCGGAAATTTGCTCGCGAGTCATATTTTGTGCGAGGTTCTCCTTGTCCATATCTGCCAAGAAAAATCGATGCAAAGCGGCAATGCTCCACCACATGTACGCCATCACATAATCGCGATTGACGCCTTCGCCTTTTGTATACATGATCGCAAGGTTTGCTGGCGCATATTTGTCGCCGCGTTCTGCAGCGAGCCGATACCACTTTACCGCCTCGGCGTCATCTCGCGGAACGCCTTTGCCATCGTCATACATAACAGCGATATTGTATTGCGCGATAGCATCACCCTGCGCAGCGGAGAGCTGGTACCACTTGAATGCCCTGCCGTAATTTTGGGACACGCCGTGGCCATATTGATACATGAGTCCAAGAAATCTCTGCGCAACCGCATGCCCGGATTCAGCCAGAGGTTTGAGTTCCCTCAGGGCCGTGGAATAGTCACCGTCACCGTAAGCCTGTTTGCCCACGGCAAAATCCGCTGTTGCAGATGTGCTGCTACCGAAGAGAAGCAACAGGATATAAAACGCTGGTAAAATGGGAGTACGCATTTTCGATGGGTAAGGTTGTGGAAAGCGGGCAAAGTATAGTAGAATTGACGGCAATTGTCCACCCAATCCATCAGGTGTCGCCATGAGCAAATCTTGTGAAACAATCCACAAGTTAATTCGCGGACTCCCAAAACACGAATTTGGGCACAGTCCGCAGGAATTTCCTGCCATTTCCCATGAAATTCCGTCAAACGGGATTAGCCTGATGTATGAAAAGGGCGAATTTGGGCATGGGGAAAAGCGAATCGTGTGGGTCGGGATAAACGAGGCTGATGGGAGATTTTTCGACCGAATTAAAGACCATTTTCCCAACGAAAAAAGAGAAAGCAGCATTCTCCGCGGAAGTATTGGCGGAGCTTTGCTTGCGCGTCACCCCGGCATTCGGGACAATATCGAGAATTGCATTAGCAAATTCATCAAAGACAACATTTCATTTTCTGTTATTGAAGTAAATCAATGTCAAAAAAGGGTTGAAATAAAAAAACAACTCGTAGGTACTGTCGCGCAATGCAAGGAGTGCAATCCATCGCATGATTGGCTTGGCTTGCACTCCGATAAAGACAAGATAGTAAAACACGGTTTGTGGCAAGTACAGCACATCAACCATGCGCCTTTCAATGACAATGACATGTTGCGATTTAAAGAATTCATTGAAAACGGGCAAAGGCGAACCGGTTTAGGAAAACGCGGCAACTCACAGTGAGGTTTTCTTGATGTTACCGAAAAAAGTCAAAATCGTCGAAGTCGGCGCGCGCGACGGTTTGCAAAACGAATCGCGCGCGGCGACGGTGGCGGTTCGCGTCGAGTTGATTCGGTTGCTGGCCGCGGCCGGTCTTACCTCGATTGAAGCAGGCAGTTTTGTCTCCGCTGAACGCGTGCCGCAGATGGCAAACAGCGATGCGGTGTTGAAGGCGCTGCTGGCGGATTCGGAAGCGACGGTCGCCGGCGATTCAAACGCGGTTGCGCATCCGGTCGAATACCCGGTCGAATACCCGGTATTAGTGCCGAACTTGCGCGGTTTGGATGCGGCGTTGCAAGCCGGCGCAAAACACATCGCGGTATTCGCCGCGGCCTCGGAAGCGTTCAGTCGCAAAAACATCAACTGCGGCGTTGATGAAAGCATCGAACGATTCGCGGCCGTGGCCGAGCGCGCGCTGGCATCAAACTTGCGCGTGCGCGGCTATGTTTCCTGCGCGCTCGGCTGCCCGTATCAAGGCGAAGTGGCGACGGCCGAAGTCGCGCGCGTGGCCGGTTTGTTGCGCGACTTGGGCTGCTATGAAATATCGCTCGGCGACACCACCGGCGTCGGCACGCCGGGCAAAGCGCGCGCCATGCTCGAGCGCGTCGCCGAAGTTGTGCCGGTCGAACAGTTGGCGGCGCATTTCCATGACACTTTCGGCCAGGCGTTGGCGAACATCTACGCCGCGCTGCAAGTGGGCGTGCGCGTTGTCGACACCGCCGTCGCCGGCCTCGGCGGCTGCCCGTTCGCGCCCGGCGCGGCCGGCAACGCCGCGACCGAAGATGTGGTGTACATGCTCGACGGCCTCGGCATCGACAGCGGCGTCGATTTATCCAAACTGCGGTTTGCCGCCGACTTCATCTGTGCCAAACTTGAGCGCCCCAACTATTCCAAGGCCGCGGTCGCCTTGGCCAACCGGAGTTAACCATGTCGCCGCCAAAATCCAAACCCGCCGCGCGCGAAAAACTGCATCACCGTAGCGTCGTCTGCCAGGGCTTCAAACGCGCCGACGGTTTATGGGACATCGAAGCCGAGTTGGTCGACACCAAGACGTATTCGTACCACAACCGCGACCGCGGCGAAGTCGCGGCCGGCGAGCCGGTGCACCAAATGCAACTGCGCTTGACCATCGACCTCGACATGAACATCATCGAAGCGCAGGCCGGCATGGACTACTCGCCGTTCACCATGTGCCGCGGCGCGCGCGAGGTGATGAAGCGTTTGGAAGGCATGCAAATCAAAGCCGGCTGGCTGCGCGAAGTGAGTGCGCGCATCGGCCGGCGCGAGAGTTGCACGCATTTGTATGAACTGCTGCGGCCGCTGTCCACCACCGCGTACCAAACCCTGCACCGCGCGCTGGAAGAACGCGCCAAGCAACGCGCCGCATCGAATCCAACGCAACAACGCGCGCGCCCGAAAATCATCGACCAATGTTATTCATTGGCAAGCGACAGTCCAGTGGTGAAGTTGGAATGGCCCGCGTTTTATACCGGCGATGATGGCGACGGTGACGGTGATGCAAGCAACGACGATAACAACAAACCCGCGGCGAATTGATAACGCAACAACGCCCTACCCCACGCGACGGTGCAACGCCAACGCCGGCAGCGCGAACAACACCAGCGGCAGCGCGGCGCCGGCGAATGGCGGCAGACCGTACGCCAACACCACATACCCTAAGCCGCGGCTGACCGCGAAGAACGCCAGGCCGAGCAGCACGCCGGCGAACACGCTGCGGCCGAGCGCGGCGGTGCGCAAGTTGACGAACACGAACGGCGCCGCCAACGCCACCATCACCGCCACCGCCACCGGCAGCAACAGTTTGTTCCAGAACGCCAATTGGTACGGCGCGGTTTGCTGACGGTTGGCGGCGAGGTGGCGGATATACTTACGCAACTGCGCCAGCGACAACTGGCTTGGCCGCAGTTGAAACACCGACAAGATGTGCGGCGTGACCGCGGTCCGCCATGTCGCGCGGTCGAGATGCGCGGTCGCGATGGCTTGCATAGTTGCATCGCCGGCGTTGTTAATGTCGCCGTCGCCGTGGTCACCGTCACCAACACCGTCGCCAACACCGTCACCCAATCGCGTCTCTTTAACTTCGCTGAGCAGCCAATGCTCGCCGACAAACTCGCCGCGCGCGGCCGAGCGCAACACGCGCAAGCGGCGTTTGGAATCAAACCCAAACAGTTTGACGCGACGCAAGGTCATGTCCGGCAGCACTTCGCCGATGTTGACGAACTGTTCCGCATCGCGCAGCCACAAACCGGCGCCGGGGTTGTGCTGCACCGCGCCCGCGGCGATGGCATCGGCGCGGCCGCGTTGCGCGCGCAGTTCGCTTGGCGGCACCATGAACTCGCCGAGCAGCAGCGCGGCGACCGCGATAAGCGCGGCGGTTTTTAATGCGGCCGCGGTGATGCGCGCCACCGACACGCCGCTCGCGCGCAACGCAATTAACTCCGAGTCGACCGCCAACAACGACAAGCCGATGAGCGCGCCAAGCAACGCCGCCAGCGGCAACAGTTCGTACGCGATGCGCGGCAAACTCAACGCAACGAACGCCAATGCATCCAGCGCGCCGTAGTCGCCGCTGCCTAAGTCGCCCAACTGTTCGAGGAAGTTGGCGAACGCGAACAAACCCAACAACGCCAACAACGCCAGCACGGTGTAGCGCAAAATGACGGCGCCGAGATAACGGTCGATGCGCGACAGTGGCGCGTTCATTTCAACCGCGGCATCCGCACCGCCGGCAGCAACGGTTTGTCGAGATGGCGGCGGCGCAATAAAAACAACGCCGCGGCAAGAAAGATTAAATGCACGCCCCACAATGCAACCGGTCCGGTCGCGCCGCGGCTAACCTGCGCCGCCACCAAACCCGCGATGTTGGAATACGCGAAATAAACTAACAACGCGACTAACATGCCGGGGAAACGGTTTTTGCGCTGCGCGGTGGACGAGAACCCCAACGCCAACGCGAACACTAACAACGCCGCCAACATCGCCACTTTGCTGAACCGCCAGTGCAACTCGCCGCGCGCGGCCGCGTGGCGCGCGCCCCACAACGCGGCGGTTGACTGCGCTTCCACCGGCAAGCGGTAGTCGCGGGCCGGCGGCGCGAGTCGCAAGCCGTAGGTTTCAAAGTCGAGCAGCGCGTGTTCCGCATCGCCGGGCGCGCCGACATAGCGACTGCCGTTTTGCAGCACCAAGAAGTCGCCGGATGCATCCGTGACCAACCGTCCGCGCTCGGCAACCACCACACCGTCTTTTGTTTCGCCGCCGATGCCACCGTCGCCGCCGCGGTGATAAACAAACAAGTTGCGGAATTGACCCGGCGCGGTTGCGGCGTTGCCGGCCGCATCGTTATCGACGCTCGACTCAGCGTTGCCGGCCGCCCCGCCCTCGCCGGATTCATACCGCTCGATGAAATACACGCTGCCGTCGCGTCCCTCGGTGAAAACGCCCGGCAGCAGGCCCGCGATGTCGGCGCGGCTGCGCGCGTCATGCACAATCGCGCGCGCCGCCTCGGCCGCCAACGGCGACAGATACAGCGAGAACAGCGACGCCGCGCCGCCGATGAGCGCGAACAACAGCGCGGCCGGGCGCAGCAGGCGGCCCGCGCCGATGCCGCAGGCCGCGATGACGGTTAATTCGTGGTCGCGCAGCCACCGCCCGAGCACCGCCAACGCGCCGATATACAACGCCAGCGGCAGGATGATGTCGAGGTAGGTGATGGTTTTCAGCGCCAGCAGCAGCAGCACGCGCGCCGCGGGAATGTCGCCTTCGACCGCTTGGCGCAGGAAGCCGAGGCCGCGCACCGCGACGAACACCGCCAACAAAATGACGCTGACCACGCCGCAGGCATGCAGCGTTTCGCGGACGAAAGCGCGGTGCAGAATCATGTCGGTTTTGGCGATTGCGACGGTGACGGTGATTGCGGCGACGGTGACGGTGACGGTGGTGGCGACGGTGACGGTGACGATGCCGGCCGCCGAGGCGCGCGACCGGGCTCGGCTCGGCGGCCGTGGACACCGCGGCCGCCGGCGCAACCGCGGCCCGGCAAGCGCGCGTTCACCGCCGTCGGTTTGCTATAATCCGCGCGCGCCGCCGCCCGGCCCGCCTCGTCAAACCAATCATTTCGCATCATTCCACCGTTTCGCGTTCCGCATCAGGAGACCCCCATGCAATTTTCAGCCAAGTTCGCCGACCCCGTCGCCGCGCCCACGGACTGCATCGTGGTCGGCGTATTCCAGGGCAAAAAACCGCAACTGACGCCGGCCGGCGCGCGCCTCGACCGCGCAACCAACAAAACCCTCGGCGCCGCGCTCGGCCGCGGCGGACTCGACGGGCGCATCGGCGGCGCGCAGTTTCTGTACCGCCCGCCCGGCATTAAAGCCGGATGCGTACTGTTAGTCGGCCTCGGCCCGAAGCCCGACGCCAAACGCGATGATAACCCATCGGCGGCGACCGCGAGACGCCGGCGCGGCGCGGCCATCGCCGCCAAGTTGCTGGATGAACGCGGCATCGCTTCCGCGCTGTTGTGTTTGTTGGACGGTGACGGTGACGGTGGTGGTGACGGTGGTGACGATTCGGCAATCCGCCGGCGCGCGCGTCACATTGCGGAAAGCATGGAAGATATCCTCTATCGATTCGAGCAAACCAAAAGTGGCGCGCCGAAACCGCGCCAGTTGAAACGCGTACAGTTACTGTGCGAGCGCGCGCAATTAGCCGCGGTCAAACGCGGCTTGCGCGAAGGCGCGGCGGTGGCGGCGGGCATCAAACGCGCGCGCGACTACGCCAACTTGCCGGGCAATCTCTGCACGCCGGCGTTCCTGGCAGGGGAAGCCAAGCGACTCGGCAAGCAACACGGCATCGCGGTCACGGTGTTGGGCGAGGCCGAGATGAAGCGGCATAAAATGGGTTCGCTGCTGTCGGTGTCGCGCGGCAGTCGCGAGCCGGCGAAGTTGATTGTGTTTGAATACCGCGGCCTATCCGGTAACCGAGGCCGCGGCAAAACCCGCGGCAAAACCCGCGATAAAAAAACCGGGCCGGTGGTGTTGGTCGGCAAAGGTCTGACTTTCGACGCCGGCGGCATCTCATTAAAACCGTCCGCGGCCATGGACGAGATGAAGTTTGACATGTGCGGCGGCGCCTCGGTGTTCGGCGCGCTGCAAGCGGCCGCGGAGTTGCAACTGAAACTCGACTTGGTCGGCCTGGTACCGTGCTCGGAAAACCTCCCCGACGGCGCCGCCAACAAACCCGGCGACATCGTGACCAGCATGTCCGGCCGCACCATCGAAATCCTCAACACCGACGCCGAGGGCCGGCTGATTTTATGCGACGCGCTGACCTACGCCGAGCGATTCCAACCGGCCGCGGTGGTCGACATCGCCACCTTGACCGGCGCCTGCGCGGTGGCGTTGGGCGCGCATGCCAGCGGCTTATTCAGCGACTCAGATGCGCTCGCCGAAGAGTTGTTGGCGGCCGGTTATGCCAGCGGCGACCGCGCCTGGCGCATGCCGGTGTGGGACGACTACGCCAAGCAGTTGGAGAGCAACTTCGCCGACTTGGCGAACATCGGCGGGCGTTATGCCGGGGCGGTGACCGCGGCCTGCTTCCTCAAACACTTCACCGCCAAATTCGACTGGGCGCACCTCGACATCGCCGGCACCGCATGGAAATCCGGCGCGGCCAAGGGCGCGACCGGGCGGCCGGTACCGTTGTTGGTGGAATTTTTGTTGGGGCGGGCGGAAAAGCGGGGGTGAATCATGACTTTACATGAAGCCATCGCCGTCATACTCGAATCCGAAAACAATCGGAGTTTAACCGCGCAAGAAATCGCCGATTTGAATGAGGAAAAGTGTTTGTATCGACGAAAGGACAACAAGTTCCCCGAAGAGTGGCAAATCCGTTTGCGCGTTAAGAATTACCCTGAATTATTCCGGTGGACACCGGGCGTCCAAGTCGCCCCCACCGAACACGACAAGATTTTTCTGGCGAACGATTCGCGCGCATAACCGGCAACCATGCAAGTAGATTTTTACATTCTGGCGCAATCCGACTTCGCGGAAAAACACCGCTACGCCTGCCGCATTGCCAACAAGGCGTTCGGGCAAGGCATGACGGTGTTCATCGCCACCGAAGATGTGGCGCAAAGCGCGGCGCTCGACAAACTCCTCTGGACTTTCGCGCAGAATAGTTTCGTGCCGCATGCGGTGTGCGACGGCGATGCCAAAGACCGTGCGCGTTATCCGGTGCAAATCGGCGCCGGCGATGCGCCGCATCCGTTCGATTTGCTGATTTCATTGCGCCGCGACGCGCCGCATGACTACGCGCAGTTTGCGCGCGTGGCTGAACTCATCATCGACGACGCCGACGACAAAACCGCGGGGCGCGCGCGGTTTCGATTCTACCGCGAGCAAGGCATCGCGCCGAACACGCACAACATCTCTTAAGCCATGGCACTCAGCAAAACCTACGACCCGCGTACCATTGAATCGAAATGGTACCGCTACTGGGAAGAAAGCGGTTATTTCGCGCCGGTTGATTCGGCCGGCGACGGCGGCAACGATGGTGACGGTGCCGGCGACGGTGACAACACCGGCGCGCCGTATTGCATCATGATTCCCCCGCCCAATGTCACCGGCAGTTTGCACATGGGTC
>JAPPPS010000057.1:0-11943 GCA_028817405.1 Gammaproteobacteria bacterium
CCGGCCGCCCCCCCGCCGACTACAACCGCGCCTGGCCAAAAAACTGGGGCAAAGTGAATCTGGCGGATTATCTTTGAGTTCGCCTCCGCGTTTGCCCTGTCGCCGGCACCCGCCGTTTCTTGCCCGGCGGCTGTTGCTGGCGTGGCGGGCGGGGTGTTGTCGCCGGCGTGGCGGGCCGGGCGGCTGTCGCGTGGCGGTGGGCGGTCGGCGGAGCAAACGAGAAAGAAAGAAAAAAAATTGGGAATCGAAAACACGGTGACAGCGCGCGGGGAAACGGCTACAATCGCGGGGCGCGGGGCGGGGGCGGCGGCTGATTGGGTCGCGGTCGGTTGGAATTGAATCGAGATTTGAATTTTTCATTTTGCGTTGCGTTTCATGAGTATTAACCACCTTTTGCGGCGTGTCGGCGCGGCGCGGGCGCGCGCCGGGGGCCGGCCATGAAGAAGCGGCGCAAGACTCTGTGCGACTGCGTGCGCCGCGCGGTCGAGCAGCACTTGAAAGACTTGAACGGCGAGGACGCGAGCGGTTTGCACCAGAAGGTGCTGAGCGAGACCGAAAAGCCGCTCATCGAAGCGGTGATGAAACACAGCGGCGGCAACCGCGTCAAAGCGTCCAAAGCGCTCGGCATCAGCCGCAACACGCTGCGCAAAAAAATCGAGCAGTTCGGTTTGGATGCATAATGTTGCGCGGCCGCGTTGTCGAATCGCAATCTCCATCGCCGCCACCGTCACCACCACCGTCACCGTCATCGTCGCCGTCACCGTCACCCCCGTAAAATTCCCCCGCGAACATCGCCGTCACCGTCTACCGTCGCCGCCACCGTCGCCGTCGCCGTCCCCGTCCCCGTCAGCCCCGCCAAATTCCCCCGCGAACATGACTGAAACCACAACCGTCGCCAGCGCATTGGTCAGCGTCTCCGACAAGCGCGGCGTGGTGGAATTCTGCCGCGCGTTGGCGCGCCTCGGCGTGGAAATCCTCTCCACCGGCGGCACCGCCCGGCAACTGCGCGACGGCGGCGTCGCGGTCGTGGAAGTGTCCGACTACACCGGCTTCCCGGAACTGTTAGACGGCCGGGTCAAAACCTTGCACCCGAAAATTCACGCCGGCCTGTTGGCGCGGCGCGGCGTCGACGACGCGGCGTTGCAGGCGCACAACATCGCGCGCATCGACTTGGTCGCGGTCAACCTGTATCCGTTCGAGGAAACCGTGGCCGAGCCGGAATGCGGGTTGGAGCAGGCGATTGAGAACATCGACATCGGCGGCCCGACGCTGCTGCGCGCCGCCGCCAAAAACCACCGCGACACCGCGGCCGTGGTCGACCCGGACGACTACGCGCGCATCATCGACGCGCTGGACGGCGGCGGTTTGTCGGCGGCGTTGCGATTCGACCTCGCGGTCAAGGCCTTCGAACACACCGCCGGCTACGACGCCGCCATCGCCAATTATCTCGGCGGGTTGCTTGGCGACGGCGCCGCTGATGCCGGCGGCGATTCCGCTGCGGCCGGCGACACCACCGCCGGCGCCGGCGACGGTGACCACGCCGCCTTCCCCCGCACCTTGAGTTTGCAATTCCGCAAAAAGCAAACCCTGCGCTACGGCGAAAACCCGCACCAAGCGGCCGCGTGGTATGCCGACCGCGGCCCGGCCGGGCGCGCCGGCGACGGTGACGGGGATGGCGGCGGAGGCCTGGCAAGCGCGCGCCAGTTGCAGGGCAAGGCGTTGTCGTTCAACAACATCGCCGACGCCGACACAGCCATCGCATGCGTCCGCCAGTTCAGCCGCGGCCACGCCTGCGTCATCGTCAAGCACGCCAATCCGTGCGGCGCGGCCGTGGCGACAACCCAAGCCGCGGCGTACCAGCGCGCGTTTGCCACCGACCGCGAGTCGGCGTTCGGCGGCATCATCGCGTTCAACCGCGCGCTCGAAGTCGACGCCGCGCGCGCCATCGTCGACGCGCAGTTCGCGGAAGTCATCGCCGCGCCGGCGGTGTCCGCGGCCGCGCTGGAGGCGTTGGCGGCCAAGTCGAATATCCGCGTTCTGGAATGCGGCGAGGCCGAGTCCGGCGGCGGCCGCGGTGATGGGCCGGCCGGCCTCGACCTGCGCCGCGTCGCCGGCGGCTTGTTGGTGCAGCGCGCCGACCGCGTACTCAACCACAAACTGGAAGTGGTCACCGCGCGCGCGCCCAGCGACGCGCAGATGGAAGACCTCCTGTTCGCGTGGCAAGTCGCCAAGTTCGTCAAGTCCAACGCCATCGTCTACGCCGCGGGGCGCGCCACCATCGGCGTCGGCGCGGGCCAGATGAGCCGCGTCAATTCGGCGCGCATCGCCGCGTTCAAAGCGCAGGATGCGGGCCTGGAAGTGGCCGGCGCGGTCATGGCGTCGGACGCGTTTTTTCCGTTCCGCGACGGCATCGAGCACGCGGCCGCGGCCGGCGTACGCGCGGTGATTCAGCCGGGCGGCTCAATGCGCGACGACGAAGTTATCGCCGCCGCCAACGCGCATGATATGGCGATGGTGTTCACCGGCACCCGGCACTTCCGCCACTGAACCGCCGCGCGCGGATTGGAACCCAGCATGCGCAAACCCGAATCGCCCAAGTTTCGCGTCATCGTCAGCGGCCAGGTGCTGCCGGAGAAAGACCGCGGCGCGGCGTTGCGCGCGCTGGCGGCGTTGTTTCACTCCACGCCGGCGCGGATGGAACGGTTGCTGCGCGGCCAGCCGGTGAAGTTGGCGAAACCGTATTCGCGCGCGCAGGCGGAGAAAATCTGCGGCGCGCTCAACGCCGCCGGCGCGGCCTGCCGGATGGAGGAAATCGCGGCGGCGGCGGGCGATGGGGGCGATGCCGGCGAGCCCGGCGACTCCGGCGACGGTGAACGCGCCGAGAGCGAAGCGCCGGCCGGGTCGCGCCGGGCCGCGGTTAAAAAACGCGCCAAAACCCGCACCGGCGCGGCCGAGCGCGCCAAAACCCGCAAAAAATCCCGCAGCAAAACCGGCGCCGGGGCCGACAAAACCGCGGCCGCGGATAAAGACGAAACCACCGTCGATGCCGAAACCGTCGCCGAAATCACCGGCGAAACCGTCGCCCCCGACGACGCCGATTTCGCGCTCAAACGCCACGCCGCGCTGCTGCATTTTGTCGGCGTCAACGTCCGCTACTACCAGTGTCAGTTCGTCCGCTTCGGCGGCATCGAGCGCCCGAAGTTCGCGCTGACTTGGCACTGGCCCGCGTTCTTCGCCTTCTTCCTGTGGGCGGCGTACCGCAAACTCTGGCAGTGGGCCGCGGCGCATCTGGCCGGCGGCCTGTTCTTAGTGCTCACCTTCGACCCCGGCCCGGTGTACCTGCTGTGGGCGCTGGCGTGGCCGCTGCTCGCCAACTACCTCTACTACCGCCACGCCTGCCGCCGCTTGTTCGGCCCCGGCGGGGTGCTGGACCCGGCGCGCGGCGAGGATTTTGAAGTCGACATCGGCGACGAATTCAGCGACGACTTCGACGCCGATGCCGGCGACGACCGCGACGCCGGCGACGCCCGCGGCGCTCCCGAATTCGCCACCGTCCAGGAATATTTCGGGGCCGCCGCGGCCGCCGGCGGCGTCAGCCGGGCCGCGGTGGCGGTGGGCATGATGTTAGTGTTTTTGTCGTCGATGGCGTTCAACCACCTCATCACCGAGCGCGTGCTGCAGCGCGCCGGCACCACCGACATCGGCAGCGGCGGCAGCCGCGGCAGCGAGTTGTTGCCGCCGGAGGCCGGCGCGTTGCAGCGCGGCGACGGCGCATCGGTCGGCGACACCGCCGCGTTGTCGCCGCGCGCCATCCGCAGCGTGGCGACGCTGAATGTCATCGCCGCGGCCATGAAAACCGCGGCCTCGGCGCAAGCCCTGGACGACCCGGAACTGGCGCTGTCGCTGGTGCGGCGCATCGTCGAGCAGCGGCGTTTCGCCGACGGCTGGGGCAGCGCGATTGCGGTGCGGCGCGACGCCAGCGGCCAGGTGGCGCTGGTGTCGGCCGGGCCGGACCGCGCCTTCGACACCGCGGACGACATCCTGCGCTACATCGATTTCAGCGCGTTGTAGGCGGCGGCGCGGCACCGGGGCAAGCGGCCGGCGGCGCGCGCGACGGTCTCCGGCCGGCACAAACTCGGCGAAAAACCCGAGCCGCGCAGCCGGCAAAATCCCCGCCATCGGCAAAATCCGCGCCATCGGCAAAATCCCCGTGAGCAACCTCAAAATCCTCATCATCGGCGGCGGCGGGCGCGAGCATGCGCTGGCGTGGAAGGCGGCGCAGTCGGCGTTGGTCGCGCGCGTGTTTGTCGCGCCCGGCAACGCCGGCACCTCGGCCGAGCCGCGCGTGGAAAACATCGACATCGGCGCGGACGACATCGACGCGTTGGCGCGGTTCGCCGCGGCATCGCGCGTTGACTTGACCATCGTCGGGCCCGAGGCCGCGTTGGTCGCGGGGGTGGCCGACCGCTTCGCGCGCGCCGGTTTGGCGTGTTTCGGCCCCAGCCGCGCCGCCGCGCAACTGGAAGGCTCCAAAACTTTCGCCAAGGATTTTATGCGCCGCCACGCCATCCCCACCGCCGCTTGGGGGAGTTTCACCGACGCCGACGAAGCGACCAAAGCGCTGGATAATTTCGCCTGCCCGGTGGTGGTCAAGGCCGACGGTTTGGCGGCCGGCAAGGGCGTGGTCATCGCGCAAACCCGCGCCGCGGCCGCGGCCGCGGCGGCCGAGATGCTGTCCGGCCATCGGCACGGCGACGCCGGGCGGCGCGTGGTGGTGGAGGAATTCCTGGCCGGCGAGGAGGTGAGTTTCATCTGCATGAGCGACGGCAAAGCGATTCTGCCGCTGGCCTCCAGCCAAGACCACAAGGCCGCGCACGACGGCGACGCCGGCCCCAACACCGGCGGCATGGGCGCATGCTCGCCGGCGCCGTTGGTCGACACCGCGATGCACGCGCGCATCATGGACACCGTGATGCGCCCGGCCGTGGCCGGCATGGCCGCCGATGGCGCGCCGTATACCGGCTTCCTCTACGCCGGTTTGATGGTGGACGCGGCCGGCGCGGCGCGGGTGCTGGAGTTCAACTGCCGCCTCGGCGACCCGGAAACCCAGCCCATTCTGCTGCGCCTGCGCTCCGACTTGGTCGCGCACTGCCTGGCTGCAACGCGCGGCGAATTGGCCGGCGAGACCGCGCGGTGGGACGACAATTGCGCGCTCGGCGTGGTCCTGGCCGCAGCCGGTTACCCCGGCCCCCCCGACACCGGCGGGGTTATTCGCGGCTTGGCCGGCGCGGAAGGCCGGGGCGGTGCCGCCGGCGCGGAAGGCCGGGACGGTGCGGAAGGACGGGATGGCTCGGCCGGCGCGGAGAGTCAGGATGGTTTGGCTGGCGCGGAGAATCGGGATGATTTGGACAGCGCGCCGCCGATGCATAAAGTCTTCCACGCCGGCACCGCCCTCAACGCCGACGGCAAAGTCACCGTCGCCGGCGGCCGCGTGTTGTGCGCCACCGCCGCCGCCCCCACCATGCGCGCCGCCCAATCCGCCGCTTACCACCTCGCCGCCGACATCGACTGGCCCGGCTGCTGGTACCGCCGCGACATTGGCCACCGCGCGATTGACGGGACCGAAGGCGGGTGACCAGCGCCGCGCAATTAAAGTACCGGCGCGAAGCGCCGTCACAGCCCCCGCCGCGCCCGCGCTGGAAATTAACCCGCGGTTCGGCTATGTTTTGGTTATGCCCGTTTTGCCTTTGCCGCGCCGGATTGGGCGCGCGGTTGCCACTTTTGCCGCTGTTGCCGTGCTTGCCGCTTGCCAATTGGTATTGGCGGTGGCGGTGCCGGGGCGCGCGGCTGAGCCGGATTGCGCGGCCACCAACCGCGGTTTGGCGCGCATGCAGTCGGCCGACATCGAGTTGCTGAACGCCCGCCGCGAGCGGGTTACATTGCGCGCGTTCATCGCCGACGAGCCGCTTGAGATGGCCGCGGGCTATCAGTTCATCTGCCCGGCGGTGGTGGCGCGCACCGCGATTTTGTTCCGTTACGCCGCGCCCGGCGCGGGCCGGTTTCACATGCACAATGTCAAAGCGCCGCTGGACATCGCGTTCTTCGACGCCGGCGGCGACCTGTTCCAGGCGATGCAAATGCAGCCGTACCGCGACGGCGCGGAAGTGCTTTACGGCCCCATGCGCAAGTTCCAATACGCGCTGGAGGCGCGGCGCGGCTTCCTGCGCGAGAAAAACCTGACCGCCGGCGCATCCAAACTCCTCCTCGACTCGCTGCCATGAACACCGACGACCCGGCCGCGCCGCGCAAAACCCCGGCCGCGCGCAAAACCCAGGCGCCGTTCGGTTTGTGGCGCAGTCCGCTGCCGGTGGCCGGCGCGCTGTCGCAGCCGTCGGCGCCGATGCATCCGTTTCGGCACCGCGGCCGGCTGTATTTTTTGCAGTCGCTGGCGCGCGAAGACGGGCGCATCGCGCTGATGCGCCAGTCATTAACCGGGCCGGCCGGCGGCGGTTTTGAGACCGCCTGCCTCACGCCGCCGGCGTTCAACATCCGCAGCCGCGTGCATGAATACGGCGGACGGTGCTTCTGCGTTCTCGGCGAGCAGTTCGTGTTCAACAACCTGACAGACGGCCGCATCTACCGTCAGGACTTGGGCGCGGAAGACGCGCCGGCCGGCCCGCCGCAAGCGGTGACCGAAGTCCCCGGCGCCGGTCGCGCCGCGCATTTCGCCGACTTGATACCGCTGCCGCGCTTGCAGGCGGTGATTGCGGTGATGGAAATTTTCGACAGCGGCGGCGCCGGCGCCGACGGTGATGGCGGCGGCGCGCCGCGCTCGCGCGATGCGCTGGTGCTGGTGGATTTGGGCGGGGCGGCCGCGGCGAGTGGCCGCGCCCGCCCGCTGGTGCTGGTTGAGGGCGGCGACTTTTACGCCGCGCCGGCGCTGTCGCCGGACCAGTCGCAGTTAGCGTGGCTGGAATGGGACCGGCCGTTTATGCCGTGGGACCAGAGCCGCTTGGTGAAAGCCGCGCTGCCCGGCGCGCCGCGCAAAATCGCAGCCGCGGACCGTGAAGTGGTGGCCGCGGGCGCGGGCCGGGCGGTGTGCCAGCCGGGGTTTTTGGACGACCACACGCTGCTTTTTGTTGGCGACAGCGACGGTGGTGACGGTGACGGTGGCGGCGACGGTGAGCGCAACCCCGGCTGCGACCGCGCTCGCGGCCGTGAAAACCGCGCTCAAGATGACGGCGACGGTGATGGCGACAGCAGCGACCGCGGCGTCGAATTCTGGGATTTCTTCCGCCACATCAGCGACGCCTCCGGCGGCGAAATTCGCCGCGTGACCAACGACCGATACGAATACGGCGAGGCGCACTGGGTGTTCGGCGCGCGCCGCTGGCAGCGGCTGTCCGAGAACACCATCGCGGCGGTGGCCACCGCCGCCGACGGCGACCGCCTGCTGGAAGTGATGCTGGATTCCGGCGACACCGCGCCGCTGGCCGAGGGCGCGGCGGTGTGCGGCGACTTGGCGTTGCATGCGCGCGCCGCCGGCGACGAGTTGTTGTGGGTGGCGCGGCACGCCACGCGCGGCGCGGAAATCCACGCGCTGGACTTGCTCAGCGGCGCGAGCGAAGTGGTTTACCGTGGCGCGGCCGATGCCGCGGACGCCGCGGACACCGCCGGCTCCGCCGCCGGCTCCGAAAACACCGATGCCGGCACCGAAAACGCCGCCGCCGTCATTTACAGCCGCCCGCAGCCGCTCACCTACCCCACCCGCGACGGCGGCGAGGCGCACGCGATTTT
Source organism: Gammaproteobacteria bacterium (assembly GCA_028817405.1). Lineage (GTDB taxonomy): Bacteria > Pseudomonadota > Gammaproteobacteria > Arenicellales > Poriferihabitantaceae > JAHRAW01. The sequence goes on from JAPPPS010000057.1 coordinate 7,798, forward strand.
CTACCCGCCAGCCAACCCCGGCTACCGCGCCGCCGCCGATGCATTGCCGCCGCTGATGGTCATGGTGCACGGCGGCCCCACCGCGCGCGCCACCACCGAACTGCAACCGCTGAAACAATACTTCGCCACCTGCGGCTACGCGGTGCTGGATGTCAACCACCGCGGCAGCACCGGCTACGGCCGCGCGTACCGGCAGGCGTTGCTTGGGCGGTGGGGCGAAGTCGACGCCGACGACATCGCGGACGGCATCGAGTTTTTAGTCGCGGGCCGGCGCATCGACCCGGGCCTGGTTTTCATCCGCGGCGGCAGCGCCGGCGGCTACGCGGTGCTGCGCGCGCTGACCCGCTTCCCGCAATTATTCAGCGGCGGCGCGTGCTACTACGGCATCGGCAATCTCATCACGCTGGCGCAAATCACGCACCGCTTCGAGGGCGATTACACCGACCGACTCATCGGCGAAGTTTTCGACCCCAAGTTGGCTGACGGTGACCCCGCTGACCACGCCGCCAGTCGATTCGTGCAACGCTCGCCGTTGTTTCAGATGGACAAGTTGGCATGCCCGCTGATTTTGTTCCAAGGCGCGGACGACAAAGTGGTGCCGCCCGCGGTGTCGCGCGAAGTGGCGGCGGCGTTGCGCGCCAAGGGCATCGCGCATGAATACATCGAGTATGAAAACGAGGGCCACGGCTTCCGGCGGTTGGAGACGCGGGTCGATTCGCTGGAAAAAGAAACCGCGTTTTTTGCGGCGATTATTGCGGGGAAGGTGGGGGTGGGTGGTGACGGTGACGGTGACGGTAACAGTGACGGTGGCGACCGCGACGGTGACAATGGCGACCGTGGCGAAGGTGACCGTAGCGACGGTAACGACAACCGCAACCACACCGAGTCCCCTTAACCGAATCTGAACCCCGCCATGCGATTCGCCCCCGACGACGACCAGGCCCTGGCTTTCGCCGCGGTGTTTCAAGCCGCGACCCTGGCGCATCAGTTAGCCGCGGCCGACGACTACGACCGCCCGGCGCTGCACCACATGGGCTTGAGCGTGCTGCGCCTTGACGCCGACTCGGCCGCGGCCGTGTTCGGCTCGGTGCATGCCTTGCGCTTGGGTTTGGACTGCGTGGTGCGCTTGTTCAGCGGGCGCGCCGACGCCTCGACCCGCGAAGTGTTTCAATACGCCGCCGAAATGCACCAACTCAGCGTCAAACTCGGCCGCGACCGTCGCGCGCAGGCGGCGGTCGGCGCCGGCTTGGACGAACTGCGCGCGCGCCACGCCGACTTGGCCGAGCATTTCGACCACGACGACGCGCTGCACGACGACATCGGCGCGCTCTACACGCGCAGCATCAGCCGCATGCGCCCGCGCATCATCGTGCGCGGCAGCGAAGGCCGGCTGACCGACCCGCTCACCGTCAGCCGCGTGCGCACCGCCCTCCTGGCCGGCATCCGCGCCGCCTGGCTCTGGCGGCAACTCGGCGGCCGCCGATGGCAAGTCGCCGCCTTCCGCACCCAATACCACCACCGCGCCAAACGCCTACTACTGCGGGCGTTCAATTAGAAGCCGGGGGCGTGATTTATGTTGCTGTGAATTGAGTGAAGGCTTGGTGGAAGTCGTCGAGGTTTTTGGCGGTGTAGGCGGGGTAGTCTTGGGCGAGTTCGGAGAATATCTCGGCGGTCATGCTCCACATAGCTTCGCGCAGGTGCGAGGCGGCGCGCAGGGCTTTGAAACACCGCCATAATGCGGCGTCGACTGACGCGTTGCCGTCGCCACCGTCACCACATCCGCCTCCGCCATCGCCACCGCCGCCGTTACCGTCGCCACCGTCATCGCCACCGTCGCCGTCGCGGCTACCATCGCCACCGTCATCACCACCGTCACCGTCGCTACCGTCGACTTCGCCACCGTCGCCGCCGCTACCACCGTCGCCATCGTCGCCATCGCCACCGTAGTAGCGCGCCAACATTTCGCGCTCCAATTCTTCCGGGAAAGCGTTGTTGGATGCCAGGTTGGCGAGGTCGAACAGCGGCGTGTTGAAGCCCGCGTGTTCCCAGTCGATGAGCCACATGGCGCGGCCGTCGTCGATGAAGTTGGCGGCCAATAAATCGTTGTGGCACAGCGCGACGCGCGCGCCGCCGGCCGCGCTTTCCAAACGCGCCGCCATATCCAGCAAACGCGGCAACGCCGGCGCGTGGCGCGAGTGGTTTTCTTCCAGCAACCGCCGGTAGTGGCGCGCGACATGAAACACCGAAAACGCCAGCACCGGCCCGCGCAACGCGCGGGTGCCGTGGCGGTGCAGTTTTTTCAGCGTCGCCAAGATGCGCGGCAGGTTGGCGCGCACCGCCGCGGCGTCCAGGGTCGCGCCGTCGATGAACTCGATGACCGAGGCGTCGGCCTCGGCGTGCACCAACCGCGGCGCGATGCCGGCCGCGGCCGCGGCCCGGCCGCAGGCTGCCTCGTTGAAGCGCATCACATTGTGGATGAGCATGTCGCCGCCGATGCGCGCCACGAACTTTGCGCCGCCGTCTTCGACCGTGAAGTTGTGGTTGCTCAACCCCCCGGCCAGCGGCCGCGGCGCGACCGCGCCGCGCCAGCACGGCAATTCACGGACGCGGTCGATGCGGGAGGTCAAGCGGGTTCTCCGAGCGGTTCACGACGGTAAGCGATTCATGCGCGCGCGCCGATGATACGCGATTGCGCCGGCCGCGTGGAAATGACGGTGGGGTCGAGCGGCGAGTTGGCGAATCAACGCTGCAACGGTTCGGCGAATCAGCGACTCAACGCCGCCGCGGTTCGGCGAATCAGTGAAACCATCGACGCAACGACTCGGCGAAATCAGCGAAATCAGCGTCGCCCCCGACTCACCGTCGCAGCCGCAAATACACCGGGAATCGCGGTTTGCCTTTCGCGGTCCAGCCGTAGTGTTTGAAGGTGATGACGCTGCCGATGGCCGGCGGGCCGGCGCGCATGGCGTCGGTGAAACCGCTGCCGATGTTGACCTCCAAGCCGCTTGCCATGCGGCATCGCAGCGCGCCCATCATACCGGTGTATTTGCCTTTGCCCGGCAGGATTTCGCGCACCACGCACTCGGCATCGGTGTAGGTTTTGACCTTCAACGCCGATGCCAAGCGGCCGGTTTGATACGGCGTTTTCGGGTCGCGCACCACCACGCCTTCGCCGCCGCCGGCGGTGACTTCGCCGAGGAAATCCCGCAGGTGTTCGGCCGATTCAACCGTGGTTTGCGGGATGATTTTGATGCGCGTCTGCGCCCGGCCGCGCAGGTAATCGCGCAGCACATTCAGGCGGCGCAGCAAGCCGCCGGGCTGGTTCGGCACTTCGAAAACATGGTAGTGGATTTGCCGCCACCGCGCGTCCGGGGTCTGGCGGCGCACGATGGAAGTGATGTTTTCGAAGTCGGCGCGCCGGCTCCACAACTCGCCGTCCAACGCGAACGGCGGGAAGCCGCGCGTGAACCACGGCGGCGCATGCAGCGGTTTGCCGCCGCGGCTGACCAAGCGCGCGCCGTCCCAGACGCCGCGCACGCCGTCGAGTTTTTCGCTCATCACCCAGCCGCGCACTTCCTGCTTGCCGTCGTAGGTTTTGAGCAGGAAGATGTCGGGCGGCTGGGCCGCGGTTGCGACGGTGGTCGCGACGGTGGCGGCGATCGCGGCCGCGATGGCGACGGTGACGGTGACGGCGGCGATGCGGGCCGCGGACAGAATGCGCCGGGCGCGGGGTTTTGCGGGAGTTTCCATGGTGACCTCCTTGGTTCCTTGAGTTGACGATGCGGCGGCGGAGCGAGTCCGTTCGCCGATGTTGTCGCCATTTTCATGGCGGCGCGATGATAACGGTTTTTCGCCGCCGCGCACAAACGCCGGGGAATTAAAAAAAACCCGCGGCCGGGATTTCCCGGCCGCGGGCGGGGGGTTGGGATGGCGGGATGATTTGCCCGCGGTTTGGAATCAACCGTCGTAATGGCCGCCGCGGTTGGGCAGGTTATTCCAAGCCGAACCGTCGCCCGGGTCGTCGGGGTGCAGCGCCGGGTTGACCGGATTGACTCGCGGCTTGACCACCAGCGACATCAAACTGCTGAAGTAAGCGGCGATGTAGGAAGAAGCGCCGACGCCGGCGGCGTTGATTTTGCCGAGTTC
>JAPPPS010000057.1:12184-24111 GCA_028817405.1 Gammaproteobacteria bacterium
GCCGACGCCGGCGGCGTTGATTTTGCCGAGTTCATGGTCCGACAAAACCGTCGAGTCGGGCGTGTTCGGCGCGTTTTCGGTGTGCGTGTTCATGGTGAATGCCTCGTGTGTGAGTGAAGTTGAGCGCCGCATCGGGTGGGCTTGCGCCCGCCGGCTGCGACATCGTTGGCGCATCATCGGCGTTGCCGGCCGGGGATACAACGAATTTTCCGCGCCGCCGGAAAACCGCGTTATACAGGCGGCGACGCGGCGACAAAAACCCGCGACCGCGGCGACGGTAAAAACCCGGCGACCGTCGCCGGACCGCGCGCGCGACCGCGCGACAAAAAACCCGCGACCGTCGCCGGTCGCGGGTTCGGTTGCGCTGCGCTCCGGATTAGATGGAGCCGCCGCCGGGACGCAGTCGAAACTTCTGGATGGCGGTGCCGTCGGCCGGGTCATCGGGGTGCAACGCGGGGTTGACCGGGTTGACTCGTCGCCCTGCGGCGTTGACTTTGCCCAGTTGCTCGTCGGACAAAGGCGCTGACTCGGTCTGCTTCGGCGCAGTGTTTTCGGTGTGCGTGTTCATGATGAATGCCTCATGTGTGGGTTGAAACTTCGCCGCATCGGGTTGGCTTGCGCCCGCCTTTTGGCTGACGGCCGGCCCGGCTGCGACATCGTTGGCGCATCATCGGCGTTGCTAACCGGCAATGCCACAAATTTTCCGCGCCGCCGGAAAATGTTGTTATACAGGGAGGTTGGTAACCGGCGGCACGGTGATTTAAACGGTTAAGCGGCTAAGCGGTTAACCAACCGAATCCCGCGCTTGTCGGTAGGCCGCGTCGATGCGCTGCAGCCAGTCGAGATGCTCCGGTTTCATCATGCATGAGCGCAGGACGGTGACGGTGTCGCTGCTGCTACCGTCACCATCGCCACCGTCATCGCCATCACCGTCGCCATCACCGTCAAATTCGACTTGCGGCCAGTGCGGGCGCAGCAAGTCGGTCGGCAGTTTCATCACCGCCAAGTGCAGGCCGGCGCGGGCGCAGGCGTCGAACACCGCTTGGCTGCGGCGCGAGATGGCGGACGCGGTGTCAGCGCGCGCGGCCCATAACACGATGTCCAACTGCGGCGCGAACACGGTCAAGTCGCGCCGGTCTTCGGCGCGGCGGCGATGCCACTCTACCGCGGCCGCGCGGCAGCGCGCCAAGCCGCGGGCGAACTCGCCGCCGCGCGTGAGCGGCAGCAGTCGCTGCGTTGCCCACAACGCGACCGCGGCCGCGCCGGCGCGCGAGCATTCCAAACTGATTTCGCCCAAGTGCAAGTCGGCGGAGGTGAAGTAGGTGTACGGGGAATCGTGACGGTAAATCGCGCCCACGGCCGGGTCGCGGAACAACACGCAGCCGCAGCCGTACGGTTGCAAGCCATGCTTGTGCGGGTCGACCACGATGGAGTCGGCCGCGTCGATGCAGTCGAATGCGCGGCGCGCATCCGCGCCTAAGTTGTCCGCCAAGTGGAAGTAGCCGCCGTACGCGGCGTCGACATGCACGCGGAATTCATAACGCCGGCGCAAGCGCATGATTTCATCCAGCGGGTCGACCGCGCCGCCGCCGGTGGTGCCAAGCGTGGCGACCACGGTGCCGATTGCGCCGCTTCGCAATTGCCGTTCCAAGTCGTCGATGTCCATGCGCGCATGCGAGTCGACGGCGATGCATGCGAACGGAATCTGCAGCGCTTCGGTCAATCGCGCGTGGGTGTAATGCGCTTGCGCGGAGGCGGCGATGGATTTGCCGGGGTGCAACTTGCCCGCGACCCACAACGCTTCCAAGTTGGCGGTGGTGCCGGCGCTGGATAAGTGCCCCAAGTGACGCGCGCCCCAGCCGAACATGCCGGCAATCGCGGCCACCGCTTCCTTCTCCATCGCCGAACTGGCGCGCCCGCCGTCCAGCGCATGGTTGTTGGGGTTGAGATACAACGCCAAGGTATACGCCAAACGCGCCACCGGATGCGGCGGCTTCAACATCTGCCCGGCGTAGAACGGATGCGGATACGGATAATTATCGCGCATCCGTAGCGCAACTTGCTGCAACACCGGCGCAATGGCGTCGAGGTCGGCCTTGGAGTCAAATGCCGGCAAACCGGCGAAACCTTTCTGCAGCGTGATTAGCGCATCTTTCAGCAAGTCGATGCTTTCGGTCTCAAGATTCATGGCGAATGTGTGGTCGAGTGGACCATCGTTGCGATGGGCTTGGCAAGTTTGCGGCGATGATGCCGGTTGGTCACTTGCCGGCGTGGTGGGCGGTTATGGGGATGAGCCATGAGATGAAAAAGATTCGCAGGACATGGTGGAAGGTGACGAACACCGGTTCGATGGCATAGGCGAAGGCGATGAGCGCCATCTCGTGGACGCCGCCGGGGGCGAAGGCGAGGAACATGGCGACCGGGTCGAGGTTCAGCGCGGCCGCGCCGCCCCAGGCGGTGAGCGCGGTCAACGCCAGCAGCAGCATGGCGGCGGCGAGGCTGTGGCCGCCGTGGATGAGCAAGTCGGCGATGCGCGCGCCGGCGAAGCGGCAGCCAATCATCGCGCCGATGAACACCAATAACACTTGCAGCAGCCACGCGGGCAATGTATGCGATGCGGCGCCGGTTGCATAACACAGCACCGAGGCGAGCATGCCGCCGAGGAACCATGCGTTGACCACGCGCAGGCGTTGCAGCAGCCAAACCACCGGCGCCGAGACCGCCGCGATGAGCGCCAAGTCCAACAGCCATCCGCTTTCGAACGGTTGCCAGGCGAAGCGGTTAACTTCAAACGGTTCGCCGCCGACGAAGTGACGGTACAAAAACGGCGCGAGGCCGACCACCAACAACACGCGCACGCTCTGCGCGATGATAATTTTGGTCGCGGGCAAGTCGCGCTCGATGAGATGGGCGACGATGTACGCCAGCGCGCCGGGCAGCGCCGCCAACAACGCGTGTTCGCGTTCGTATTTTGCCGCGCGCATGAAATACCACGCGCAGACGCCGGTCGCGAGCAGCGTAAAAGTCAGCATCAACGCCGCGGTGTAAAGCCACTCGACGCGAAACAGCGCGCTTTGTTCGGCCACCGAACTGCCGAGATAAAAACCGATGAGCGCGAACAACGGATTGCGCAGTTGCGCGGCGAAACGCAGACGCATGCCGGCCATGCTGAGCGCGGTCAGCAACAGCATCGGGCCCAGCAACCACGGCAGCGGCAGGTTGAGCGCGTACGCCGCGGCCGCGCCGGCCAACGCGAGGGTGAGGGTTTTGGCGAACAACATGCGCGAGTTAATAACGCGTTGGCGGAACGCATGCGGCGATGAAATGATGAATCTCGCGCCGCATGGTTTTCATCACCGCGCCGCGGCCGCCTCACGCATACACATCGCCGGCGAACAACAAACGCGCGGTGCGCCGCGCCTTGCCGCTGACGCGCGCCACATCGCCTTGCGGCATGCGGATGCTGACCGGGGTGACGCCGGACGGGTTTTCGATATGCACGACGGTGTCGTTGCCGTCGCCATCCAACGCGCGGCCGGCGATGTCGTGCATCAAAGCGCCGTCGACAAAACAACCGGCCGCCAAACAGAAGCCGGCCGACAATGCGACCGCGGGATGGCAGGTGGCGGGCGTGAAGTATCGAATGTTGATGTCGGCGCGTTGGTTTTGCGGCGCGGAGATGAGCGCGAACTTGGGGATGACGCTGTCGCGCGCATCGCCCAAGCCCATGGCCGCCGACGCTTGCTCGCGGATGCCGCGGATGCGCGCCATTAATGTCTCGTCGGCTTCCAACGCGGCCGCCGACTCATGGCCGGTTTTGCCGAGGTCACCGGCGCGCACGAACACGGTCGGCATGCTGATGTCGAGGCAGGTCGCGGCAACACCGTCGAAAGTGTCGCGGGCGTTGCCGGTCGGCAAGTGGTGGCCGGTTTTGCCGCCGGCGATGTGCTGGAAATGCAGGTCGATGGGCGATGCCGAGCCGGGCACGCCGGCGATGCGCGCGTCGCCTTGGTAACATACTTTGCCGCCCGGCGCGCGAATGGTTTGCAGCACCGTGGCGCCGGTGTTGATGTCATGCACGCGCACTTGGGTTTCGCCGTCGCGGCGCTCCGCCGCTTCGACCAAGCCGCGTTCCAGCGCAAACACGCCGACCGCGCTCAGCAAGTTGCCGCAAGTCGGTTGGTCATCGATGACCGGCGCGTCGACCATGACTTGAATGAATTTGTAATCGACATCGATGCCGGGCCGCGCCGAACGACTCACCAGCGCGACTTTGCTGGTGACAAACGCGCCGCCGCCGATGCCGTCAATCTGGCGCGGGTCTGGCGAGCCCATGATGCGCAGCAGCAATCGCCGGCGCGCATCGAAGTCGCGCGGCAAGTCCGACTCCAAAAAATACGCGCCTTTGGAAGTGCCGCCGCGAAACAGCATGCACGGATATTTTTGCAAATCGTTCATCGCGGACCGCGCTCAAGAGAATTGTTGGAGCAACCAGCCGCTCGGCAGGTGCAGCACCATGATGGAACTGATGAACAGTAAAAAGCCGATGCCGCAGGCGGTGATGATGACGGTCTTCAACCACGACGCGCCGGTCTTGACGCGAATGAGCGCGACGAACAACAGCGTCAGCGCGGCGATGAATCCCAACAACCAAACGCCCGCGACCAACGCCGCCAACCACAACGCGTTCAGCCATGCGTCGCGCCATTCGGCGTCCACTTTAATGCCGGGGCCGCCGGCGCCTTTGGAGTCGCGGCCGACGGTGCCGACGGTGCCGCCGGAATCACCGCCGCCGGTGCCGCCGCTGACCATCACGGTGCGCGACAGTACGCCGGCCTGAGTTTTGCGCGCGGTGAGTTGCCGCATTAACAACGCGCCGAACAACAGCATCACCAAGCCGGTGGTCACCGGAAACACCGCGCCGAGGAAACTATGCGCTGTACTGTCAGCCAATGCGTAAAGCGCGAACAACAGCACCGCGACGACCAACAACAACTCGCCGGAGAAAAAGGTGTACGGCAGCGTCGACGCCGACGATTCATGTTGAGCATCCGCGGACGGTTTCAGTTTGCCGCTGCGGTTTAAAAAATTCCCCATGAACACCGAGACCACAAGCACCACCAAAATCACCGCCGCGCCGGGCCGGGTGATGAACGACCACGAATAAAACTGCACCGCTTGGTAGAGATAAGTTTCGACCGTGTCGGCGAGTACGAATCCAATCAACAACGCCGGGCGCGGCCAGTTGAAATACTTGAACGCGATGCCGATGCAGCCAATCGCCAACAGCAACGCCAAGTCATTTAAACTGCGCGTCGCCTGCAGCGCGGCGAAGCACACCACCATAATCATAAACGGCGCGAGGAAACCGTACGGAATCGTGGTCAAGCGCGCGACATAGCCGGACAACAACAAGCACGAGCCGGCCCCGACCACATTGGCGAGCGCCAGCGACCAGATGATGATGTACGAGATGTCGAGTTGTTCGCCGACCAAGTTCGGGCCGGCCTCGATGCCGAGGATGGTCAGGCCGCCGAGGAACACCGCCATGCTGCCGCTGCCGGGAATGCCGAACAGTAGCGTCGGCACCAACCCGCCGCCTTCCTTGGCGTTGTTCGCCGACTCCGGGGCGATGACGCCGCGGATGTCGCCTTTGCCGAAGCGACTTTTGTCCTTCGCGGTTTGCACCACATGACCGTACGCGACCCAGTCCACCACGCTGCCGCCGAGGCCGGGGATGGCGCCGATGAGCGAGCCGAGCGGCGCGCACCGGGCGACAATCCATTTGTGAATCCACAAGTCGCGCAAGCCTTGCATCCAGCCGGTGCCGAGCGAGGCGCGCGATGCGATGCGACGGTTCTTCGCCAGCAAGTCGACGATTTCCGGCAGCGCAAAAATCCCCAAGCCGACGATGACCAACTTCATGCCGTCGAACAAATAATAACTGCCGAAAGTCATGCGCCATTCGCCGGTGGCCGGCGCGCCGCCGACCGCGCCGAGCAGCAAGCCGACGCCGCAGGCGAGAAAACCTTTGTACAAATTGTCGCCGGACAACACCCCGACCATACTCAAGCCCAGCACCCCCAACATAAACAACTCGGCCGAGCCGAGCGCGAGAATCAGCGGCCGCGCGAACAAAATAAAACCGGTCAGCACCAGCGCGCCAATCAAGCCGCCGATGAGCGACGCCGAGAACGCCGCGCCGAGCGCGCGCGCCGCGTGGCCCTGTTTGGACAATGGATAACCGTCTAACACCGTGGCCTGCGACGCCGACGAGCCGGGAATGCCCATCAACACCGAGGTGAAAGTGTCGGAAGTGGGAATGACCGCGACCAAGCCGATGAGCAGCGCCAGCGCCGAGGTGACATCCATGCCGTACAAAAACGGCAGCATGATGGAAAAGCCGACGATGCCGCCCAAGCCCGGCAACACGCCGATGCTGATGCCGAGCAACACGCCGCCGACCAGGTGCAGCATGTGCTGCAAGGTCAGCAGGTTGCCGAGCGCGGTGAGAATGGCGTCGGTGACCATGCGTTGTTGTAATAAAACTTCGGCGCCGGCCCGCGCTTAAACTTTTGCGGACCGGCGCCGAGGGTGATGTCGTTATGAGAACTTCTTCAGCCAGTTTTGTACCCACGCTTTGGATGCGGCGTCGACCGTGGTGGCTTGTTTCTTAAGCACTTCGGCTTGCGCGCCAATCGCCTGCGGGTAAACGCCGAGGCGCTTTTTACTCTTGTCGGCGAAGTCCGGCGCGTTGATGACTTTGGCGAACGCATCCGAGTAGGTTTGGATGATGTCGTTCGATGTGCCTTGCGGCAGGAACACCATCTTCTGCGCCGAGAAACCGGCCGCGAAGAAAGTCTTCCACGCGTTGAAGGCCGGGCCGGCCGGCGGTTTGCCGTGCGCAGATTCGTAGAACTCGGCGAAGTGCGGCAAGTCCGGGAAGGTCGGGTCGCGCACCAAGTCGCCGCCCGCATCCAGCGCGCCCCACGAGAACAACGCCACCGCCTTGCCGGCGTCGGCCTCGGGTTTGACATTCGCCAAATACGACGAAGTGGTTTGGTAGTCGATGGTGGTCTCGCCGCGCTGGAACGCGAGGCGGCCGTCTTTGCGCCCTTTCATGCCGAACACCGCTTTGACATTCACGCCCAACATGTCGAACGCCAACAGCGGAATCAAGTCCAGCGAGGTCGCGCCTTGGCTGCCGTAAACCAAACGCGAACTTTGCAATCGCTTGAAGTCGCCGGCGCCGTTCACGCCCAACTTCGGCGACACATACACCACGCCGCCGGTCGGCGTTCCGAGCACGATGTTCCAGTCGGCGTATTCATACCGCACGCGCGGGTCGTCGAGAAGGTACGGAAACTGCGTCGAGCCGGAGGAGCCGAAGATGGTGAGTCCGTCCGGCTTGGCTTGCTCGGTGAACAAGTTCGCGCCCTGGGTGGAGCCGCCGCCGGGGACGTTCTTGACCACCACATTCGGTTTGCCCGGCAACGCATCGGACAGCAGCGGCGCATAAAACCGCGACCACTTGTCGGAGCCGCCGCCGGCCTTGAACGGAATAATCCACTCGATGGTTTTGCCGCTGAAATCCGCGGCCTGCGCGGCCGTCGCCGCAACCGTTAGCCCGGCCGCTGCGGCGGCCGCCGCCACGCCGAACAACGCGGCGCGCATTTTATGAGGGTGAAACATGGGGTCTCCTGCAACCAGTTGCATGATGAGTTTAAGGGCGGCTATGGTGCCACACCACGCGCGCCGGATGCAACCGCGCCACCGTGCGCCGATGCCCGCCACGCGCGCTGATGCCCGCCACGGCTATAATCCGCGCACGATGAAAGATTACCGCAAAGCCGCGCACTGGCAAAACCCCGCGAACAAGTTGTTTCCGCACCAAGTCGGTTTCACTTGTCCGCCGCATGACTTCGACGCCGCGCCGTCCGACTTTCTGCGCATGGCGCCGCCGACGGTCGGCGTGCATGGCCGCATGCTGCATGCGCCGGACTACGACTACGCGCTGGCGCAGCGCAAACAACAGTTTCATTTGCTGGAAGAATTCGTGCATTGCATGGCGAACAACGGCGTTGATGTGTGCGGGCAAGTCGGCTCCAACTGGGCTCACGCATGCGGCCTCGGCGTCGACGGCGTGCGCGCGCACTGCGAGATGCTGAGCGACAAATACCAAACGCCGTTTCACATGGCCGGCTACGCGCTGGTGGAAGCGCTGCGCGAGTGCAACATCGCGCGCGTGGCGTTGAACGCCGCCTACCACCGGCCCGAATGGTGGCAAGGCACGGTGGCGTTTTTGGAGGAAGCCGGGGTGGAGGTGGCATGGGCCGGCAACTTCTTCGACCAAGGATGGTTTGCGTCGCAGCAGGAAGTCGACGACTGCCATTGGTGTTTTGACGCCGCACTGGCGCGCAAGAGTTTTCTTTATGTCGCCGAGCGTGTCGCCGAACTTGTCGCCGAGCGCGCGCCGCCAGTCGACGCGTACTTAATTAACGGCATGTGCAACTTCCGCGGCGGCGCGGACGCTCAAGCGCAGCGGCCGGTGCATCTGGAAACGGAACTGGAAGCGTTGTTGGGCGCGCCGGTCATCGGCCACGACAGCGCGCTCTACTGGCGCATGTTCAAGACCCTCGGCCTGGCGCCGGTGACCAAGCAGGGGCGTTTGTTGGCGTCGCTGCAAGCCGCATGAAAAAAATCATCGCGCTCTGGGCGGTGCCGCGCTCGACCTCCACCGCGTTCGAGTGGATGCTCCGCCAGCGCGGCGACTTGACTTGCTTTCACGAACCGTACGGCGAGGCCTGGTACCAAGGCGAGCAACCGTTGTGGCCGCGCGCAACCGCCGACTCGGTGCGCACCCCGGGGTTGACGCTGGACGGCGTGACGGCGAAGTTAAAAACCGCGGCCGCAACCGATGCGGTGTTCATCAAAGATTTCCCGCACTACATCGCGCACCTGTGGAGCGATGAATTGCTGGCGATGTTCACGCATACTTTTTTGATTCGCCACCCAGCCAAAACCATTCCGTCGATGTATGACAAGTGGCGCGACTTTCACGAAACCGAAGTCGGCTTCCCGGAACAGCGCGCGTTGTTCGACCGCATCACCGTCGATGCCGGCGCGCCGCCGCCGGTGTTCGACAGCGATGATTTGCTGGCGGCGCCGGCCGAAGTGACGGCGTGGTGGTGCGCGCAAGTCGGAATCGAGTTCATGCCGGCGGCGTTGCAGTGGCAGCCGGGCGCGCGCGACGAAGTGAGTTGGTGGGACGGCGGCGTATTCCACGCCAACCTGCGCGCCTCCAGCAACTTGAAAAAACAACCGCGCAACTATATCGACATCGAAGACGCGCCGGCGCGGGTGCGCGCGATTTATGACAAGATGCTGCCGCACTACGAACACATGCATCGCCATCGTTTTGTGCCGGCCGCGCGCGACTAAAACGTCGACTAAAACGCCAACTGAAATGACTCAACCGCCGCGGACAACTGAATGAACGCCAACGCCGCCGAACGCATGAACGCGATTTCCGAGCAGGGACTCTGCATCGGCTGCGGTCTCTGCCAGGCGGTCGCCGGGCGCGACAAAATTCGCATCATGAAAACCGCAAGCGGCGACGAGCGGCCGGTGGTGGTCGACGCCGAGGCGTTGGACGATGCGACCGTGGATAAAATCTACGCGGTTTGCCCGGGCCTGCATGTCGAAGGCCTGCCGCAGCGACAACTCACGCGCGCCACGGTGCTCGATAAAGTATGGGGCCCGCACTTGCGCATCGCGCGCGCCTGGGCCGGCGATGCGCGCACACGGTTTGAAGGCTCCACCGCCGGCGTATTAACCGCGCTCGCGCAGTTCATTCTCGATGACAACCGCGCCGACTGTATTCTGCATGTCAAAGCGTCAACAGCCGAGCCGACCTTCGGCGAACGCCACTTAAGTTTCACCGTCGCCGATGTGTTGGAAGGCGCGGGCTCGCGCTACGGTCCGGCCGCGCCGCTGGCGGATGTCGACGCGGTACTCGCGCGCGGTCAACGGTTCGCGTTCATCGGCAAACCATGCGACATCGCCGCGCTGCGCAACTTGGCGCGATTCGATGCGCGCGTCGATAAGTTGGTGAAATATTTTCTCACCCCGGTATGCGGCGGTTACATGCCGCCGGCCGCGCTGGATAAATTCTTGGCGCGCAAAAACATCGCGCGCGCCGACATCACCGCCATGCGGTACCGCGGCCGCGGCTGCCCGGGCCCCACGCGCGTTGAAACCATGGATGCCGCGGGGAGCGATGCGCATGAATTTGACTACCTCGATGTATGGGGCGAGGACGCGTCCGGCTGGCAGTTGCCGTTCCGATGCAAAATCTGCCCGGACGGCATCGGCGAAGCGGCCGACATCGCGGCCGCGGACACTTGGCACGGCGGCTCGCCAACCCCCGAGGAAGTCAAAACCGACCCCGGCGTCAACGCCGTCATCGCGCGCACCGCGGCCGGCGCCGAGTTGCTGAACGCCGCGGCCGCGGCCGGCGCCGTCGTCATCGAACGCGAGAGCGCGACGCATGAGTTATGCGCTTACCAACCGCATCAAGTGCGCAAAAAATACACCGCCTACGACCGCCACCGCGGCCTCGAAGACGCCGGCCGTCTCACCTTGCAAACCAAACGCCTGCGCATCGAAGAACTCGCCGCCGAGCGCCCGGCCGATGAACGCGCGCAACAACGCCAAGGCGTCCGCGCCCGCGCGGTTAAGGCAAACGAAGCAACGCCGGTTGTACTTGCTTGTTGAATCCGCGTAATATACCGATAGCGGGAGGTCGGTTTTCCCGGCGCATGCACTGTCGACTGTACGCCAAAAGTTTCCGTCGAGACAATGAGGCGAGCATTTTATCCGGATTGGTTTAATGGAATTCAACGCGGAAGTTTTGTTGATGTTGTTTGCGGTCGCGGCGGTGGCGGGGTGGGTGGATGTGATTGCGGGCGGCGGAGGGTTGCTGACCATTCCGGCGATGCTGTTCGCCGGCCTGCCGCCGGCCGCGGCGATTGCGACCAACAAAGTGCAAGGCAGTTTCGGCACTTTTATCGCGTCGGTGGTTTTTGTTCGCAACAACGCGGTTAATTTATCCGGCATCCAATGGCCGTTGGTTATGACATTCGCCGGTTCGGTGGCCGGCAGTTGGGCGGTGCTGCAAATCGATGCGCAAATACTTGCATGGATTCTGCCGCCGCTGTTGGCCGCGGTCGGTTTGTATTTTTTACTCAACCCGAACCTCGACGACCGTACGCGAAAACAAAAAACTCCATGGTTGGTGTTCGCGGCCGGGGTCGCGCCGCTGCTGGGATTTTATGACGGTTTCTTCGGCCCCGGCACCGGCAGTTTGATGGCGCTGGCGTTGGTGTGGTGCTGCGGCTACGGCTTGACCGCCGCGACCGCGCATGCCAAGTTGCTGAACTTCGTCAGCAACATCTCATCGCTGATTTATTTTATTCTGTTCGGCGACATCGTCTGGAGCGTCGGCGCGGTGATGGTCGCAGGCCAAATCATCGGCGCATTCACCGGCGCGAGAATGGCGCTGCAAAAAGGCGCGACGCTCATCCGCCCGGTGGTGGTCGTCGCTTGCTTTGCGATGGCCGCGGGGTTGGTGGTAAGAGCGTTGTGATGGCGCCGGCCGGTCGCTTGACGCATGCGCCAAAAATAGAATCCCTTAGTAACCTTCGGGACTCCAAGCCGGAAAACACTTGCGCAACGCCGCGGCGAGCGCGTAGTTGAAACCCTGCTCGTGAAGTTTGCCTTTGTCGGACATGATGGTCTCGTTAACCGTTCGCGCCGCCAAAGCGCCCCCGCCGTTTGCGCATGGCCGGGAGTTGGCTGATGAGCACCGGGGCGATGATGATGAGCGCGGCGAGGTCGGCGTACGGGGAGGGGGCGATGAACACCAG
>JAPPPS010000121.1 GCA_028817405.1 Gammaproteobacteria bacterium
TGCAACAGCGGCGAAAGTTTTCGCCATGCGGTTTTTGATTGCGTGGAACATGATGGTCTCCGGTTGGTAGGGGTTAAGGGGAAGGCATGATAACTAAAAATGATGCAAAACATGCGCGGCCGATGGTCGAGTTGCGGAATGGCTGCGGGATGGCGACGGTGACGGTCACCGAACGCGCCGGCGAGATATAAAAGTCGCGGCCCGCGACCGTCACCCGCCGCTGGCCGGGAACGCCCGCAAAAAAGCCAGCGTTACTTTGGCGGCGTTGGCCGCGGCGAGTTGGCGGAAGATGTCGATTTGGTTGTGCGGTCCGCCGCCGCCGGCCAGGTCCGAGATGGAGCGGAAAGCGATGAACGGCACCGCGTTGATGTGCGCGGCGGTGGCCACGGCGCTGGATTCCATGTCGAGGGCGTTGACGCCGCGGCCGTCTTTGGCGCGGAAGTTCCGCCACACCCATTCGCGGTAACGCTTGTTGTTGACGAAAGTTGGGCCGCTCACGCCGCGCCCGCCGATGTGGATTTGCGGGCGACGGTTCAGGCAGCGGCCGGTGGAATCGCAACGCGCCAATTGTACATTGGCCGCCACCCGCCGCGCCGCCGCTAACATCGCGGCGTCGGCCGCAAACCAAAACTTGGCTTCGGTTGCGTCGGCCGCGCCGCCCTTGCGCGTGACCCGAATCGGTTGCGGGAACATCATGCCGAAGTTGCCGAAGCGGTCGGTCTCGGAGCGGCGGATGGTCCAGTCGTCGTCACCGCTGCCGTAAGCGAAGGTTTGCTTCTGGTAGTTCGCCCATTCGGCCGGCGCCGCGACATCGCCGATGTTCAGGCCCGGGTTGACGCCGCCGGCGATGCCGCTGAACACGATGTGGCTGACGGGGAAATGGTCCAGCGCCAACTGCGCGCTGAGCGCGGCGTTGACCATCGACACGCCGGACAAAAACAGCACCACCGGCCGGCCGGCCAGCGTGCCGGTGGTGAAGGTTTTGCCGTTGATGACGCGCGCGCTGGGGTTCTCGACCTGCGCCAGGAGAAGTTCCAGTTCGCCGTAAAACGCGGAGATGACGGCGATGCGTTGGGTTTCGCCGGCGACGGTTTGGGCGACGGTGTTGGCGACGGTGTTGGCGCCGCGGTTGCCGTCGAGCGCCGCGCAACCCGCCAACGCCGCGATGCATAGCGCCGTCGCGGCGCGAATCATTCGCTGGAATTTCATCGCGTTGCTGGACGCTGTTGGGCGCTATTGGGTTTGGGGGACGCGGCCGCGGGATGGGAAACCGCGTCAGTATTTCCTCCGCCGCCGGGCTTTTTGGCGCGAGACGCGTTTCATTTCCCGGCGCACCGCCGCGTCGCTGTCGCGTTTGCGGATGGTGGTCGGTTTCTCGTAGCACTGGCGGCGGCGCGCTTCGGTGAAAACGCCGGCGCGCTCGCAGGTTCGGCGGAAGCGCCGCAAGATGACATCGAACGGCTCGTTTTGCCGAACTTGGACGGATGGCATGAATTTTCTCCTTCGGAGGTTTTAAGGAGGCGCGATTATAGCCGATGCGGGCCGGGAGTCGAGTCGCGGCGGCGAATTCATGACCGCGCGCGGCGGAGTAGAATCCGCGCCCAATTCCCCGCGCCCCGCCCCGCGGCCGTCGCCGCGCATCCCCGTCCACCCACCCATGCTCGGCCCCAAACCCCTCATCTTCTACTGCGGCCTGCTGCTCACGCTGTCGGCGTTTTCCATCGACATCATGCTGCCGGTGTTCGCCGCCATCGGCCGCGACCTGCCGGCCAGCGCCACCGCGGTCAAGATGACGGTGCCGTGCTACCTGTTCGCGTTCGGGCTGGGGCAAATCGTGTTCGGCGCGTTGAGCGACCGCGCCGGGCGGCGCATGGCGATTATCGCCGGCTTGGGCGTGTATTTGGCCGGGACGCTGGCCTGCGCGCTGGCGTTCAACGCCGAGTCGTTGTTGGGCGGGCGTCTGCTGCAGGGCCTCGGCGGCGCGGCCGGGCCGGTGGTGGCGCGCGCGGTCATCCGCGACTTGTACCGCGGCCGCCAGTTGGCGCGCAGCATGGCCGCGGCCACCGCGGTGTTCTCGCTCGGCCCGATGCTGGCGCCGCTGCTGGGCTACGCGCTCGGCGCGGCGGCCGGCTGGCGCTCGGTGTTCGCCGCGATGTTCGCGTTCGGCGGCGCGCTGCTGTGGGTGGCGGTGTTCAACCTGCGCGACACGGCGCGGGCGCGCGTCGCCGATGCCATGCAGCCGGCCGCGATGCGGCGGCGCGCGCGGCGGTTTTTCGCCTGCCGCCAGTCGCGGTATTTCTTCGCGGTCGGCGCGTGGATGACGGTGAGTATGCATCTGTACCTGACCAACTCGCCGGCGCTGTACCGCGACAACTTCGGCATCGAGGGTTTGTGGTTCGCGCTGCTGTTCGCCAGCCACGGCCTCGGCATCATCGCGGGCCAAGTCGCCAACCGTACGCTCATCGGCCGGTACGGCACCGTCACCGCATCGGCCGTGGCGGCCGCGCTGCTCACCGCCGCGGCCGCCGCGCTGTTGGCGTTGGCGTTGGCCGGCGCGGCCGGGGTGGTGTCGTTCACGCTGCTGGTCTTCGGCTTCGCGGTCGGATTTTTGGTGGTCATCTCCAACGCCGCGGCCCTTGCCATTGACGAACACGGCGACATGGCCGGCTTCGCCTCCTCCATCGTCGGCTGCGGCGCATTCACCATCGGCGCGGCCGGCGCGGCGCTTCTGACGCTGCTGACCGGCGGCGCGCTGCTGGCCTGGGCCGCGGTGACATTAGGCGTGTGCGGCGTGGCCTTGGGGGCGCTGCTGCGGTGGCGGCGGGAGATGCGGGTGGGCGGCGGGGATTAGTCACCGTCACCGTCGACGGTGGGCTGCCGGCAGTGAGTCGCCGTCACCGTCGACGGTTATCCGCCGGCCGCCCGGATAAATTCGTCCCCGCCCAAATACGGCCGCAGCGCCTCCGGCACGCGAATGCCGCCGTCAGATTCCTGATGGTTTTCCAGCACCGCCACCAACGCCCGGCCGACCGCGACGCCGGAGCCATTCAGGGTGTGCAGCGGCTCCGGCTTGCCGGTTGCCGGGTTGCGCCACCGGGCTTTCATGCGCCGCGCCTGAAACGCCTCGCAGTTGCTGCACGAGGAAATCTCGCGGTATTTGTTTTGACTCGGCAGCCACACCTCGAGGTCGTAAGTTTTGGCGGCGGCGAATCCCATGTCGCCGGTGCATAGCGCGACCACGCGGTACGGCAGTTCGAGAAGTTGCAGCACCGTCTCCGCGTGGCCCGTCATCGCCTCCAGCGTGGCATACGAGTCGGCCGGCGCAACGATATGCACCAGTTCCACCTTCTCGAATTGATGCTGGCGAATCATGCCGCGCGTGTCCTTGCCGTACGAGCCGGCCTCGCGGCGGAAGCACGCCGTATGCGCGACCAAATGCAGCGGCAACTCCGCGGCCTCAAACAATCGCCCGGCCGCGAAGTTGGTCAGCGGCACTTCCGCGGTCGGCACCAAATAGTACGGTGGCACATCGGCGGTGGCGAATTGGTCGTCGGCGAACTTCGGCAACTGGCCGGTACCGTACAGGGTTTTTTCATTCACCAACATCGGCACGATGCATTCCTCATAACCGTGCTCGCGGGTGTGCAAGTCCAGCATAAACTGCGCCAGCGCGCGGTGCAGACGCGCCAAGCCGCCGCGCAGTACCACGAAACGCGCGCCGGCCAGGCCGGCCGCGAGTTCATAATCCATCGCCTGCAAACTTGCGCCTAAGTCTACATGGTCGCGCACCGCAAACGCGAACTCGCGCGGTTCGCCCCACCGTCGCACTTCGGCGTTGTCGTTTTCGTCGCGGCCGACCGGCACCGATTCATGCGCGAGATTGGGCATCTCGTCCAGATACTGTTGCAGCGCGGTTTGCGCCTCACTCAACGCCGCCTGCGCGGTTTTCAGTTGCGCGCCGAGTTCGGCGGTGGAGTCGATTAACGCTTGCGCGTCTTCGCCTTTGGACTTGGCGGCGCCGACCGCTTTCGACACCCGGTTGCGCTCGGCTTGCAACTTCTCGGCGCGCCGCTGGCAGTCGTGGCGCGCCGCTTCCAACGCTTGGAAACGCTCGAGGTCGAACGCGTAATTGCGCGCCTGCAACTGCGCGGCGACGCCGGATAAATCTTGCTTTAACTGTCGCGGGTCGAGCATGAGCCGGATTCCTCGCTATTCGGTTTGGTCGATGACATCCACGCCGGCCGGCGGCGTGAATTGAAACAGCGAATCGTCCACCGCAGCGTTTTCCCGCAAGTCAAAAAAGCGGATGCGGGTGCGCTGCTCGAGGCTGTCGATGAGTTCAATGCGATGCAACTTTTGCGCCTCAAAGCCGACGCGCACCGATGAAAATTCGCTTTCCGCATCGCGCGGAATCAGGTTGAGCCAGTCAATGCGCCCATGCGCGCCGAGGTCTTCGATGCGGTACGCGTCTTCCAAATCCGCGTCGCCGCCGGCCAGCCAAATCGCCGGCGACCGGCCGAGCGCGCGCGCCTGCGAGCGCACCGTCACCTGCGCCAATTCCACATCGTACAGCCACACGCGCGCGCCGTCGCCGACGATGACTTGCGCGGCCGGCGGCGCGTAGTCCCAGCGGAAACGGCCCGGCCGTTGGATGCGCAAGACGCCGCGGCCGGTGTCGATGGGGTTGAGATTTTCGTCCAACACCACTTGCTCGAAACGCGCCTCGAGAGAAGCGACTTCGCTGAAAAACCGTTGCAATGCTTGCATGCCCGGGCTGTCAGCGGCGGCGGCCGGCGCCACGAACGACACCGTCACCACCGTCGCCACCGTCACCATGGTCACCACCGTCACCACCGTCGCCGCCGCAAACCGCGACGGTGACGGTAACGAAAACCGAGATAAAAACCGCACGCGCATCACGCCTCCGGTGGCGGCGGCGCCAGCACTTCGCGCTTGTCGTTGTTGCCGGGCGGACTAACCACGCCGGCCGCCTCCATCGCGTCCATCATGCGCGCGGCGCGGTTGTAGCCGACGCTGAACTGGCGCTGCAGCAGCGAAATCGATGCGCGGCGTTTGGCGGTGACGAACTCCACCGCCTTGTCGTATTGCGGGTCGGTCTCCCCACCGCCGCCTTCGGCCGGCGCGCCGCCGGGGTCCAGCGGGGCCGAAGCGTCGCCGTCGGTCACCGCCTCCAGATACACCGGGCGCGCGCTTTGTTTCAGGTAGGCGACCACGCTCGCGACTTCCTCGTCGGACACGAACGAGCCGTGCACGCGCTGCGTGAAACCGCTGCCGGGCGGCAGGAACAGCATGTCGCCTTGGCCGAGTAATTGTTCCGCGCCCATCTGGTCGATGACGGTGCGCGAGTCGGCGCGCGACGACACCTGAAACGCGATGCGCGTCGGCACATTGGCTTTGATGAGGCCGGTGACCACATCCACCGACGGCCGCTGCGTCGCCAGCACCAAGTGAATGCCGGCGGCGCGCGCGCGCTGGGCGATGCGGATGATGATTTCCTCGATTTTCTTGCCGACCACCATCATCAAGTCGGCCAACTCGTCGACCACCACCACGATGTACGGCAGCGATTGCAACACCGGCGCGCCGGCATCCCCACCGTCACCGGCGTCACCGTCACCGCCGCCACCGTCACCGGCACCGTCACCACCACCACCGTCGCCGGCCTCGGCCAACGGGTCCGCCAGCGGCGCGCCCGCGGCCGCGGCGTCCGCGACTTTCTTGTTGTAGCCGGTGATGTTGCGCACGCCGATGGCGGCCATCACGCGGAACCGCCGGTCCATCTCGCCGATGCACCACCGCAGCGCGTTGGCGGCTTTGTTCATGTCGGTGACCACCGGCGCGAGGAGATGCGGAATACCGTCGTATACCGACAACTCGAGGAACTTCGGGTCCACCATGATGAGGCGAACTTGCTGCGGCGTGGATTTGTAGACGACGCTTAAAATCAGCGCGTTGATGCACACCGATTTGCCGGAGCCGGTGGTGCCGGCGATGAGCACATGCGGCATCTTCACCAAATCGGTGAGCGCCGGATGGCCCGCGATGTCTTTGCCGAGCACCAAGGTCAGCGGCGAGGCGCTCTTCTCATACGCGCGCGACGACAAGCCGTCGACCAATCTCACGATTTCGCGGCTCTGGTTGGGGATTTCGATGCCGACCACGGTCTTGCCCGCGATGTTGTCCACCACGCGCACGCTCTCCACCGACAGCGACCTTGCCAAGTCGCGCGCCAAACCGACGATTTGACTCGCTTTCACGCCGGGCGCGGGGTCGACTTCAAAGCGCGTAATCACCGGCCCCGGCTGCACCGCCTCGACGCGAATGTCGATGTTGAAGTCCTTCAACTTTTTCACCAACAACTGCGACATCGCCTGCAACTCGTCGCGCGAGTAGCCGGCCCCGCTGGCCGTGGATTCCTCCAGCAGCGACAGCGGCGGCAGGGTGTCTGGCCCGTCGCCGCCGGCCGGGAACAGGTTTTTCTGGCGCTCCTGTTGCTTGCGCTCGCCTTGCGGCGCGGCGTCGATTTTGGGCGCGATTTTCGGCGGCGTGCGGGCCTCGATGTCGGTGCGCAGCGTGCGCACGCTGTTGCGCCGCTGCTTGCGCGCGCGCATCCCGGCGCGACGGTCGGCGCGCCGTTCCACGGCCGATTTCAACCACGCGGCCGCGGCGAACGCGCGGTAGCCGGTGCGGTCCATCAACGCAAACCACGACAGGTGGGTGGCCAAGGTAATGCCGGTCACTAACAGCGCGAACAGCAGCAGCGCGGCCCCCGCCAAGCCGAAAAGCGACGCCAACTGCGCGGCCGAGAACTGCCCGACGATGCCGCCGGCGACCCATGCGGCCGCGGGCGCGACCGCGCCGCCGGCGTAAATCTGCTCCAAGCCGCAGGCGCCGAGCAGCGCCAGCGCCAGGCCGGCCGGGGTCAGTAATTTCCCCCAGTCGCCAAACCGCGCTTCGATGCGGCGGTGCAAACGCCAGATGAGCGCGCACAGCAGAAGGAGGAAGAGATACGCCGACCGGCCGAAGCCGGTGAACATGACATCCGCGAACCAGGCGCCGACCGGTCCCCCTAAGTTGGCGACCGCGCCGCCGCCGACGCCGGTATTTGTCGGGCCCGGGTCGCCGGGCGAATAAGTGAGAAGCGCCAGGCCGAGATAGCCAGTCACCGCCGCCAGCGCAATCACCCCGACCTCGCGCAACAACGCGGCGATGGCGGCGGGGATTTTCCCGGCCGGCATTTTCCCGGCGAGAAGCGGTTCAGCCCCACCCCCAAGGGCGCGGCGGGAAGCATGTGCCATGCGAATAAGCGTCCAGCGAACGGATAACAAACCGACATTTTACCACGCGCAGCCGGCGTGGAATCGAACCAAAGCCGGCCCCCGAGCGGGGGACGCAGGACGCCGGCTGCCGCCGGAGTGGCAGGGGCGTTTTACCTCAATCCCACACATCCGTACTTAAGTACCGCTCGCCGGTGTCGGGGAGAATTGCGAGGAGGGGGCGGCCGTGGAATTCGGGGCGGGTGGCGGCTTGGAGCATGCCGTGGGTGGCCGCGCCGCAGGAGATGCCGGCGAAGATGCCTTCGCGGCGGGCCAGGGCGCGGGTGGCGGCGTATGCTTGTTCGGTGGTGACGGCGATGACCTCGTCGTAGGCGTTTTGGTCGAGGGTGTCGGGGATGAAGCCGGGCGCGGTGCCCATGATTTTGTGCTTGCAGGCGATGCCGCGGCTTAAGATTGGCGAGTCGGCCGGCTCGGTGACGATGAGGCGGAGCGCCGGATGCCTGGCGCGCAAGTGGACGCCTAAGCCCGTGACGGTGCCGCCGGTGCCGGTGGTGAGAATGACCGCGGCCAAATCGGCGCCGAAGTCTGCCCAGATTTCGTCCGCGGTCGATTCGTGCGCCGCCGGATTGGACGGGTTGTAGTGCTGGCCGACGAAGAAATAACCGTGCTGTTTTTCCAGCCGCCGCGCTTCCTCGATGGCGCCGATGGTGCCGCGCGCGGCCGGGGTGAGAACCACTTCGCCGCCGTACGCGCGCAGGATTTGCTTGCGCTCTTCGCTCATGTCCTCGGCCATCACGAACACCGCGCGGTAGTTTTTGACCGCCGCGACCATCGCCAGGCCGATGCCGGTGTTGCCGGAAGTCGGCTCGATGATGGTGTCGCCGGGCTTCAGTTTGCCGGCCGCCTCCGCGTCTTCAATCATGCGCAACGCCGGGCGGTCTTTGACCGAGCCGCCGGGGTTGAAGGCCTCCAACTTGACCCACAACGCGCACTCCAAACCGCGGCCGAGGCGGTTCAGTTTGACCGCCGGAGTGCCGCCGATGGCGTCGAGGATGGAGTCGTATTTCATGGCATGGGCGCGGCGCGCGGCCGGCGAATGGTAGCAAATCGCCGGTAGTTCACCGCTGGCAGCCGGGGCAGTAAAAAGTCGACCTCTGGCCGATGACGGCGCGGCGGATGTCGCGGCCGCATCGCGCGCACGGTGCGCCTTCGCGGCCGTACACTTTCAGTTCTTGCTCGAAGTAGCCGGGCTGGCCGTCGGCGGCCGCGAAGTCGCGAATGGTGGAGCCGCCGCGGCGAATCGCGTCGCGCAAAATCGCGCGCGTGGCGTCAGCCAACTTTTGGTATCGCGCGGCGGAGACGCGGTGGCAGGCGCGGCGCGGGTCGATGGCGGCGGCGAACAACGCCTCCGAGGCGTAGATGTTGCCGACGCCGACCACCACGCGGCTGTCCATGAGGAATTGCTTCACCGTGATGCGGCGGCCGGCGGCGATGCGGCGCAAGTAATCGCCGTCGAATGCGGCGCGCGCGGTGGCGTCGACGGTGTCGATGGCGTCGGTGGTGTCGACGGTGTCGGTGGGCGCGACCGGCTCGACGCCGAGGCCGCGCAGGCGCGGATGCTGCAACGGCTCGCCGCCGCACCACAGCAGGCAGCCGAAACGCCGCGGGTCGCGGTACCGGACGATGCGCCCGGCGTCGGTGACCAAGTCGTAGTGGTCGTGCGCGGCCGGCGCCGGCGCGCCGCTCAGCACCCGAAACGAGCCGCTCATGCCGAGGTGGATGAGCAGCGCGCCGCGCTCCAGAACCAGCAGAATATACTTGCCGCGCCGGCGCATGCCGGCGACCGTCTGCCCGCGCACTCGGCGCTCCAAACCGGCCGGAATGCGCCACCGCAGTCGCCGCTCGCGCACCACCAAGCGGATGCGCGCGCCCTGCAACGCGCCGCGAATGCCGCGCAGGGTGGTCTCGACTTCGGGCAGTTCCGGCATGGACAAAAGGCGGATGGCGGGGAAGACCGGCGGCGAAATGGATACAATCGGCGACTGCAATTGGCGTGCCGCGCGCGCGAGCGCAACGACATCGAATCGACATCGAATCGACATCAAACCGCGCGTCGCCGCCTCGATGTTAACCGCAACCGCGGTGCAATTCCCGCGCCAATTCCCGCGCCCATTTTCGCCGCGATGACTGCCGCCATGACCGCCGCGATGACCGCCGCCGCCGCCTTTGCCGCCATGACCGACGCCGCCGCCACCGTCACCAACCGCCGCAACGCCGGCCAATTCACCGTGCGCGCCGGCGAGACCATCCTCGACGCCGCGCTGCGCGACAACCGCATCTTTCCGTACGGCTGCCGCAGCGGCATGTGCGGCGCGTGCAAATCCACGCTGGTCGACGGCCGGGTGGACTACGGCGACTACGAAGACAGCGCGCTGACCGACGCCGAAATCGCGGCCGGCAAGTTGCTGCTGTGCCAGGCGACGCCGCGCGGCGATGTGGTCATCGATGTCGAGGAAATCCGCGCCGGCGAGAACATCCGCATCAAAAACATGCCGTGCCGGGTGGAGAAACTGACCCGCCTTGCCGACGATGTGATGCAGGTTTTTTTGCGCCTGCCGAAGACCCAGGAATTCAACTACATCCCGGGCCAGTATATCGACATTTTGTTGAAGGACGGCGCGCGCCGCAGTTTTTCCATCGCCAACCTGCCGCGGGATGCCGCCGATGAGGGGCTGGAGTTGCATATCCGGCATGTGCCGGGCGGCCACTTCACGCCACAGGTTTTCGCCGCATTGCGGGCGCGCGATTTATTGCGGTTTGAGGGGCCTTTCGGGGTGTATTTTCTGCAACCGGAAGCCGACCGGCCCATCATCATGGTCGCGGGCGGCACCGGTTTTGCGCCCATCAAGGCGTTGATTCAGCAGGCCTTGGGCGACCACCCGGAGCGCGCGATTCACCTGTTCTGGGGCGCGCGCGATGCGCCGGATTTGTATCTGCACGACCTCGCGCAAGCGTGGGCGCGCGCGCATCCGAACTTCCAATACACGCCGGCGCTGTCGGAATCGAGCGCCGCCGACTGGCGCGGCGCGCGCGGCTGGGTGCACGAGACCGTGCTGGCGCGTTATGCCGATTTCGACGCCCACGATGTCTACGCCAGCGGGCCGCCGGTGATGGTCGATGCGGTGCGCGACGGGCTGCAAGCGCGCGGGATGCGCGCCGAGCGGTTCTTCTTCGATTCGTTTACCTACGCGCCGGTGGAGCAGAAGGCGGCCGGCGGGGAATAAGTCGACGGGGCGCGACCGGGAACCGTGGGGCGCGACCGGGAACCGTGCCGCCACCGTCAACCGTCGACTCGGGTCGACTCAGCAACCACCGTCAACCGCGCACACCGTCGCGCTCGGTAATGGTCATCAAAGTCGCGGTCATGTGGGCGATGAGTTTGGGCGCGCCGCCGTTGCCGTCCTGCGCATGCGCTTCGCCGTGGGCCACGGTCAGGGTCCGCCCGGGCTTGACCACGCGGCCGGTGAACGCGAACCGCGCGCCTTTGGCCGGCGCCAGGAGATTGACTTTGAACTCCACGGTCAGCACCGCAGCGTCGGCCGGCATCAGCGAAAACGCCGCGTAGCCGCAGGCGCTGTCCAGCGCCGCGGTCACCACGCCGGCGTGCAGAAAACCGTGCTGCTGGGTCAACGCCTCGTCATAACGCAGGCGCAACTCGACCGCGCCGGGCGCGACCCGCGCCAACGCCACGCCCAAGGTTTCCATCACCCGCTGGCGCGCGAAACTGGCCTCGACGCGGGCGCGGTAATCCGGGTCTGGCGGCTTAAATTGCGCCGGCGGCGGTGGCATGAACGCGGGCAAAATGGGCGCGGACGCGGTTGCGCGGGCCGTTAGGCCACTTCAAACAAGTCCGCGCCGGCGTCGGCGATGAGCGGCGCGGCGCGGCCGATGACTTCGGCAAGCGCGCTCGCTTGCGGCATTTCCGCGGCGAAATAAAACTTGGCGGTGTGGATTTTGTGACGGTAGAAAGCGTCGCCGCCGTCGCCGCCATCGCCGCCATCGCGCGCCAACTCGGCGCGACTAACCGCCGCGGCTTTCAGCATCCGCCAGCCGCATGCGGTCACGCCCCACAACCGCAGATACGGCTCGGCGACCGCGCCCGGCAACCGCGCATCGGCGGCGGCGGCGGCCACCAGCGACTCGGCCGCCGCCTGCAGCAAGTCCAGCGCGGCGCGCATGGCATCGGCCATGACGGTGATGTCTTGGTCGTCCGCGTCGCCCAGCGCCTCGCATTCGGCGCGAATGCGCGCAATCACCCGCGCCGTGGCCGCGCCGCCGTCGGCGGTCAACTTGCGCCCGACCAAGTCCATGGCCTGAATGCCGGTGGTGCCTTCGTAAATCGGCGTGATGCGCTGGTCGCGGTAGTGCTGCGCCGCGCCGGTCTCCTCGATGAAACCCATGCCGCCGTGCACCTGCAGCGCCAGCGACACATTCTCCACGCCGACTTCGGTGGCGTAGCCCTTGATGACCGGGGTCAGCACTTCCAGCAGGTCGCGAGCGCGCGCCTTGGCCTCGGCGTCCGGCTGGCGGCGCGCGTGGTCGATGTTGGCGGCCACCGTCAGCGACAGCGCGCGCAGCGCTTCGATGCGGCATTTTTGTGCCAACAGCATGCGCTTGACATCGGGGTGGCGGATGATGGGGACGCGCTCGCCGCCGCCACCACCATTATCGTCCGCGCGCCCCTGAACGCGCTCGGCGGCGAACCCCGCCGCCTGCTGGTAGGCGCGCTCGGCCACGCCGTTGCCCTCCACGCCGACCGCGTGGCGCGCCAAGTTCATCATCGTGAACATGTACATGAGGCCGCGGTTTTCCTCGCCGACCAGGTAGCCGATGGCGCCGCTGTTTTCGCTTTTTTCGCCACCGTCGTCGCCGCCATTTTCACCGTCACCGCCACCGTCGCCGCCGGACTTGCCGCCGTACCCCAACACCGCGGTCGGGCTGGCGTGGATGCCGAGTTTGTGCTCCAGCGACAGCGTCTCGATGGCGTTGCGCCGCGTCCATGCGCCGCGGTTGTCCGGGAGGAATTTCGGCACGATAAAAAGCGAGATGCCCTTGACTCCCGGCGGCGCGTCCGGGGTGCGCGCCAGCACCAAGTGGATGATGTTGTCGGTCAAGTCGTGGTCGCCGTAGGTGATGAAAATTTTCTGGCCGCTGATGCGGTGGTGGTCGCCGTCCGCCGAGGTCGTCGCGGGGACGGCGCGGGTGCGCACCGCGCTCAAGTCGGAGCCGGCCTGCGGCTCGGTCAGGTTCATGGTGCCGGACCATTCGCCGGACACCAACTTCGGCAGGAAGGTGTCGCGCTGCCGCGGCGTGCCGTGCGCTTCGATGGCCGCAATCGCGCTCTGGGTCAGCAGCGGGCACAGCGAGAACGCCATGTTGGCGGCGTGCCAGATTTCCGCCACCGCGGTGGCCGCCAGCCACGGCAGGCCCTGGCCGCCGAACGCCGGGTCAAACGGCAGGCCGTTCCAGCCGCCGGCGACGAACTGCCGGTACGCGTCCCGCCAGCCGTCCGCGGTCACCACCCGGCCGCCCTCCAGCCGCGCGCCGCGCCGGTCGCCGCTGTGGTTAAGCGGCGCGAGAACTTCGGCCGCAAACTTGCCGGCCTCATCGAGAACACTGCGCAACAACTCCGGCGTGGCGTCCTCAAAACCCGGCAACCGGGCAACGCCGGCCAAATCAGCCAACTCACAAGCAAAAACCAAATCGCGGACAGGGGCGGTGTAGGGCATGGTGGTGGCAGCAGGGAAACGAACCGCGATTATAAACGTACAATCCCGCGCGCGCCGCCACCCACGCCCTCGCCGCCACGCCCACAGTCTGTTAAGCGGACATTCGGCGCTCACTGGCCACTTCGGATGGTTGTGCTATTGTGCCGCCACATTCACCAACGGAAAATATCATGTACACCGACATCGACCGCCGAAAATTTCGATTTATTCGGTCATCCGCATCTCGACCGTCCGCGTTTGCCGCTGTGTTGTTGTCCGCCGCGTTGTTGTTTGGCGTGGCCGCGCCGGCGGCGGGCAAGACCCTGCACATGCACAACGGCGGCGACCCGGCGTCGCTGGACCCGCACAAGGTGTCCGGCGACTGGGAGAACCGCATCGTCGGCGATTTGTTCGAGGGGCTGGTCACCGAAGACCGCCAGGCATCGCCGATTCCCGGCATGGCGTTGCGGTGGGAGATTTCCGCCGACGGGCTGACTTATACTTTCCACTTGCGCGATGCCAAGTGGTCGGACGGAGAGGCCGTGACCGCGCATGATTTTGTGTTCGCGCTGCGGCGTTTAATGGACCCGCAAACCGCCGCCAACTACGCCTATTTGCAGTATCCGATTCGGGGCGCCGAGGCGGTCAACACGTTTAACCTTGCGATACAACACCAATGAGAACCACAAGCGCGTTGCCATCGCCGTGTCCGGCATGTGGAAAGCGTTGGGCGTGGCGACCGAACTGGTCAACACCGAAGTGAAAGTGCATTACGATGACTTGCAGCGCAACACCGGTTTCGACATTGCGCGCGCCGGTTGGTGGAGCGGGGCATAAAAAACCGCCCGGCGGGGCCGGGCGGTTGGGAGTTATCGTGAGGCGGTTTCTTTCAAGTAAGTAAGAAAACGCTCGATCGCCGCTCATCGGCGCGGCTTGCTCGCAAAGCCGGGCCATGCGCCGGCGCAGCGCGGTTAGGTGGCGGTTGATGGAAACGCGGCTCAAGCGGGTCAGGGCGGCGATTTGCACGGCGTTCAAATCCAGCGCAAACAGGCGCAAGATGCGGCGGAATTTCGCATCCGAAATTCGAGAATGGTAAACATAGCGATTTGCCATTGATAATCAACAAGTTACGCATGTTTTGCATCATTTAAGTTATCATGACTCCTTAAAAAACCCATACACCAAAAAAGCCGGATAAGAGTCATTTCATTATTATTTCTGCAACCCAGCCGCTTTCGCCGCGGCCGAAGTCCAACATTTCACCCTCTTTAATACATCCTCACTGATGTCGTCACAAACCTCAACGATTCGGCAACGGTCGAACAACAAACCGGCATCACTTATATCATTGTACCAATTGCTCCGTGACAAAGCCTCCGAAACAAAGAACGCACGTATGGGCGGAACAGCGGGGAAAGATTGAAGCCACTTTCTGCAGAACGAATCGGGTTGAAGTTGAGAAAGTGAATCTTTATAATTGGTTCCTGTTTTACACTGCCCAAAAATGATAAGTTGCCCCGCCGATTTATCCACAAAGGGTTTCCATGCGACAACATCGAGTTTGCCGTCTTTCTGATTCGATGAAGTGTTACTGCGACTCATGAAGCCGTTTCCTTCCTTAATCTTCCTGCAAAGATGATCGACTTTGTCAGAAAAACCGGCCGCCCCGGCAACGGCACCAAAGACAACACTTTCGGCGCGGGGGCCAAGGTATTCTCGGGCTGATTCTGCGGCAAGTTCTTCGAAGAGAAGCGTACCGTCAATATCCGCATAAATCTTGTTGCTTTGCATGTTCAAGCGGGTTGCCAAAAGCAGATACTTGTAAATTATGTGCTTTATATTACTGTCGGCAGTCTGATTGGCACGGAGTATAGACCCCCTTCTGGTGATTTCGAACGGATACCCGTCTCCACATGCCTCCTTGCGCTGCTCAATCTCCATATATGTTTCTTCTACAATTTCATCCGCTACATCTTCCTCCGGCACACCGCGAGAATAGTCGTTTTCTTCATTTCTGCCGAATAATTTGGACAGGGAAGCCATCGACAAGCCATTTCCCTGCCAACCGGTCAACTCGGCAAAGTCGGCAATCTCGTGTTTGGGCGCACGAGCGGATGGAGACCCCGGCCACTTGAACATCAACCGCTGTTCCTCCGGCGTCTTTTATTATCGGATTTGCGCTTTCGCTTGCGATACATTTCACTGTGCAAATCCTCTGCAATCTCTGTTACTTCAGCGGCAATGCCAAGCAGTTTTTCAGAACCATCATAGCCGGTGGAGAGAGTGCTATGCGCTTTTTGAAGATGCCGCTTCGATGCGAGCAAGGATTCCTCAAAAACAGTGGATGATGGACGAGTTAACTCGTAGGCAGAATCAAGGTCCACACCATCTCGCAGAGCGGCAAGCGCCTCTATATTATCTACGACAGCATCAAGTCGCCGAAGGTGGGGGTTCTGGGTCTTAACGACGGGAGGTATGTCATCCTTTTTGCTACCGTAAATCCAGAGGCAAATTTCACGGAGTTCCCCCTTTTTCCCGGGAGGTACCGGGTCCGAATATTCGTCTGCCACAGGCTGCAAATCGATAAAAGCGCTGATGCCGGGATATTCAAGTCCAGTATAAAGATGTGAAAATGCAAAATGATTCCGCCAGCGGTCTTCCCGGTCGAACACTTTCAGTCGTTCAGCCTGCTCAACAACCATAAGGCCGCGGAACAATCTCTGAACTGTTTTATGTGTATCACCAATCTGTTTTGCTATGTCTTCGAGATTAATCCCGAAATTTCTGTGCACATCCGCGATATATTGAGATTTGGCATAACTGCTCCATTTGGCCGGACCGTTTACATGCTTGAAGCCCAGATAACGCTAGGCCTTTTCCCGCGTACTGGATATTGCGGGGATTTCTTGCAGCGCTTTTTTGGCGTCCTTTCCAATGCCGGGAATGCTCTTTGCCAATCCCGGGACAAGATTAGGATTCAAAAGCAGTTTGACCGCCGCGAGACGGCGGTTTCCCTCAATAACAACATGTCGCCCGTTTTCTTCGGCGACAAGCACGGGTTCGTGACGAAAAAACCCGCTGGCGGCGATGGACATTGTCAACTCTTCCACATCCATCGCTTCCCACAGAATTTCCATCACTTCAGATTCTTTGGAATCATCAGTCAAATTGAACTCGGCCAATCGAGGATTTTTGCGGTCAAAATGAAGATCCGATATCTTCATTAATCTGCTCGTTTCAGCGTTCATCGGAACATCCTCTCTGGATTGATGTCGTCTCGCGCCCGGACATCTTCATTTTCCGGCGGCATGGGAATCTGTACATGCGAAGGAGAAATCAGCAATTCCCGCATCTGCTGTTTACGCTGCAGACTGTATCGAATCGGGAGAGAATGGATGACGAAGGTTTCGTATAACCCCCTGATAAACCGTGCGTTGTCATATGACATAACCCACTTAAGTGTATTTTGGCGCCGCAGGTGACGGGCTAAATCATCATGTTCTTTGTGTGAATAGGAATTCAAGTAGAGGCGGCCACCTTTTGAATAATAGGGAGGGTCAAGATATACAAACGCACGTTTCCGCCCATGCCCGCGAGGAAGGCGTTTTGCAAGGAACTCGCGCGCATCGGTGTTGGTAATGTGAATTTGCTCGCGTTTTTGCGCCACCTTGGTGACTCGTTCCGCGAGGCCCTCTCTGCCAAAACGGGCGTCGATTTTCCACTTCCCTGCCTGTGCATACCCCCCAATGGGGGCGGCCCCGGATAAAACGCCCGAACGGTTGCAACGATTCAGGTAGAAAGTGGCAAAACCGAGAGCAAAAGGATCCTTGGCATCCTTTCGCAAATACACTTGCCACTGTTTCTTCCACTCGGCAATGCTCACCGGAACGGACAAAATAGTATCAGCAAATCGCGCCGGTTCATTGAGAACGGCATGCCAGAAAGCGGTGATGCGGGGGTCCAGGTCGTTCAGGTAAATGTTAGAGACGGTGCCTTCCCGCAGAAGGCGCAATGCCGCCCCCGCGCCACCGGCAAACGGCTCAAAATACGGGCAGCCGGTAAGGTCGTTCAACTCGATGGTCCGCCTCAGAAAGGCCGCAAGCGATGCCTTTCCCCCCGGATATCTAAGTGGACTATCGTGTTTCATGTTCCGCTAATCTCGTTCGGGTCGCCCCTGATCGCCCAAGGCTACACCGGAACCTCTGACTTCGGGTGACATTGTAACGCCCACAGGCGGCCTCGTTTCACGGGTTGGCCCGAAAAGCCATCATTCACCTTTGCGCGCACATCGACCTTACCGGTAACTATATCGGCAGTCAAGCGGGTGTACGGGCTCAAAAAGCATGAAATTAAGGCGGTTTCTGCGAGGGATTGATAGTATGCCTATTGGGGTTTGGAAGTTTTGGCGTTTGCCGCCGTGTGGGCGGCGGCACATACAGGGCGATGCCGTGTTGTTGGCGGGCCAGTTCGAAGGCGGCGCGGAATGACGACCCCCGCCGCCGCGCTAATACGACCTCGGCAGGCGCAGCGCATGTTCGGCGATGTAACTCAAAATCATGTTGGTGGAAACCGGTGCGGTGCGGTATAGGCGGGCTTCGCGGTATTTGCGCTCGAGGTCGAATTCTTCGGCGAAACCGAATCCGCCGTGGGTTTCCATGCAGGCCTCGGCCGCGGCCCAGGAGGCATCCGCGGCCAGCAACTTGGCGAGATTGGATTCCTCGCCGGGGGCATGGTTGTAGCCCCGGCCGCTTTCGCGGTGCCGGCCGCCGCCGTTGTCGCGGCCGTCGCATTCGTCCATTTCATACCGCCGCGCCGCCTCGCGCAGCATCAACTCGGCCGCGCGCATGTCGGCGTAGGCGCGGGCGATGGGGAACTGCACGCCTTGGTTCTGGCCGATGGGGCGGCCGAACACCCGCCGCCGGCCGGCGTAGTCGACCGCCTTGCCGATGAACCACTTGGCATCGCCGATGCACTCGGCGGCGATGAGAATGCGCTCGGCGTTCAGGCCGGACAATATGTAACCGAAGCCGCGGCCTTCGTCGCCAATCAAATTCTCCGCCGGTACCGCGAGGTCGTCGAAGAACACTTCCGTGCTCGCATGATTCATCATCGTCCGCAGCGGTTTGATGGTCAGATTCTTTGCCGGCGCATCGCGCAAGTCGACCAACAGCACCGACAACCCGTCGGTTTTCTTGGCGACTTTTTCGCGCGGCGTGGTGCGGCACAGCAGCAGCATTAAATCGGAATGTTCAGCGCGCGAAGTCCATACTTTTTGGCCGTTGACGAGGTATCGGCCGCCGTCGCGCCGCGCGGCGGTGCGCAGCGAAGTGGTGTCGCTGCCGCTGCCCGGCTCGGTCACGCCGAACGCTTGCAGGCGCAACCTACCGGCGGCGATGCCCGGCAGGTATTTTTGCTTCTGCGCCGCCGAGCCGTGCCGCAGCAGCGTGCCCATGGTGTACATCTGCGCGTGGCAGGCGGCGGCGTTGCACCCCGCGCGGTGGATTTCCTCGAGAATCGCCGCGGCC
This sequence comes from Gammaproteobacteria bacterium, assembly GCA_028817405.1. Classification (GTDB taxonomy): domain Bacteria; phylum Pseudomonadota; class Gammaproteobacteria; order Arenicellales; family Poriferihabitantaceae; genus JAHRAW01. The sequence continues at coordinate 18,592 of JAPPPS010000121.1, forward strand.
GCGGAAATCGGCAGGCCCGCGCCGCCGTAGCGGTCCGGAATCAGCGCGGCGAGGAAGCCGGCCGCGGTCAACGCGTCGACAAATTCCTGCGGGTAGGCGCGCGCGCGGTCGAGACGCCGCCAGTATTCGCCCGGAAAACCCGCGCACAACCGCGCCACCGATTCGCGGATGTCGCGGTGGTTCGACTCAAGCGTCATCGCGCAACACGCATCGGGGGCGCGCTATTCCCGAGGTTCCCCGGCCGCCGCCAGGTCGCGGCAGTCGACTTCAATCACTACCGCGCCCGGCTCGGCCCACTGCCGCGCGCGCAGTTGTTCGCGGCGGCGCGCGGTCGCGACCGTCGCTTCGAACCAGTCGTGCGGCCCGATGTCGCGGTAGTCGCGGCGGGCGCGCGCGGCGATGTTGCGCGCGCGCAGGTGCGCGATGTATTTCTCCGCCAGCGCCGCTTGGGTGAAGTAGCCGAGCGAGATGACGGTTTTGCGGCCGGCCGAGTCGGCCTCGACAAAATGCTCCAAGTCGCTTTCCTGCAGCCACGCCAGCGTCGGCGCCGCGGCCGCGCGCGAGTCGAACGGGCCGAGATACACCCGCACCACTTGGGTGGCCCGGCGCGCGCTGCGAACCGCCCGGTAGTCGAAACCTTGCGCGCGCATCCAACGCTCGGCCGCGTCCCAAGCGTCGCCGCCTTTGAACGGGCCGATGCGGTGGCACGAGCGCGCGGCGGGTTGTGAATCGAGGCCGGACGGTTGGATGTTGATGCCTTGGGCGACGCGCGCAGCGCCGGCCGAGTCGGCGCTCGCCACCGTCGCATCGGCCGCATCGGACTCGGCGGCCGGCGGAATTTCATGCACCAGTCGCATCGCATCGGCGTTGACATCGGCCACCGCGACCGGCGCGGGCGCGCCCGGCGGCGCGCTACCGCCGGCCGCCCACAAATAAAGAACGACATTCGCCGCCACCAGCGCGCCCGCGAGCCACTTCATCACGGCGGCGTCACGATGATTGCGCGGCGATGACCGCCAGGCCGCGCAACACCAAGTCCGGCGCGCACTCCGCGCCGGCGCTCAGCAACTGCGCGAGGCGGCCGGCGTCGCCGCCGGTGACGATGACGGTGCATTCGCTTTGCAACGCCGCCAGTTGCGCCGCGACCGCGCGCTCGACTCCGCCGGCGAGCGCCAACCACGCGCCGCCGGCCACCGCCGCTTGGGTGTCGGTGGCGAGGGCGGTGGCGAGGGTTGCGGCGACGGTGGGGGCGACTTCCGTGGCATCGGCGACATCAGCGGCAGCGGGGCCAGGCGCGGCGCAGTCGTTTTCGCCGGCACCGTCACCGGCACCGGCACCAGCACTGTCACTGTCACCGTCGTCACCGGGGCCGCCGAGGTTTGCGGTTTGGCGGCGCAGTGCCTCGCGCATGGCGCGCGCGCCGGGCAGGATGATGCCGCCGCGGAACACGCCGCCGGCGTCCAGCGCGTCCACCGTCACCGCGCTGCCGGCGTCGACCACGATGACCGCGCGGCGCGGGAACATGCGGCGCGCGCCCACTAACGCGGCCCACCGATCGCCGCCCAAGCGCGCCGGTTGCGGGTAGGAATTGACCACGCCGGCTTGGCGCGCCGGCGATGCGATGAACGCCGGTTGCAAGTTCCAAACGCGGCCGGCGACCGCGGCGATGATTTTCTCAACCGCCGGCCCGGCCACGCACGATGCCCACACCGCGGCCGGCTCCAGCCCGGCCCACGCCGCGGTCAATGCGGCGTGCAATTCCGCCGGCGAGTTGCGCTCGATGGCGACCGCATCGCCGATGTCGAGGCCGGAGTCGGGGGCGGAGTCGCGGTTGGTGTCGCGGCCGGCGGCGCGGGTGACCGCCCATTTCAGTCGATGGTTGCCGGCGTCGATTAACAGTTTCATGGCGAGACCGCCTCCAGCGGTCGCACCCGCGCTTCGCCGGACAGAATGCGCCGGCGCGCGCCGCCGGGTTCGCACGCGTCGATGAGCAGCGCGCCGTCCGCGTCGATGCCGCGCGCGATGCCGCGAAACGACTCCGCGCCCAACCGCACCGCCACCGCCCGCCCGCGGTACGCATGCGCGGCGTTCCATTGGTCGACAAACGCCGTCAGGCCGGTCGCGCAGAACCGCCGCAGGTAATCGCAGTGCGCGAGGATTAATTCGGCCGCGAGGTGGTCGCGGTCGACACCAAAGCCGAGCGAATGCAGGTCGGTGCGCGGCGTTTCATCGGCCGCGGCCGGCGACGACTCCGGCGACGACCCCGGCACCGCCGGCGCGACATTGACGCCCATGCCGATGACGCAACGCGCGTCGTTCAACTCGGTCAAAATGCCGCCGAGTTTGCGCCCGCCGGCCAGAATATCGTTCGGCCATTTCAAGCCGATGGCATCGACTCCCAAGCGGCGCAGCGCGTCGAGCGCCGCCAAGCCGGAGACCAGCGACAGACCGGCCGCGCCGCCGGCCGCGCCATCGAGATTCCAGCCGATGGACAGCAGCACCGCGCCGCACCGCGGCGTCCGCCACGCGCGCCCGCGCCGCCCGCGCCCGGCCGACTGCCACTCGGCGATGCACACCCGCGCATGCGCGTCCGTTTGATTCATCAGCCAAGTATTGGTCGAATCGATTTGCGCGAAGTGGTGGACGCGCCCGGCCGCAACCGCGCCGCCGCGCTGCAGCAACGCGTTGATTCGTTCCACATCGTGGCGGCGCATTTGGTTGGGCGGCGGTTTTTTTATTCCGGTTATGCAACCGCGTCGATTTTTTTCATGACTTTGGCGGTCTCAACCAGAGCGACGATGATTTTTTGGTAGCGGTTGATTTCATCCGGAGTCAGCGCGCGATTTTTGCGGTCTTTGAGATACTTTTGCGCCGGTTGATAGCCGCCGATGTAAAACTCCCAAGCGGATTTCGGCGCTTGGGCGAAGTGTTGGGTTTTGTTAATCCACACTTTGCCGTTGTCGAACTTGACGGCGGTGACGGTGTTGTCGCCGGGTTCGGGGTAGGTGGTGATTAACCGGTTTAACTTTTCGCTTTCCATGAGATGCAACGCGCGCAACTCGGCGCCGAGTTTGGCGAGGGCGCGGAATTGTTTTTTGTCGCGCGGATAGGGGACGCGGGGGAAGTCGATTTTCAGGAATTCGCGGAATTTCTCCCGGTAGGTTGGGCCGTGGAGGACGGCGTAGATGTAGTCGAGAATATCCACCGGCGCAAAAGCATTGCGGGCGGCGGTTTTTTCCGGGGTGAATGTCATGTCGATGTTGCCGGCGATTTGTTGAACGATGTCGGCGTTGAGGTTGGGCTTGCGCGACGGTTGACCGTCGAGGCGGGTTTGTTCCTCATCGGGGTAGAGGTAGAGCGGAAAAACATATCCCCACTCTCCGGTTACGCAACCCTCGCAGATACTTTTGGTGATAAACGCATGCTGAAAGGCGGGCGCGCTCTGCAGTCGCACTTGGCGTACCGTGATGAGCGCGAGATTCTCACCGTCCAACATGTGGCGCATGGTTTTGTGCCGCGGATAAGCCAGAAAGCCCTTGGTTCTCCCGGTGTAAAGGGTTTTTCTGGCGTCAAACGGCCGGTACAGGATGGAAACCGTTCGCGGCCCGCCTTCCTGAACATCCTGTTTTGCCCATGCGACTCTCCAGTCGCGGCCGTCATCCGGCAGGAGATACTTCTCCCTGATTTCTTCCGCATCCAACCGTTCCAAGTCTTTTCTGACTTTGCCGATTTCCGCCGTGGACATGGCGACGGTCAGATGGTCCCGTTTGGTTTGTATGCCGGAATTGTATTCTTCAAACAGCGCGTTGACGGCGAAACCTTTTTGATATTCCGCCTGCGCGGAAAAATCCTTCGGCACGAAGAAAAAATGCGGCGCGCGCGGTTTCAGTTTGCGAAACTTCACCTTGCTGAGCGCGTTGCTCCACAAGAATTCATACTTGCTCTGCCGCGCGCCGAACAGGTCACGGTAAAACACCTCGGCCAAAGCGCCATTTTTCTTTTTGTTGCTCTTGACAAAAATGTTGATGGAAACACCCTGCATAATGTCGAATACATTCTGGTCCTTTGAGCCGTCCGGCGCGCGTTCTTTCTTGCGCGTGTCACCGTGCAGATTAAGAACATAAATGCGGTCGAAGGTTTCCAACAAACGCTCGCGCATGCGACGGTGGGTGATGCCATCGACAAAACTGTTGTTGGAGATATATGCGAGGATGCCTTCACCGGTTTTGTCGACCAAGTACTCACCGAAACGAATGAACTTGATATAGTCATCGTCCAGATTCAGTTTTTTCTCGTTGAGCCCTTCTTTGTAATCCGCAATTAAATCCTGAATCCACCGTCCACGGTTGCTGCTGCTAACCGCATACGGCGGATTACCCATCACCACCATCACCGGCGCATTGCGCTTGACTTCATCGGCGCCGCGCGCTTCCTGCACCAGCCAGTTGGCGAACGGAATATCGCGCATCTGGGTCTCGGCCTCGCGATTCTCCAGCGAGTTCGTGAGGAAAATCCGCAGCCGTTGCCCGCCCAAGTCGAAACCAGTCTCTTTCAAAATCATCTCCAACTTCACATGCGCCATCGCGTACGGCGCCATGAGAATTTCAAAACCATTCAAACGCGGCAGCAAATCATCCCGAACATAATCGGGCCACACACCCCGCTGGCCGCGAAAACTTTCGTGGATAAACTGCACGATGTCGGCAAGAAAAGTCCCGGTGCCGGTGCCGGGGTCGAGAATCTGCACCTTGTGCACCTCTTTTTCCGCGCCATCCACCGTCACCATCGTTTTTGCGGTATCCCCCAGTCCGCCGGACAGTTTGAATTCCTTCTTCAGAATCTCATCCACCGCGCGCACGATAAAATTCACCGCCGGGGCCGGGGTGTAATACACGCCGCGACTCTTGCGCAACTTTCCATCGTACTGGCCGAGAAAGGTTTCGTAAAAATGAATGAACGGGTCGGTGCGCTGCGTCGACCGGCCGAAGTCTTTCATCAACGCGCCCACATCGGTGGCGCGGAAAATATCGGCCAAGTCGTCGACGAGCCAGCGAATGCGCGCATCCAAATCATAGTCGGCGATATAACCGAAGAACTTTTTCAAGAACGGATTGCTGCCGGGAATGAGTTTCGCCGCTTCATGACGGGTGAAAGTCATGGGCGTCGGGTCATGCAGGCGCGCGACGAACATGCCGTACGCGATGGTCTGCGCATAAATGCCGGCAAACCGCGGCGGCTTGATGCCAGCGTCCAGAATTTCCCGGAACGCTTTCAGTTGGTTTTGCAACTCGCCGTCACCGTCCGCGCCGCCGTTTTCCTCATCATCAGCCAACGCCCCGGCAATCACTTGCCCAAGCAGCCGCGCTTTGTCGGCCATGCGTTTTGCCAAGTCATCCGCGGCGGTGATGGTCTGGCCCTGGTATGCGCTGAAGTCGGCGATGAGATTTTTGAGACGCGCAAAATTCTCCGGCAACGGTTTGATTTTTCCGCCGCGCAACTCGGCGATGGCGACGGTGTCCACCGGTTTGGTCTCAGCGTCCCGGTGGAAACGAAACTCCAAATAGTTGGTGAAGATTAAGTTGTCGAGCGATTGGAGATAGCGGTTGAACTGGTCGCCGAATGCTTTGTCGTCCAATGACTTGTCGACATCCTTGGCCTCGATATAGCCGAGCGGAATGGCGTTGCGCGCCAGCACATAATCCGGCGCGCCGCAGTCGGTGATGCGGCGCGGTTCGTTGGTGATGTCCACGCCGGGCAGCATGGCGCGCAGCAAGATTTCCAAGTCGCCACGGTAAGTATGCTCGGTGGCGTTGCCGCGGCGGTGGCGCTCGGCGACGGCTTTAAGATAGGCGCGGATGGCGGGCGGGGACATGGGGAAAGTATAGCGATATTCGGGCGGCGGCGCGGGGAAATTTGGCGGCGGCGCGGCGATTTGTGTTATGGTTGCGCGCTCACCGAGTGAGACCATCCCCGCCGCCGCAACGCGCGCATGGCGGCGGCACAGCGCCATGATTCAACGCAATCCGACCCGCGCAATTCGCATCGGCGGCCTCGCCATTGGCGGCGGCGAGCGCATCGCCGTGCAGAGCATGTGCGCGACGCCGACCACCGACACCGCGGCCACGTTGGCGCAGTTAAAACAATTGCGCGCGGCCGGGGCCGACATCATTCGCGTCGCGGTGGACAACAACAAAGACGCCGATGCGTTGATTCACATGCGCCGCGAATCGGAAGACGCGGCGGCCGCGGTGGTCAGCGTCGACTTGCAGGAAAACTACCGCTTGGCGAAAGTGTTGGCGGCGCATGTCGATAAAATTCGATACAACCCCGGTCATTTATACCACCACCAACGCGCGCTTTCATGGCGCGACAAAGTCGCGGACTTGGCGGAGTTGGCGGTCCGACATGACTGCGCGCTGCGCATCGGCGTCAACGCCGGCTCGGTGGACCCGGCCTTGGCGGAAAGTCACGGCGATGATTCGGTGGGCGCGATGGTAACCAGCGCGCTGCAGCACAGCGCGCATCTCGACCGCTTGGGTTTCACGCGCTATTGCGTGTCGCTGAAAGATTCGGACCCCAACAAAGTCATCGACGCCTGCCGGCGTTTCGCCGAAGCGCGCCCGGAAGTGCCGCAGCATCTCGGCGTTACCGAAGCCGGCATGCCGCCGGAGGGCGTGGAAAAAACCCGCATCGCTTTCGAGCAGTTGTTAAGCCGCGGCATCGGCGACACCGTGCGCGTGTCGTTGACCGTGCGCAACGAAGAGAAATCCATGGAAATCGAAGCCGCGCGGCGCATCATCGATGACATTAACGCCGGGCGGGTGCGCAGCGTGGTTAAATTCAACCCCGACAAGTTGAACCTCATCAGTTGCCCGAGTTGCTCGCGGGTGGAAAATCAATCGTTCGTCGACTTGGCGCAGGCGGTCAAACAACGCACGCAACATGCGCGCGACCACGCCATCACCATCGCGGTCATGGGTTGCCGCGTCAACGGCCCCGGCGAGACCGACGACGCCGACTTAGGTTTATGGTGCGGGCCCAATTATGTGAACTTGAAACGGCGCGGCGAAAAAGTCGGCGCGTTCAAATACGACCGCATTCTCGACGCGCTCGACCGCGAACTGCATGCCATGATGGCGGAGTCGCCGTCATGACCGCCGCCAGCATCGCCACCACCGACACCGTCACCTGGCACAACAGCGTCTGCCCGCACGACTGCCCATCGGCGTGCGCGCTGGAGGTGGAACGGTTGGCGGATGGCCGCATCGGCCGAGTGCGCGGCTCAAAGCACAACCCATACACCGACGGCATCATCTGCGCCAAGGTGTCGAAGTACGCCGAGCGCGCGAATCATCCGCAGCGACTGACCCGGCCGTTGTGCCGGCGCGCGCGCAAGTCCGCGGCCGGCGATGCCGCAGCGGCCGCGGATTTTGAACCGGTCACTTGGGACGCCGCGCTCGACTTGGTGTGCGAGAAATTCACCGCGGCCGCGCGCGCGTTCGGCTCCGAGTCGGTGTGGCCGTACTACTACGGCGGCACCATGGGCTTGGTGCAGCGCGACGGCATCATTCGCTTGGCGCGCGCGCTTAACTATTCCGGCATGAAAAAAACCATCTGCGTGCAAATCGCCTACGACGGCTGGGGCGCGGGCGCGGGCGCGCTCATCGGCGCCGACGGGCGCGAGATGGCGGACAGCGATTTAATCGTGGTGTGGGGTTGCAACGCCGCGGCCACGCAAATCAATGTGATGCACCACATCAGCCGCGCGCGCAAACGCGGCGCCAAGTTGGTTGTCATCGACCCATACCGCAACGCCACCGCCAAAGTCGCGGACTGGCATCTCGCGCCGCGGCCCGGCAGCGACGGCGCATTGGCATGCGCGGTGATGCACTGCTTGTTCCGCGACGGCCACGCCGACCGCGACTATCTCGCCGCATACAGCGACCACCCGGCGCGCTTGGAGCGTCACTTGCAATCGCGCGGGCCGGCCTGGGCCGCCGACATCACCGGCATCGCGGCCGCGGACATCGAAACTTTCGCGGCCGTTTACGGCGCCACGCAAAAGAGTTACATCCGACTCGGCATCGGTTTCTCGCGCAGTCGCAACGGCGCGGTCAATGTGCATGCGGTGTCGTGCCTGCCGGTGGTGACCGGCGCGTGGAAACACCGCGGCGGCGGCGCGCTGCTGGCGACTTCGGATTCGTTTCGCATGGATGAGTCGTTGATTCAGGGGCCGGCGGGCGGCGACGGTAACGGTGACGGTAACAGTGACGGCGGCGCGCGCGAGTTGGACATGTCGCTCATCGGCCCGGCGTTGTGCGGCGACGCGGCCGCGCTGCATGGCGGGCCGCCGGTCAAAGCCATGCTGATTCAAAACACCAACCCGATGTTGGTCGCGCCGGACTTGGGCGCGGTGCGGCGCGGTTTTGCGCGCGAAGATTTATTCGTGTGCGTGCATGAGCAGTTTATGACCGAGACCGCGGCCGCGGCGGATGTAATTCTGCCGGCCACCATGTTCGTTGAGCACGATGATTTGTATCGAAGTTATGGCCACACGTTTTTGCAAGTCGGCGAGAAAGTCGTCGATGCGCCGGGCGAATGCCGCTCCAACCATGAAGTGATTTGCGCGTTGGCGAAACGGTTGGGGGTCGGCGACGGTGATGGTGACGGTGATGGTGACGGTGACGGTGACGGTGCCGGCCGCGCTGCCGGCAACGGTGACAACCGTTTCGCCGGTTTCAACTTAAGCGCGTTGCAATTAGTCGACCAAACCTTGGCCCGTTCCGGTTACCCGCCGCGCGCGCAATTCACCCGCGGGCATTTCACCGACTGCGCGCCGGCGTTTGAAGCGGCGCATTTCCTCGACGGCTTCGGCTGGCCCGACAAAAAATTCCGCTTCGCCCCGGACTGGGCCGCCATCGGACCGTACGCGCACGGCATGCCCGCGCTGCCCGACCACTGGGATGTCATCGACAACCCGACCGATGAACATCCGCTGCGCTTGGTGGCGGCGCCGTCGCGCGGTTATCTCAACAGCACCTTCAACCAGTCGCCGTCGTCGGTGCGCCGCGAAAAACGCCCGCAACTGCAAATCCACCCGGCCGCAGCCCGCCGCTTCGGCGTCGTCAACGGCGGCCCGGCCATGGTCGGCAACCGCCGCGGCCGGGTCACCCTCGCCGCCCAATACGCCGCCAACATCCAGCCCGACACCGTGGTGGTCGAAGGCATCTGGCCGGCCCGCGCCTTCCCCGAAAACATCGGCATCAACCTCCTCATCGACGCGGCCCCCACCGCCCCCAACGGCGGCGCCGCCTTCCACGACACCGCGGTGTGGGTCAAACCGGCGGAATAACCGCGGCGCAGCGACGCTTCAAATCTCGACATATTCGCGTTTGAACGGCGGGGCGTCGCGGTCGGGGGGTGCGCCGAATTCGCGGGCGTAGCGGTGGCCGTCGTAGACCGCGGCCGCGATGGTGGCGGGGGCCAGGCAGTCGCCGATGCGTATAAGCGAACTCACGCCGGCTGCGGATAAAGAGTCGCCGACTGTCGCTGTTGAATCGATGACCGTCGCCGTTGAATCGCGGGCCGCGGTTTCATCACTGACCGTCGCCGTTGAATCGCGGGCCGCGGCTCCGTTATCGCCCGGGCCGTCGCCGGCGTTCAGTTGCAAATATAATTCATCGCGCGGTTGGCGGGCGGTGACCATGAGCACGGTGTCGGCGGCGAGGGCGCGCGATTTTTCGCTGCTGACATGCTGCAACTCGACTTGGCTTTCCGCGATGCGCTGCAGGCGGTGTTTTTCGATGACGGTGATTCCCAAATCGTGCAACCGTTTTTCGATGCGCGGTTGCTCCAGCGTGTTGTGCGTCCACGCCGCGACATCGGCGGCCGGGGTGACCAACTCGACCGAGTCGACGCCCGGCGCGGCAACCAACTTTTCCGCGAGAACATTCGCCATGTAGTAGTGGTCGTCATCGTAAATCACCACGCGGCCGCGCGCGGGGTTTTCATTTTCACCGTCGCCGCCGTCCATCACATCGTCCGGGCTGATGATGCGCGCGCCATCGTGCATTGGAATCGGCTCACGGTGCGCGCGGCCGGTGCCGTCGCGCGCCCAGGCCGCGCCGGTGGCGATGACCACATGCGCGGCGCCCAACTCGCGCGCGAACTCCGCGACTTGCGCGGCGTCCAAGCGACTCTCGGTGAACGCCTGCACCGCCGGCAGTTTGCCGAGTTGCGCGAGGCGGTAGTCGGCCACGCGCTTCCAGGTGGCGAGGCCCGGCAACCGCGACTCGCGCAACACCCGTCCGCCGAGTTGCGCGCCGGCTTCGGCCAGGGTTACCCGGCAACCGCGCTGACCCAACGCCATGGCCGCTTCCAAACCGGCCGGGCCGCCGCCGATGATTAACACCGCCGGCGCGGAGTCGGCCGCGGATTTGCCCGCGGCTGTTGTCACGGAGTTGCCAGTCGATTTACCCGCGGATTTACCCGCGACGCCGGTCGCCGATTCGGCCGCCGATTCAGCCGCAGCCAAAACCACCGGCGCGATTTTTTCCGGGTGCCAGCCGCGCCGGTATTCCTCGCCCATAGTCGGGTTTTGCGTGCAGCGAATCGGGCGCACCGTCATGTCGCCGGACACGCAGATGTTGCAGCCGATGCATTCGCGGATGTCGTCCGCGCGCCCGGCGTCGATTTTGGCCGGCAAAAACGGGTCGGCAATCGACGGCCGCGCCGCGCCGATGAAGTCGAGAACGCCGCGTTTGATTTGCGACACCATCGCATCCGGCGAAGTGAACCGTCCGACGCCGACCACCGGCTTATTCGTCACGCGCTTGACGAACGCGGTATACGGCTCCTGAAATCCTTCTTCGGCAAAACGCGCACTCATGGAATCGTTCGACCAGTCGCTGATATTCACATCCCACAAGTCCGGCGCCTCGGCCAACATCTCCACCACCTCGCGCCCTTCATGCGCGGCTTGAATGCCGGCATCGCCGGCCAGTTCATCGACCGCAAAGCGCAACGCCACCGCGCACCGGTCGCCGACCGCGTCCTTGGTGTCTTCCAGCAACTCGCGCACGAATCGTACGCGGTTTTCCAAACTGCCGCCGTATTCGTCGCCGCGACGGTTGCGCCGGCGGGTGATGAAATGAAACGCCAGCGCCAAGTCATGGCCCGCATACACATACACGATGTCGAAGCCGACGGCGCGCGCGCGCAACGCCGCTTGGCGATGCCACCTGCGGACATCGGCGATGTCGCGCTTGGACATCGCAAACGCCTGCGCCGGCTCATGACTGTCCATCATCATTCTTGAGACGCCCATGGCCGGCAGGCGGCTGTAAAGGTTCGCCGAGGCGTGGCCGTTATGGGTGATTTCAATCGCGGCCAGCGAACCGTGCGCATGCACCGCATCGGCCATCAATCGCAAGCGACCGGCGTCGGCGTCGTCCCACAACCGTCCCTCGATATACGGCGACCATTCCGAACTGGGGTGGATTTCCACCTCCTGCGTCGACACCACGCCCCAGCCGCCCTCGGCCTTGATGCCGCGCTGCGCCGCCTCGCCATGCGGATAAACATGCCCCATGCCGTTGCAATGCGGCACTTGATAAAACCGGTTGCGCGCGGTCACCGGCCCGATGGCCACCGGCTCAAACAAAATGTCATAACGCGGGTCGCGAGGCATGGGATTCTCCGGTTGCGGTTGATGATTGGCCGCCGATTATAAATACCACGCGGCATCGGCAGCGCCGCTGTCGATGAGGGCGCGGTATTCTGCCAACTTGCAGGCGCAGTAGGCGTCGATGTATTGCGCGCCGAAATAGGCGCGCAGGATGCGGCCGCGCCGGCAGGCGTCCAGCGCAGATTCCAAGTCGCGCGGCAGGCCGGGGGCGACTTGCGCGCCGGCGTCGCCATGCGCCGGCCGGCCGGGGTCGATTTGATTCTGCAGGCCGTGGTGCATGCCGGCCAACGCCGCCGCCAACGCCAAGTATGGATTCGCATCGGCGCCGGCCACGCGGTGTTCGATGCGCAAGTCGCGGCCCGCGCGGTCTTTGCATTTCGGCACGCGCATCGCCACCGAGCGGTTGTCGAAACCCCAGTTGACGCGCACCGGCACATACTGGTCGGGCTTCAGGCGGGCGCGGGAATTGCGGTTGGGCGCGAACACCGCCATCGATTCCGCCTGCGCCGATTTCATCCCGCCGATGGCGTGGAGTAACGACGGGGAGGGGGTGGGGTGGTCAGCGGGAACGCGGCCGCGGTTACCGTCACCGTAGTCACCGTCACCGTCGGTTTTACCGTCGACATGGTTACCGTCGCGGCTACGGTTACCGTCACCGGCGTCATCACCGTCATGGTCGCCACCGCGGTTACCGTCGCCGGAGTCACCGTCGCCGCCCGCAAACACATTTTCCCCCTTGTCGTTCAGCAAACTGATGTGCAAGTGCAATCCGCTGCCGGCCCGGCCCGGATACGGCTTCGCCATAAAAGTCGCGCACAAGTTGTGCCGGCGCGCCACGCTTTGCACCGCGTGACGAAACAGCACGCACTGGTCAGCAACTCGCAACGGTTCGCCGTGGCTTAAGTTGATTTCAAACTGGCCCGGCGCGTATTCCGCCGACATCGGGCCGCAAGCGATGCCCTGCTGCGCGCAGGCGGCGGCGACTGCATGCAGGAATTCGCCGAAGTCCTCCACGCGCGCGAGGCTGTACACCTGGGTGGCGGCGTCGCGCGTACCGCTGAGCGGCCCGCGCGGCGGACGCAACCTTCGGCCGCGCAAGTGCAGCGGGTCAACCAAATAAAACTCCAACTCAAACGCCGCCACCGGGCGCAAGTGTTGCTCCTCAAACCGCGCCAGCGTCCGCGCCAACACATTGCGCGGTTCGTAGTAATACGGCGCGCCGCCGGCGTCGCGCAGCGTGAGCAGTACTTGCGCGGTCGGCTGCCCGGCCCATGGCGACGGCGCGAGGCTGCCGGGCAACGGTACGCCGGTGGCGTCCGGGTCGCCGTCCGAGAAGCCCAAGCCTTTGGGGTCGAGGCTGTCGCCGGTCACCGCCAACATGCAAGTCGAGCCGGGCAGATTCACACCGCCTTGGAAAATCTGCGCGGCCGCGCCGATGGGGTAACGCTTGCCGCGCATCACGGCCGACAAATCGCACAGCAGCGCGTCGACATAACGCGTGTTCGGATGCCGCCGTAGGTAGGCGTCAAGGGGCGTTGGGGAGGTCATAACGAAAACGCCGCGGCGGTGCGCGCGCATTGTGCCGGCGCATGGCCGCGGCAATGCGCGCGCCGGTTACGCATCCGACGGCAGTTCGCCCTGCAGCGCCTGGCCGGTGCGCGGATGCGCCATGGCCGGCAGTTTCGGGTGGAGGTTTTGGAAATATTCGTCCAGCGACCACATCACCAGACGGTCGAATTTGCTGTGGCCGATTTCCAGTTTGCCGGCCTTGCCGACCCATTGCTTCACCGTCGGCGTGTCAAACTTCTCCAGCGTGATAAAAATTCCCAACGCGAAGTTCCCGCCCTGCAGCGTGGAAACAAAAGCCTTCAATTGGTCCACCGTCGGCTTGCCGCCCTTCACCTGCGCAATCGCCAGCGCGTCTTCGAGCGCGAAGATTTTCGCCCGACCGTCGATGCCGGAATCGCCGCGCTGCACGGTGTTGGGCGCGAAGCCTTCCAGCCGCGTCACCGCCCACTTCTCAAAATCAAACGGATTGTTGGCGGCGAAGTGTTTGGCGGCGCGCAAGTCTTTCGGCACCCCCTCCAAACGAATGCGCAAGTCGCGCATCCGCTCGCGCCGAATCACTTCGATGGCGTAGGTGGAAATGTCGATGCCGAGCCACTTGCGCTTCAAGTTATGCGCGGCGTGAATGGTGGTGCCGCAGCCGCAGAACGGGTCCAGCACGACATCGCCTTGGTTGCTGCTCGCCTGAATAATTCGCTCCAGCAACGCCAGCGGTTTTTGCGTGGGGTAGCCGAGACGTTCTTGCGAGTAACGGCCAACCGCGTTCAAATCAACCCACCAGTCGCGCGCGTTCACCAGCGTAAAATACGCGCCCGAATTATCATCCCGGTAAATTCGCATCTTGTCGCGGCCGCTCATGTATTCCCACCATTTAATTCCTTCTTCGAGGCCCGATGCGAGCGCGTTTTTAATGTACGAACGCTCGATGTCTTCCGCCGGTTGGTCGATAGTCGAGCGCGTCTTCTCAACATTATGCCGGTACAGCCGCGCGTCTTTGGCGTACATCAAAAGAATGTCGTGCTTGGTCGCCCAGCGCTTTGTGCCGGCGCCGCCGGTGCGGTAACACCACACAACTTCATTGCGAAAGTTTTTCGCGCCGAACACTTCATCCATGATGAGTTTAAGATAATGACTGGCGGTCGGGTCGCAGTGCAAATAAATGCTGCCGGTGTTCCTCAACAATCGCGGCATCTCGGCGACGCGCTCAGCCATATACGAAAGATACGACAGCATGCCGCTGCCGTCCGGCCAGATGCGGCTTAACGCATCCATCGCGCGGTGCGCCGGATGCGCCACCGCCCGCTTGATATTATCCACCCGCGCTTGCGCGTTTTCGTCCCAATACCAAGTGTCGGCGAAGGCCGTCATCTGCGCCAGGTCAGCATCTTCCGGGCCGCGCGCCTTGTTGCCGAAGATGATGTTGTAGTTCGCCTTGGAATTAAACGGCGGGTCGAGATAAATCAAATCCACGCTCTGCCCATCCCACTCCCGCATCACCTCCAGGCAGTCGCCGTAGTACAGCGCGTTGGTGCGGAACGGTTGAGATTGCATGGTCTGAACTCCGGGAAATCGCCGCGCGTTGCCGGCGCGCCGCGATTATAACCGCAACCACCAATTGTCGGCGCGCGCGCGGCGCATGAGTTGGTATTCGCGGCGGGCGATGAACACGCCGCTGCCGACCACGATGGCGGCGCCGAGCAGCGTGGCCGGCGACAGCACCTCGCCATACACCAAAAACGCGATGAGCGCCGCCCACACCAGCGTGAAGTAGTGAAACGGCTGCAGAATCACGGCCGGCGCCAGCGCCAGCGCTTTGATGAGAAGGAGGTGGCCGATAATCGAAGTGGCGCTGATGACTAACAGCCACGCGGCCTCGGTCGCGCCGACCGGCTGCCAGTAAAACGGCGCGAGAAGCGCGGCCCCGGCGAAGCCGACCACGCCGACATACAGCAGCGAAGTTTCGGCCGAATCCTGCGCCGCGGCCTTGCGCGTGAGCACATTATACAGCGCGAACATCAGCGCCGAAGTCAGCGCCACCGCCATAATCGGCTGGAACACCGCGCTGCCGGGGCGCAGAATAATCAGCGTGCCGATGAAGCCGAAACACACCGCCAGCCACCGCCGCCAGCCGACCGACTCGCGCAAGAGCGGCACCGACAACGCGGTGGCGATGAGCGGGAAGCAAGCCATGATGGCGTGCATTTCCGCCAGGCCCAAGAAGCGAATCGCGTACGCGAACACCATGATTTCGCCGCCGATGAGTAGACTTCGGAGAATCTGCAAGCCGGGCTGGCGGGTGGCGAAGGCGGATTTGAGTCGGAGGAGGGTGTTGGCGATTTTGCCGCGGGCGCGGGTTTTTTCATTGCCGCGGTCGCTGATTTCGTTACGGTCGCCGTCGCCGGTTTTTTCATCGATGCCACCGCCGCCGCGGTTTTTACGCTCAATCTGCCGCTGCGCGTAGATGAGCGCGAACAGCGCGAAGAAGAAAAACCGCACCGCCACGATTTGCGGCACCGCCAGGGTCTGCACCAAGTGTTTGGTCAGCGCGTCTTGCGAGGCGAAGAACAGCGTCGAAATCACCAACATCGCCACCGCCGCGACCGGGCGGTCGGCACGGTCGGCGGCGGTGCCGCGGGCGGAGCGGGCGCGCATGCGGGCGGGGAATTGCTGGCGGGGCGCGGGTGGACGGTGGGCGGGTTGGCGATTTGGCGGCGGGGAGCGACGGCAACGCAGCGGAAATAACACAGCGGATTCAGCGCGCGCCGGCACCGTCGCTTTCACCGTCACCGTCACCGGCACCGTCGCCGCCGGCACCGTCGCTTTCACCGTTACCGTTACCATCGCCGGCACCGTTACCGTCACCGTCGCCGCCACCGCCCACCGCCACCGTCGCCAACGCCGCGCGCATCGCCGCAATCACGCTGTCGTAGCGGTTCGGGTCCGCGCCCTTGCCCGCGCCGAAAATCGCGCTGCCCGCGACAAAAGTGTCGGCCCCCGCGCGCGCGATGGCGGCGATGTTGTCGAGATTCACGCCGCCGTCGATTTCCAGGCGAATCGCGCGCCCGCTGGCGTCGATGATTCGCCGCGCCGCCGCCAACTTGCCGAGCGTCGCGGGGATGAACCTTTGCCCGCCGAAGCCGGGGTTGACCGACATCAGCAGCACCATGTCCACTTTGTCGATGACATGTTCCAGCAGCGTGAGCGGCGTGGCCGGGTTGAACACCAGGCCGGCGCGGCAGTCGCAACCGAGAATCAATTCCAGCGAACGGTCGATATGCTCCGAGGCCTCCGGGTGGAAAGTGATGTAACTCGCGCCCGCGGCCGCGAAGTCGGGGATGATGCGGTCGACCGGCTTGACCATCAAATGCGCGTCGATGGGCGCGGTCACGCCGTAGTTGCGCAGCGCCTCGCACACCAGCGGCCCCAGCGTCAGGTTCGGCACATAATGGTTGTCCATCACATCAAAATGCACCATATCCGCCCCCGCCCGCAGCGCCCGGTCGACCTCCTCCCCCAGCCGCGCCAAATCGGCGGCCAGAATCGAAGGAGCAATCAAGTAATCAGCCATACAGATGCGGAAACCGGCGCCGACAACAAAACCACGGAAGCGGTAGATTAACCGATTAACCCGCACAAGTCAGCGGTTCATCGTTGCCGGCGCTCACGCAATTCCCAGCGTGGATTTTCGGCGCGCGCTCCAGGCTTGGATGATGCGGTCGGCGATGATGGCGATGAGGGCGATGCCGAGGCCGGCGACCAGGCCGAGGCCGGGGTCAGCGTTGCTTAAGGCGATATACACCGACTGCCCCAAGCCGCGGCTGCCGACCAAGGCGGTGATGACCAACATCGCCAGCGCGAACAGCACGGTTTGGTTGACGCCCAACATGATTTCCGGCAGCGCCAGCGGCATTTTCACCTCCCATAATAATTGCCGGCGCGTGCATCCCATGGCGATGGCGGCCTCGACGCTGGCGGCCGGCACATGGCGCAGACCGTGTTCGGTGTATCTGATGGTGGGGACGATGGCGTACGCGATGATGGCGAGGAACGAGGTGAATTCGCCGATTTGGAAGAACATCAAAAACGGAATCAAAATGACGAACAGCGGCATGCTCTGCAGCGTGTCGTTGATGGGGCGCAGGAAGTTGGAGACGCGGCGGTTGGCGCTCGCCCACACGCCCAACGCGCCGCCGCCGAGCGCGCACACCAGCACCGCGGCCGCGCACAAATACACCGACAGCATAGCCTGCGCCCACACGCCGGTGAGCAGCATGAAAGCCCAGCCGCCGGCCGACAACAGCGCCACGCGCCGCCCGCCGACTTGCCACGCCAGCAGCGTACTCGCCAAAATGAACGGCGGCCACGGCAGGCCGGTGACGCCGAAATACAACACGCCGCCGCCGACCACCGCAGCCACGGCCGGCCGCCAGCCGCGCCACGCGAACAATCGCCAGGCGATGACGCCGACCGCGGCCGCATAGCCCCACACCAACCCCGGCGTCAACGCAACTCCCCATGAAAACGGCGTGACCGCTTGGCTCAAGCCGATTTTCAGCGGCAGGAGGTAGTAGAACAACGCCGCGTGTTTGACCGCGTCGGTGGCCGCGGAGTAGTTGGCGGTGACGAAACGCAGGGCCGCGTTGATGGCGTCGGCGGGGTAGAACACCCACGCCTCGGGGTAGACGCGCGCCGCGGGGATGAACGCGGTTGCGCCGGCAAAAATGGCGAGCGCGATGAGCGTGAGCAGCCATGGTTTCAGCCGGCCGTGGCGGCCGTGGCCGCGGCCACCACGGCCACCACGGCCATGGTTGCGTGACCGGCCGGCCGCGGCTGCGCCGCGTCCGGCCCGGTCGGCGAATCCCCAACTAATGCGGTCCAACAGCATCGCAATCAGCGCGATGACGATGCCGGCAAGCAGACTCTGGCCGAACTGCGCCTTGCGCATGGTGCTCAGCACTTCCCAGCCGATGTCCGCGGAGCCGCCGATGATGGCGGCGATAATCACCATGCTGAGCGCGGCCATGGTGGTTTGGTTGACGCCGACCATGAGCGCCGGCAGCGCGCTCGGCGCCTGCACCCACCAGAATAATTGCGGCCCGGTCGCGCCGCAAATCAGGCCCGATTCCAGCGCCTCGCGCGGCACCCGGCGCAAGCCGAGCAGGGTGTTGCGCACCATCGGCGGGCAGGCGTAAATCGCGCTCGCCACCACGCCGACCACGGGGCCGAAGCCGAACAGCAACAAAATCGGAATGAGATACGCGAAGGTCGGCACCGTCTGCATTAAGTCCAGCAGCGGCTGCACCACGCGGTCGACGCGCTTTGAGCGGTGCGCGGCCACGCCGAGCGCGAAGCCGGCCGCTAACGCCAGCGGAATGGAGACCAGCACGCTGCCCAAGGTGTTCATGCTTGGCGACCAGTGGCCGGTGAGCGCCATGTAGAACAGCGCCGCGGCGGCGAACAGCGCCAGTTTCCAGCCGGAGGCGGCGAACGCCAGCGCGCAAAACGCGGCCATGGTGGCCGGCCACGGCAACCACTGCAGCAACGCCTGCGCGCCGGCCAGCGGCCACCCTAACAACCAGTTGGCGGCGCGGAACAGCCACTTGAACGCGCCGATGAACCAGACCATAAACGCGTTGAACCAGTCGGCGACCGGGACGACAAACGCCGGCGGCAGGTCCAGCAGCCACGGCGCGCGCCCGCGCAGCGCGATGCAAACCGCGGCGACGGTGATGACCGCGAGCCAAGCGGCGAGGCGGCGACGGTCGGCGGGTTTCATCAATCCGTCACCCCCGCAGTCTGTTGAGCGGGGGCGGCCAAGTCCACTGTCACCATCGATTTCACCGTCACCATCGCGCGCACCGTCACCGCGCATCAATCGCGCGCCGCCAACGCCTTAATTAATTGGACCGCGGTGACGCGGCCGACGGTCTCGCCGCCGCGCTGCACGGTGACGCCGCCCGGATGGTCGGCTAACCGCGCCATGAGTTGCTCCAGCGTGGCGGCGGCGTCGATGCGCGCATCGGTGACGGTGGAGTCACCGTCACCGGAGTCGCCAACACCGTCGAGCGTCGCCGCAGCATCGACCGTCGCCACCGTCGCAATGTCGCCGGCCGTGATAATCCGCGCGCGCGGCACTTCGCGGGTGAATTCCGCGACATATTCGTCGGCCGGATTCAAGACCAACTCCGCGGCCGCGCCGACTTGCGCGATTTCCCCGTCCTTCATAATCGCGATGCGGTCGGCCAAGCGCAGCGCTTCGAGAAAGTCGTGGGTGATGAATACGATGGTTTTGTGCAGGCGTTTTTGCAGGCGCAGGAATTCGTCCTGCATCTGGCGGCGAATCAGCGGGTCCAAGGCGCTGAACGGCTCGTCCAAAAACCACATGTCCGGCTCCACCGCCAGACTGCGGGCGATGCCGACGCGCTGCTGCTGGCCGCCGGAGAGTTGGCGCGGGAAACTGTCTTCGCGGCCCTGCAAGCCGACCAATTCGATGACTTCCCGCGCGCGCGCCTCGCGCTGCGGCCGGCCGATGTTCTGCACTTTCAGCGGGAACGCGATGTTGTCGAGAACGCTCAAATGCGGCAGGAGGCCGAAGTTCTGGAACACCATGCCCATCTTGTGGCGGCGGAATTCGATGAGTTCGCGCGCGCCGAGTCGCAGCAGGTCTTCGCCGTCGACCAACACCTGGCCCGCGGTCGGCTCGATGAGGCGCGATAGGCATCTGACCACCGTGGACTTGCCGGAGCCGGACAAGCCCATGATGACGAAAATCTCGCCGGTGAACACTTCGAAACTGACATTGCAAGCCGCGCCGATGTGGCCCGCGGCCTCAAATTCCTCCCACAACGCGCGGTTGTCGGGGACATCGCCGGCGTTGCGGCCGCGGTTGTCGCCGCCACCGTCGTCGCGGTTGTTGCCGCCGCCGCCACCGTCACCGTCACGGAAAAACCGCGACGGGTCATCGCCATACACCTTCCACACATGGCGGCAGGCGATTTTGACCGGCGCGTTCATCGGCCCCAGCGGCGCGGCCCCGCCCCCGCCGCAACTCCGCATCCTCACCGCATCGCCGCGTCCACCCACGGTTGCCAAATCGCCCGGTTGGCGTCCAGCCACGCGTCCACCACCTCCTCCAACTTGCCGCCCTCTTGGTCGATGGCGTTCATCATCGGAATCTGGTCGGCGTTGCGCAACTGGTAAGCGGTCAACAACTTGGACGCCGCCGGCCACTGGCCGGCCAGCCCGGCCCACGCCATTTTCTTGATGTAGCCGCGCGCCCAGTCGCAATCCCAAGTCGCGTTCGGATTCACGCCGACGGCCGGGTCGTCGTGACAGCCGGCCTCAAACGGCGGCAAACTCACCGGCGTTAAATCCGCCACCGCATGCACCCAATGCGGCGACCAGAACATCACCAGCAGCGGCTCGCCTTTGGTCTCCGCGCCTTGAATCTCGGCAATCAGCGCGCCCTCGCTGCCGGCCGGCACCGAGGTGTAGTTCAAGTTGAACGCTTTCAATCGGTCGACATTGCTGGTGCCCCAGTCGGCCGGGTAGTCCACCAGCCGGCCCTTGGGAAAGGTCTCGGCGTTGGCGAAAACCTGCGCGCAGTCGTTCAAGGCGCGGTAATCCGGCAGCCCCGGGCAGTCGCGCGCGGCGGCGCGGTTGTAGAGCCAGGTCTCCACCGGCTGCAGCCCTAAGTCGCCGAGTTCCACCACATTGCCGGACGCCAGCGCCTTGTCGTAGTGCTCGCCGATGTTGGAACTCCAAATCTCCAGCGTGGCCGAGATGGTGTTGTCCTCCAGCGCCTGCATCTGCGGGTAGTAGCCGGCGGTCACATATTCGACGGTGTATCCCATCCGCTTGAGAATTTCGCCGGCCACCCGGGTGGTGATGTGCTGGCCGGTCCATTCGTTGAGCGCTAATTTAATCGGCTCGTCGGATTCCGGTACCGCGCCCTGCGCGCCCGCGACAAGCCCTAACGCCAGCAGCGCCGGCAACAGGTTTTTCGGTTTCATGTGCTGTGTCCTCCGGTGGGAATTGGTCGCGGCGATGTTACCCTATTTGCGGGGTCAATCGCCCGGCCTTGGCCGTCATTCCGGACCATAGAATCGGCGATGCGCTTTCACATCATTGCGGCGCGGTTATGGTTTATGCATACCACCGCACAAACTGCGATGGTTGTTCGCGCAGGCGGGGTACGGTTTTTTCACCGGGGTCGGGGTAGCCGAGCGACATGCCGCAAATCAAACGCCAGTCGTCTTCGATGCCGAGCGCGGCGCGGGCGAGGTGCGGGTAGTTTCCCCATGAGGCCTGCGAGCAAGTCGCCAAACCATGCGCGCCGGCCGCCAGCATGATGTTCTGCATGAACATGCCGATGTCCAGCAGCGAGCCGGCCGCCAAGTCGCGTTCGATGAAGAACAACAAACCGGTGTCGGCGCCGAAGAAGTAATAGTTTTGTTTCAACAAATCAATGACCGCGGGCCAGTCGATGCCGTCGCGGTCGAACTTAATGCCGCGCGCGCGGTAGATGCGCGTGCTCATGATGTGGCGGCGCAGGTTGTATTTGGCCGGCATCGGTTCCGGATAGTAGGGAATGTCCGGTTGCGGCGGCTGCATTTTTTCCGCGGCGTCGATGTAGGCCGCGGACAGTCTGCGCTTGGATTCGCCGCGCACCACCGCCACTTGCCACGGTTGCATGTTGCCGCCGGTCGGCGCGGCGGTGGCGATGCGGAGGATTTTTTCGGTCAGTTCAGGCGCGACTTTTTTGGCGGTGAACGCGCGCACCGATGCGCGCCCGGCAATCGCGTCAAGGGCGTTCATCATTCAACATTTATTGCGCGGCATCAACGCCCATGGACGCGCGCTCCAGCAGCGCGGTTTTATACGCCTGCTTCACCTCCGGGTCGAACAACGCGTTTTCGCTGAGCGCGATGATGTACCGTTGCGGCTCACGGTACGGCATGTCGGCCGGCGCATCGCCGCGGATGATGCCGAGCGCCATGCGGTATGCCAGCGCGCCTTGTTCATGCGGCGACACGCCGACCGACAGCAGCACGCCGTCTTCGGAGTTGAACACATTCATGCCGATGAGCGCGGCGCGGCTGTTGACTTGCGTCCAGTTGGCGACGCGCTCGGAGTCGACCCGCACGCCGCCGCGGTCCAGCAACTGACGGTAGCCGGACACCAAGATGTAATCGTAGTCGCCGGACTCGTCGATGATGAGTTGTTGCCAGGCGTCGAAGGTGTCGACATGCCGCGCGCCGCGGTAGTCGATATCGCCCCAGTCTTGTTTGGACAAGAACGCGGCGTTGTTGTGACTGGAGGTGGAGTCGTCGGCGAAGAACGCGATGGATGATGCGGACCGCGCGGATGTTTGCGCCGCGTCCGCCTCCTGAAATTGGTCCAGTTGGTCGATGATTTTTTTCAACGCCGTGACCGGTTTATGCTCGAAGATGCCGGTGATGTTGTCGGCTTGCGCGTAGTCGTAGTCCTCCACCGAGTAGTTGACACCGGCGAACACGATGTCGATGTCCGGATGGTTCAAGTAATGGCGGGAGATGATGCGCTGCGCGGCGTCGTCCACGGCGATGATGACGCGCGGCTTGAAGGCGCGCACGGTGTCGACGAAGTTTTTCTCGATGGCCGGCGCGTTTTCGCGGTACTCCAAGTCGCGGGTGTTCATGTAGAAGTATCTAATCTGCACATCGAACTTGGATTTTTCGTACGCGCTTTTCAAACTCTGATTCACCAAGTTGGTCCACACATAACTGGTGGAATAACTGTGCAGCACCATGATGCGCGGCGTCTCGTTTGCCACGCTGATGACCAGCGAGCCGATTAACAAACAACTCACGGCCGCGGCCGCCAAGTGGGTTTTCTTGAACATGATTCGCTCTCCTGTTAGTCGCCGTTCGGTCGATGTTGAGTCGCGTGGTCGCCGGCCGCGGCCGGCGCCGGCATGCGAAACGGATTCAGGTTTTCGCCGCGCGCCGCGCTCAGCAGCAGCAAGCCGATGTCGGCCTGGCCGTGAATCGCGCCGGGCAGAAAAGCATCGTCGGCCCATTGGTCCGGAAACCACCGACCGGATATGCGCCGGCGCGCGATGAGTTCGGCGAGATGGCGTTGGAATTGCGCGCGCGAGTCACCGTCGCGGCCGGCGGAGAGAAAATGATAGGCGCGGTCGAGCAGCGTCTCACAGCACAAATCGCGCAAGGGTTGCGGCGACGGTGTATCAACGGTCGATGCGGATTTTACCGCGCCGTGGTCGGCAATAAACCGTTGCAGTTTGCGGTAGCCGGCATGCGTTATTAACTTGGGCCAATGCGTACGCATCATGCGGTCGAGGTTTTTCATGTCATGCGCCGGCGACAACGCATCGGCGTATTTCCGATAAGCATCGGTTTGCGGCGGGCTGAGTTGCAACGCATTGGATTCAACCGCGTTCAAGATGCGCGCAAGCCATGCGGCCACGGTGTCGGCGGCGAACAACCGCGCCAAGTCGGGGAAGCGGCACAGCAAACCGCTGACACCGTGCCGCGCATCCGCGCACAAGGTTTTCGCCGCGGTTAAATTGTCGAGATGCTGGTTCATCATGCGCGCGATGGTTTGCGTTGCATCAAAATCAATTTCGGTCTGCGTTTGCGCCAAACAGCACAGCGCGGTTAATCGGCCGCCGAAGTTGCTGAGCGCGCCGCCGCCTTCCGCCATGCCGCGCGCATCGAAGGGAAGCATGCGCGGCGCGGCATCGTCGAGCAAGTACCGCCCGCATCGCGCCAACGCGGTGTCGATGGCGATGGCATCGATTTCGGCGATGGCGGCGGCATCGGCGACATCAACTCCGCGATAGTGCCGCAGTTGGGCGAGGAAAACAACCGCGCCGGCCGCGCCGTGGTAATCGGCCGGCAGCGGTTGCAGCGCGCGGATGTTGTTCAGTTGCGCGCGGCCGATGGCGAGATAACCGCGCAGTGCGTCAACGCGGTTCAAATCGGCCGCCAGTTGCGCGCCGGTTTGTTGCGCCAATTCCAGCAGTTCTTGTTTCGCTACTTTCGCCGCCGCGGTCGCCGCCGAATCTTTCGCTACTTTCGCCGCCGCGGTCGCCGCCGAATCGCCGCCGGCCGGCCGCCAACGCCGGCGCGGGTGGTCCGGCCGGGTGGAAAACAACGCTTTGATGTGCCGCGCTTGGCGGTCGATTTCCTTGCGCAGATAAACCCGGTTGCGGGTGATTTTAGCCAGCGCGGTGTCGCTGAAAAAATCCGCTTGCGTGGCATCGCCCGCGGTGTTGAACAGTTTCAAACTGTCGCTTTGCATCTCGAACAGCGGCACATCGTTGCGCCACGCATCGCGGCGCAGGCCTTCGACCACGCGGTGCGGATAACGGCAAAACCGTACGCACACACCGTCCAGCAGAATCGCCGCGCGTACGCCGTCGGTGCGGCAGCCGCTGAACACCGCGCGCAACAACGCATAGCATGACCAAGTGTCGATGACGATGTGACGAAACCGCGCGCGCTTAATGCGGCGGCGAAAGCGTTGCAGCGCGGCGCGCCCGGCGGTCGATTCGAGCAACGCCGCCATGCGCCGGTAGCCGGCGATAAAATGCTCCAGATAATCGTTCATGTCTTGAAACTGGCCGCGGTAAAACGGCGCATAATCGGATGCTTCAAAGTCATCATGAAATCCGCCGACGGTACCGTTGTCTTTTGGAAACGGAATCGACTGCTTGCCGGGTTTGGTGACGACGCTGATGTCGATGCCGTCGGCCAATGAGGCGTCGACTGCGCCGGGCATCAACAGCGGCAGAATGCCAATCAGTTGCATTTGGTAAAACATCTCGACATGTTCATCGTTCATCGCGTTGCGTTCATGCTTTTCATCGCCGAAAAAATGGCGCGCGACACTGTTGCCGACCACGGTCTCGTAATCGATGAAAGTCGGCATGTCGCCGCAGGCGATGAGGTTGTCATACCAAAAATCATTGCCGTTTAACAACTGCAACAAAAACAACCAGCCGCCGAGGCGACGGTAAAAAGTTTCGACTTCGGCCGTCGAGTCGCATTCGCGCGCGACCACGCGACGCTCCCAGCCGTAGCCGCGGCGGCGCAGAAACTCCGGGGCCAAGGGTACAAAGTTTCCGCGCGCCGGTTGCGCATCAAACAGTTCGCGCAATAACCGCCCGGCCGCGCGGGTGCCGGCCAAGTCTTTCGGTTTATAAACCACATCGCCGCAGTCGGTCTCGATAATCGCCACCGAACGGCCGCCGCGATGCGGGTCGCCGAGGCCGCAGCGCAAGCGCGACACGGTGATTGCGCCGCCACCGTCGCCGCCGGCCGCGCGCAAGAAACCCGCGTCGCGCAAGCGCGGCGCATCGGTTTTGAAACGCGTCAGCATCTCCGCGGTGGAAGTCCGCCACAAATGCGTCAAGTGACCGATGACATGCGCCAAAATCGGCTGGCGGTCAAACGCGTTTTCCCAGAACGCAAACGCGCGCAAAAAACGCCAACGGTCACCGTCGCCGTCATCACCGTCGCCGGCGCGCGCGCCGGGCCACGCGCTCAACACCGCGAACACCGGCGTCGCCAAACGCAAGGTTAGATACTCCAACAAATCATCGACCGCGGCGTCGGTCAGTTGGATGCCGGCCGCCCGCAGTTCATCGCGCCGCGCCTGCGTCCACGCCCGGCTGCATTCGGCCCACACCGCGGTCAGCAGCAAATGCGGTTTGCCCGGCGGCGCGGTGGCGGCCGCGGGCGCGCACGGTGCGGCATGCCAACGGTGTTGCAACTCGATGAAAGTCGCGGCCCATGCCGGCAAATACTGCGGCGCGCGCACCACATAATCGCGCAAACCGTCGCGCCATTCGGCCTCGGTTAAACCGCGCGCGCGCAGCAGAGCGGTTTTTAACGCGGCTAATTCTTCGGCGGATGCCGCGGCCGAATCACCGGGCGCAAACACCGCTTCCCAACTGGCGCAACGGTCTTCCACCACCACCGCGTCTTGTTCATCGGCCGCGGCGAAAGCCCGGCAGCGCAACCGTTCCTCAGGGAAACTGGCGCGCGCAATCCAACTGTGCAGGCGTTCGGTGTCGGACATGAATCGCGGCACGGTGTTACCAACGGCGATACGTTAACGCGGCATCGACATGAAAACGCGCATCAACATCAACTCGCCGTCGACACAGCATCAAGTCACCGTCGATACTATCAACTCGCCGTCGACACGCTATCAAGTCGCCGTTGGCGACAGTCGCGCTTCATGCATCGCGGCGCAGGTTTCCAGGTCGATGGCGTTGTAGTCGAAGTCGGCCGGCAAACTGCCGAGCATAAACTCGCCGATGTTGCATTCGATGTGCGGTTGGTTGCCGGTCGCGCGGCAGAACAAATCGGTGTTGCCCGCGCCCAAGCCGCAGCCGGCCAAACCCATCGCGACCGCGTGCAGGTAGAAAGTTTGATACACCACGCCGGCGTTGCGCAGCATGGTGGCGTAGGCGATGTTGTGATACTTCCAACTCACGCGCTGAAACCGCGCCGCGATATGCACCACCACTTGCGGGCGAACGATGCGCGCGCAACTGTCAAACGCGGTTTGAATCAAGCCTTCGGTGTATTGGTTGCGGCCGCTGAGTTTAACCAACGCATGCGCGGCCGGCGCGTAGTAGTAAATGCCGGGCGCGAGGTCTTGCGCGCGGTCGACGCTGAGATAAAACTCCAGTTCATAACTCGCGCCGCCGGTCGGATACGGCCGCCACGCCAAGCCCATGCCGGTTTGCTTGGCCGGTGCGCGCAGGTTGCTGACGCGCGTCTCAGTCTCGAACAACAGCCGCCCGGTGCGGAACAAAAACTCGCCGAGTTGTTTGAGCGACACCGGCGCGTCCTCGTTATACGCGCGCACGCTCATGCGCTGAATGACGACTGCGCTCAAGCGTTTGTCGGTCGCGGCCATTCGTTGCAAGTCGGGTTGGTATAACGCGATGCGTTCGCCGGCCGGCAATTCCTTGACCGCGGGACGCGGCGCGATGATGTCGACGAAAGGAAACGCGCCGCCGAAGTCGAAGCCGAAGTTGTAACCGAGGCGGCTGTGCGCGTGACTCAATGCATCGTGGAAGTCCCACTGCTGCATGGCGGCGTCGCCTTCTTCCAAGCGCGTCGGCAGGCGGGTGGAATCCGCCGCGGCGTCGATGATGAATTGTTCACGGTAAAGAAGGTTAAGCAGCGTGGCGATGCCGGCGAATAAATCATCACCGTTGTCGTCGCTGGCGTTGGCGCGGTCGCATTGGTCGCGAATGGCGCGCACCGTCATGCCGCGGCCCAAGTCAACCAACAGTTTACCCGCGGCCGAGTCGCGGATAACGAATCGCTTGTCTTTCAGCGGCCGCGACAAATACAATTCATCCTCTTCACGGTGCAGATAAGCGAAGCGCGACAGGGTGAGTTTGGTGGCGTCGCTCAAGCCCGGCGGCGCGGATACATCCGGCAATTCCCGGCCCGCGTGACTGAACTCGATGTCCGCCAACGCCCGGCCGCGCGACGTGGCGATGCCCAGCGTGAGAATGTTGTTGAACAACAGCGCCGCGGTTTGCAACAACCCGAAATGACTGTCAACGCCGGCCAATGCATCGCGGAAATCGCGCAACGGTACGGCCGAATCGCCGGAGTCGCCGCCACCGTCGCCCGCATCATCGCCGCCACCGTCGCCGCCTGCCTTATCGCCACCGCCGCCCATTTCATTCAACCAAACCAACGCGCGCTTCAACGACAAACTCACCGGAATGGTGTTGCGAAAACCGTCGCCGCCATTACCGTCGCCGCCGGCCGCACTTAAATCATGCGCGATGTCCACTTCGTTCGCGCCGTCGACCGGCGTCAAACTCACGCCGCGCCGCACGCGCACGGTGACCTGCGCCTGCTTCATCAAGTCGGTGATGAACACCGTCATAACGGCGGCAGCACCTTGCCGGGGTTCAACACTTCATGCGGGTCCAGCGCGCGTTTGATTCG
Source organism: Gammaproteobacteria bacterium (assembly GCA_028817405.1). Lineage (GTDB taxonomy): Bacteria > Pseudomonadota > Gammaproteobacteria > Arenicellales > Poriferihabitantaceae > JAHRAW01. The sequence continues at coordinate 46,834 of JAPPPS010000121.1, forward strand.
CCGGTATAAATCCAACTCCACCGCGTCTTTGTAGCGCGCCATCTCCTCCAACTTGGTGATGCCGATGCCGTGCTCGGCGCTGAACGAGCCGCCGAGTTGGTGCGCGATTTCATGCACGATGCGGTTCATCGGCCGCCATTGTTTGAGGAACTGTTGTTTGTCCATGTCCGGCGGCTGCGAGATGTTGAAGTGAATGTTGCCGTCGCCCATGTGACCGTACGGATACGCGCGCGCGCCTGGCATGGCGTCGCCAACCGCGGCATGCACGCGGCGGATAAACTCCGGCACTTGCGCGACCGGCACCGACACATCGTGCTTGATGCTGCCGCCTTCAAAGTTCTGCGCTTCGACGATGTTCTCGCGCAACAAAATCAAACGCTGCGCCTGGCTCTCGCTGTCGGCGATGACCGCGTCTTCCAGCACACCGTCTTCCAGCGCGCGCGCCAAGCCGGCCTCCATCTCGTGCCGCAGGTTGCCGCCGCCGCCACTGTCACCGTCACCGTCACCGTTACTGTTACTGTTACCGTCGCCGTCATCGGCGCTACTGTCGGCGACGATGAGCGCATACCAATCATGTTCGCCGCCGAGCGGGTCGGTCTGGCCCGCGATGTGTTTGACCGCGGATTGCACCGCGATGTTCGCCATCAACTCGAAGGTGCTGAGGCGCGCGCTGCTGGCCTCGCGCAGGCGGCCGAGCAACTCCAACGCCGCGTCCGGATTCGCCAAACCGGCCACCACCACCACCCGGCATTTCGGCGCGGGGAAGAGTTTCAGCGTGGCCGCGGTGATGATGCCGAGCGTGCCTTCGGAGCCGATGAGGAGGTTTTTCAGGTCGTAGCCGGTGTTGTTTTTGCGCAAGGAATTCAAGCCGTCCCAGATGCGGCCGTCAGCCAGCACCGCCTGCACGCCGAGCACCAAGTCGCGGGTGTTGCCGTAGCGCAAGACGTTGATGCCGCCGGCGTTGGTCGCCAAGTTGCCGCCGATTTGGCAACTGCCTTGCGCGCCGAGGCTCAATGGAAAAAACCGCCCGACTGCGGCCGCCGCGGCCTGTACATTGGCGAGAATGCAGCCGGCTTCCACGCGCATGGTGTCGTTCACCGGGTCGACTTGCGAGATGCGGTTCATGCGCGCGAGGTTGAGGATGACTTGCGAGGCGCGCGCCACCGCCCCGCCCATCGCGCCGGTGTTGCCGCCCTGCGGCACGATGCTGACCCCGGCCGCGGCGCAGCACTTGACCACCTCCGCGACTTGCGCGGCATCGGCCGGCAACACCACCGCGCGGCAGGCGCTGCTGTACCGGCCGCGCAACTCCTCGGTGTACGGCCGCAGTTTGTCGCCGCCGGTGACCAAGTGTTTGCCGCCGACGATGCGCGCTAGGCGGTCGAGTAAATTGGACGCTGCGGACGCTGCCGCGGCCGACGTTCCCACGGTCGACGCGGCCGACGCGTCCACGGCGGATGCTCCCACGGCGGCCGCGGTCGCCTCCGCGGCCGATGCGGCGGAATCGGTGGCGGCGGAATTGGCGGCGGCCGGCGCGGTCACCCCCGACGGCGAATTGGTTTGCACGGTCTGTCCCGGTTGCTGAAACGCGGTGAAGTGCTACAATAGTAACCCGCCCGCCACCCAATTGCGAATGACCATGACCGAAAATAAACACGCCGAAGAGGCCGCGCAATACTACCGCTCGCTGATTCAATCCATCGGCGAAGACCCCGAGCGCGCCGGCCTGCGCGGCACACCGCTGCGCGCCGCCAAAGCGCTGCGCGACCTGACCCGCGGCTACCGCGAAAACTTGGACGACATCGTGGGCAGCGCCATCTTCGAATCCGACAACGACCAGATGGTGCTCATCAAAGACATCGAAGTGTATTCACTGTGCGAGCACCACATCCTGCCGTTCATCGGCAAATGCCACATCGCGTACTTGCCGGCCGGCAAAGTCCTCGGCCTGTCGAAGTTGGCGCGCATCACCGACATGTATTCGCGGCGGCTGCAGATTCAAGAAAACCTGACCGACCAAATCGCGGCCGCCATCGAGTCCACCACCGGCGCGCGCGGCGTCGGCGTCATCATCGAAGCCAAGCACATGTGCATGATGATGCGCGGCGCGCACAAACAAAACTCGGTGATGAAAACCTCGACCATGTTGGGCGGCTTCCGCGCCGACCACCGCACCCGCGCCGAGTTTTTAACCCTGGTCGGCGACTAAGCGGCGTTTGCGAACGCGCGCCCGGCGCCCGGCATTTGAATCGTTTCGACCGTTTGAACCGTTGAACCGTTTAGCGAACGCGCCCCGCGTTTGAATCGTTTCAACCGTTCAACCGTTCAACCGTTTGAATTAATGCGGCGACTTTGCCGGAACGCGACATGGCGCTTTGGGAACAACTGTTAGTCGGCGGCCTCGCGCTGTTGGTGTTGCTGTGGGTCCTGCCGGGACTCAAACCCATGTTGGCGGCAAGCAAAAAAGCCCCCAAAGACTGGCCCGGCCTCCTCATCCCCATCGCCGCCGTAATCGCATTCGTAATCTTTTTAGCCGCGACGATGTAACCACCGTCGGCGACGGTCGAAGCCGCGAAGAACTCCATAAACCCCCGCCGCTTAAAACTTCTTCCCAAACCGCAGCCACACCAATCTTTGCGTGGGCGCGTCGGGGTTGTGGCCGGGGTGGCGGGTGAGTTGTACGCCGAGCGATAAGTCGCCGCCGGCGATGGTGGATGGGGGGGCGCGCCAGGCGATTTCGGCTTCCAGGGCGCGGGCGCGCGGTTGCAGGTCGACCGCGATGTCGTCGTAGCGCACCACGCCGTAGCGGCTGCGCGCGGTGGCGAGGCGCAGTTGCGCGCGGCCGGATTCGGCGCGCAGCGGCTGGCTCAACCGCAAGCCCAACCAGTCGCCGCGGCGCAGCGCCGAGGCGCGCGCCAGGCCTAAGCTGAACGCCGAACTGCGCAAGCCGGACACGCCGCGCAGGATGCCCGGCGCGCGGTCCGGCCCGGTGCGGGTTTGCCCGACATAACCCGCGGCCTGCGCGCGCCAGTGGCGGCCGGCGCGCCACGCCAAGCCCGCGCCGGCGAACAGCGTCTCGCCGCGCGCCGCGCCGACCGCGCCGCGGCCGCGCGCGCCGAGGAAGCCCTCGGCCTCGCGCACCAGCCCGGCCTGCAGGCGCAACGCGCCGCGGCCGGAGGCGTAAGCGTGCGGAGCGAAGTTGAACGCCACCGCGCTGCCGCGCCGCCAGTCGTCCGCGCCGCCGTCGGCAACCGCCGCGCCGCGCATCACCGCCAGGCCGAATCGCCCGCGGCCCGCGGCCGCGGAAAACCCGCCGCCGAAGCCGTGCCGCACCAGCGAAAAATACGGCGCGGCGAACGCATGCGGCGCGAGGAAGGCCGGCGCGGCAACGCCATCGCCATCGCCAAAACCGCCGCCGCCGAGCCCGTGCCGGCCGCCGCCGAATCCGCCGCCGGCAAAACCGGCGCGGCCCGCGCGCACCGTGCCATCGTCGCCAAATCCATCACCGTCGCCGAAATCGCCGAAAACCCCGAATCCGCCGTCCAACCCCGCCCCGCTGTTGTATTTTGGCGCGAACCACCACCGCCGCCCCTGGCCGTCCCCCGCGCGCAGCAGCATCGCATCGGCGGTCGCGGCCGCCTCCGCCGCCGCCAATTCCGCGCCGGCCGCGGCCGGCGCGGGCGCGTGTACCAATTGGTCCGCGGTGAAGAAAAACGGCGAATCGAGCGCATCGAACAACACCAGCGGCGTATCGCGCAACGCGTGCGACACGGCGTCGCCAAACGCGCCGCGGGGAATCTCCAACGCGGTCGATTCTGCCGCCACCCGCCGGCCGTCCGCGGTCGATGCCATCAGCATCCCCGCCGGCCGCGTGGCCGCGTCCAGGTCGAGCAGGCCGTGGCCGTAGGTGTCGGAGTCGGCGTAGATGCCGGTGCGGTCGGCGGTGGCCAAAAGCCGAGTTACCAATTCCGTGTTGCCGAGGGCCGGCTCGCCGGCCATCGGGGAGCCGGGCGGATTGCGGAAGAATTGACGCATCACGGCGAGCGCGCCGGTGACCATCGGCGCGGCGAAGGATGTGCCTCCTTGGACCTGGAAACGGCTTTCGCAGGATAAATCGCCGAGGGAACTGACGGAGCAATCGCCGCGCCGCGCCACCCACATAGTGCCGCCGGGCGCGGCCAAGCAGAATCCTTTGGCGGTGCCGCAACGGTTGGAAAAACTGGCGATGCTCCCTTGCTGGTCCACCGCGACCACGGCAAGCACATGACCTTGCAACTCCGGGAAATGCACGCCGAGGGCGGTTTCCAGGGTCGGCGAAGTGGCGTCAATCGCTCCGCCCGCTTCAAATTCGCCGGGGTCCAGTCGACCGTTGCCGTTTCGGTCGATGTCGTATCGGTCGCCATATTCATTGCCGGCTGACCACACGATGATGGTGCGGTCAGCGGCGTCACGGTGGGCTTGTGCGAACAGCGCGGCGGTGCGGTCGCGGTTGGCGCGCACATCGGCGCGGGTGTAGGAGTCGACACCGTGGGGGCGGCCAAAACTGAAGTTGATGACGAATCCCCACGGGTTGTTGCGGTCGTAGCCGCTGCCGCCGGCGTTGGGGCGGTAGATGAGGCGTTCATAAAACTCGACGTTGTCGTCGTCGCCTTGGTCGGTGAGGTCGCGCGGGCCGGTGTTCGGCACAGTGCCGCCGCCGGCGCCCAAGCGCACGCGCAGGCCGATGATGTTGGCGTCAAAGGCGACGCCGCTGGTGGTGGTGTCGCCGTTGCCGCGGCGACCGGCGGCGATGGCCGCGGTGCCGGTACCGTGGTCGTCGCTGCAGGTGCGGCTGGCCAGTTCTTGCGGGGTGCATGGCGTGCCGAAAGTGGCGCCGAGGGTGAACTTGTCGGCGCGCCCGCCGAACTCGCTATGCCCGATAAAAAAGCCGCTGTCGGCGAACACCACGGTCTCGCCGGCGCCGGTCGCACCGCGCGCCCAAGCGTGGGATGTGTGGACTAACGCGTGGCGACGGTCGCCGCCGACGATTCTCCGCATAGAATCACGGTAGTCCAAGTTGTATTCGGTCAACTCATACAACCGCCGGTTCGCCATGAACGCCGCGCTTTCCGTGGGGTGGGTGAAAGCGAACGGGTCGCCGGGGTCGGTGTCGACCGCGGTGCGGGGAAAGGGCGGCGGAGTAGGCGTCGGCGCGGGCGGGGGTGCCGGGGGAGGGGCCGGCGGCGGCATCGGTGCGGGCGGTGGTGCCGGTGGCGGCGCGGGCGGCGGTGTCGGGTCTGGCATGGTCCCCGGTACCGATGGCGTGGGCGGCGCGGGCGTGGCTGTCACTTCTTCATTATTCGTAGTCGCCGGCCCACCGCCCCCCCCGCCGCCGCCCCCGCCACAACCGGCGAGCAGCAAAACCGCGGCGATGGTCAGGAACAGCCTCATCGCCGATAATTTACCCCACCGCCGCCGCCGTGTTAACCCTCCCGGCCCCAATTCGCCGCCGGCCTCGCCCGGCAAAAAACGCTACCATCGCGCGCCGCCGTTGCCGGGGAAACCGGGGAAACCGCGCCCCCGCCGCCGAATACCGGTTATCATCGCCGCATCTCGCACCGCAGAAAGAATCGAAATTTCCTGTTTTTTTTTCTTGCATTCCCGATTTTCTTCCCCTATAATCCGCCGCCCTGTTTTCCGTTGGCGTTGGCGCGCTTGTTGTGGGCGCGGTGGCGGGGCGGGGATGGGGGGCGCAAACCTTTGTAATTCAAGGCGATTTCGAATGTCCGACAGGCCCGCATAGCTCAGATGGGGAGAGCAACTGATTTGTGAGTGATTGCACCTTCGCGGGGAAACCCGCGGAGTGGAGGTGGCTAAAACGGGGAAACCTGACCTGCACGGCCCGCGGCGCGCCAAGCGCGAGCGGCGCGGCCGGCGGATGGCAATCCCGTGCTACCCCGCCCGGCAGCGGCGCGGGGGAGTGTAGAGACTTTACACCACCCGCCTAACCCGTGCCGCGCGCGACACCGCCCGCGGCCGGCACGGCGAAGAGAAAGTCCGGACCCCAAACCCCGCGCGCGGGGGCCGTGAAAACGGTGGCGGGTGCGAATCAGTAGGTCGTGGGTTCGAGTCCCTCTGCGGGCTCCATTTGCGGCGGCGACGGTTCCGGGCAGCCGGGCGGCGAATGATGCGGTGGCGGGCGCGGCGAAGGCGGCGCACGCTGGAATCGCCGGGGTCGCCGGGGTCGCCGAAATCGCCGGCGCGCCGAAATCGACGGTGTCGCCGCGCGCCGAAATCGCCGGGTCGCCGGCGCTCCGAAGTCGAGTTCATGCCGAATGTTTGACAGCAAACTGAAATGATGCGAAAATCCGCCGTTTACGCTGTTTCCACCGTCGCCGCCGCGATTTACGCCGGAGGGGTTCCCGAGCGGTCAAAGGGGGCAGACTGTAAATCTGCTGGCTCAGCCTTCGGAGGTTCGAATCCTCCCCCCTCCACCAGGGGCGCGCCGGCCGGTCGCGGTCGCGGTCGCGCTCGAATAGGCGGGTGTAGTTCAACGGTTAGAATCTCAGCCTTCCACGCTGATGATGTGGGTTCGACTCCCATCACCCGCTCCGCGGGCTTGGAAGGCCGGCGCAAGCGATACATGCCGCGCGCCCACATAGCTCAGTCGGTAGAGCACTTCCTTGGTAAGGAAGAGGTCACCGGTTCAAATCCGGTTGTGGGCTCCAGCCGCGGTCTCGACGGCCGGCGGCGAGCGGTTTTCATGGGCGGCGCGCAAGCGGGCCGCCCGGTTCAGTAAATCTTTTTTACCGAGAGCAGACGATGTCCAAAGCCAAATTTGAGCGAACCAAGCCGCATGTGAATGTGGGGACGATTGGTCATGTGGACCATGGCAAGACCACTTTGACGGCGGCCATGACGCGGGTGTTGTCGTCGAAGTTTGGCGGCGAGGTCAAGGCGTTTGACGAGATTGACAACGCCCCCGAGGAGCGCGAGCGCGGGATTACGATTGCGACGGCGCATGTCGAGTATGAGACCGCGGCGCGGCATTATGCGCATGTGGATTGTCCGGGCCACGCCGATTATGTGAAGAACATGATTACCGGCGCGGCGCAGATGGACGGCGCGATTTTGGTTGTCTCCGCGGCCGATGGTCCGATGCCGCAGACGCGCGAGCATATTTTGCTGGCGCGGCAGGTGGGGGTGCCGCACATGGTGGTGTATTTGAACAAAGCCGACATGGTGGACGACGCCGAGTTGCTGGAGTTGGTGGAGATGGAAGTGCGCGAGTTGCTGGACAAGTATGAGTTTCCCGGCGATGCGACGCCGATTATCACCGGCAGCGCGTTGAAGGCGTTGGAGGGCGATGCGTCCGACATGGGCGAGGGTTCCATCATCAAACTGGCCGAGGCGTTGGACAGTTATATCCCCGAGCCGGAGCGCGCGGTGGACGGTGATTTCTTGATGCCGGTGGAGGATGTGTTTTCGATTTCCGGTCGCGGCACCGTGGTCACCGGCCGCATCGAGCGTGGCGTGGTGAAGGTGGGTGAGGAGTTGGCGGTGGTCGGCATTCGCCAGACCGACAACACGATTTGCACCGGCGTGGAGATGTTTCGCAAGTTGTTGGACGAGGGTCGGGCCGGCGACAATGTTGGGATTTTGTTGCGCGGCACCAAGCGCGACCAGGTGGAGCGCGGTCAGGTGTTGGCGAAGCCCGGCAGCATTACGCCGCATACGAAGTTTGAGGCCGAGGTGTATATCCTCAACAAGGACGAGGGCGGTCGGCATACGCCGTTTTTCAATGGTTATCGGCCGCAGTTTTATTTTCGCACCACGGATGTCACCGGTGCGGTGGAGTTGCCGAAGTCGGTGGAGATGGTGATGCCCGGCGACAATGTGAGCATGTCGGCGGAGTTGATTGCGCCGATTGCGATGGAGGACGGTTTGCGTTTTGCGATTCGCGAAGGCGGCCGCACCGTCGGCGCCGGCGTGGTTTCCAAAATCCTCGCGTGAACGGGAACGGCGGCGGCAAACCACAACCGGGCGCAACCGATACGCAACACGGCGACGCAACCAACGCGGGCTTAACTCCAGGCCAGTAGCTCAATTGGCAGAGCAGCGGTCTCCAAAACCGCAGGTTGGGGGTTCGATTCCCTCCTGGCCTGCCAGCCTACACCGATAGCGCCAAGCCACAGAGATTTCGCAGCAATCGACAAACTCAAACTCATCCTCGCCGGGCTCATCGTCGCGGCGGCCGTGGCGGCCTACTACCAGTTCAGCGACTGGTTGCAGGTCGCGCGCGTCGGCGCGGTGCTGGCCGGGGTGTTGGTCGCGGTCGGCATCGCCGTGACCACCGAGGCCGGGCGCGCGGCGCTGGTGTTCGCGCGCGGCGCCAACATCGAGCGCCAGAAAATGGTGTGGCCGGCGCGCCGCGAAGCGCTGCAGGTCACCGGCTTGGTGGTGGTGATGGTGATTTTGTTCGGCTTGTATTTGTGGCTGCTGGACTCGGTGTCGTTCTACGCCATCTACGACTTGGTGTTGGGGCTGGAGAGTTGAGCATGAACGAATCGAGCACAACCGCGGCCGCGCCGACCCCGACCGCCACCACCGCCGACGCCAAGCGGTGGTATGTGGTGCAGGCGTACGCCGGCTACGAGAAGCAGGTGCAGCGCTCGCTGCGCGAGCATATCGACCGCAGTCCGGAGGAGATGCGCGCGAGTTTCGGCGACATCCTGGTGCCGACCGAGGAAGTGGTGGAGATGCGCGGCGGCCAGAAGCACACCAGCGAGCGCAAGTTCTTCCCCGGTTATGTGCTGGTGCAGATGCTGATGAACGACGAGACCTGGCACTTGGTGCGCAGCGTGCCGAAAGTGTCCGGCTTCATCGGCGGTACCGAGAACACCCAGCCGATTCCGATTACCGACCGCGAGGCCGAGGACATCATCCGCCAGGTGTCGGACAGCACCGACCGGCCGCGCATGAAAGTCACCTTCGCGCCCGGCGAGTTGGTGCGCATCATCGACGGCCCGTTCGCCGAGTTCAACGGCACCGTCGAGGAAGTCAATTCCGAGAAGGCGAAACTGCGCGTCTCGGTGATGATCCTCGGGCGCTCGACGCCGGTCGAGTTGGACTTCATTCATGTGGCGAAAGGCTAACCGCCCGCCGCCACCGTCAACCGTCAACCGTCAACGCCAACCGCACTGACAGGAGCGAATCATGGCCGCGAAAATCGACGCGTACATCAAACTGCAAATTCCCGCGGGCGAAGCCAAGCCCAGCCCGCCGGTCGGCCCCGCATTGGGCCAGCACGGCGTGAACATCATGGAATTCTGCAAGGCCTTCAACGCCGAGACCGAAGACCTGGAAAAGGGCTTGCCGATTCCGGTGGTCATCACTGTGTACGCCGACAAGAATTTCACCTTCGTGCGCAAGACCCCGCCGGCCGCGGTGCTGCTGAAGAAAGCGGCCGGCATTGATAAAGGCAGTGGTGTGCCTAACCGCGACAAAAAGGGCGTGGTCACCCGCGCACAACTGGAGGACATCGCCCGCGTCAAGGAAGCCGACTTGAACGCCTACGACTTGGAGCAGGCGGTGCGCATCATCGCCGGCAGCGCGCGCAGCATGGGCATCGACATCGCCGACACCGTCGAGAACGCCGACACCGCCGAGCCCACCGCCACCGCCGACATCGCCACCGAGGAGGCCGCGGCATGAAACCGGGCAAACGCATGCGCGCCGCGGCCGAGAAGGTCGAGCGCGACAAACGCTATCCGTTGGGCGAGGCGCTGGAGTTGGTGAAGCAACTGGCGTCGGCGAAGTTCGACGAGTCGGTCGAGGTGGCGGTCAACCTCGGCGTCAACGCGCGCAAGTCGGACCAGAATGTGCGCGGCGCGACGCTGCTGCCGAAAGGCACCGGCAAGACCGTGCGCGTGGCGGTGTTCGCCGAGGGCGAGGCCGCGCAGGCGGCGCAAGCGGCCGGCGCCGATGTGGTCGGTATGGACGATTTGGCGACGCGCATCAAGGGCGGCAGCATCGACTTCGACTTGTGCATCGCGCATCCGGATGCGATGAAAATCGTGGGGCCGTTGGGGCAAATCTTGGGCCCGCGCGGCCTGATGCCGAACCCCAAAGTCGGCACCGTCACCGCCGACACCGGCGGCGCGGTGCGCGACGCCAAGACCGGCCAGGTGCAATACCGCATCGACAAAGCCGGGTTGATTCACTGCGCTATCGGCAAGGTGTCGTTCGCGCCGCAGGACTTGGAGGAGAATCTGAACGCGCTGATTGCGGCGCTAATTAAATCCAAGCCGGCCGCGTCCAAGGGCCAGTATATCCGCCGCGTCGCGCTGTCCAGCACCATGGGCCCGGGGGTGCGCGTCGACCGCGCCACCATCGCCGCGATTCGTTGATTCAATTCCGGCAACGAGGAAACACCCATGAGTCTCAGCATCGAGCAGAAGAAAACCGTGGTCAGCGATGTGTCCGCGGCATTGGCCTCGGCCCGGGCCGGCGTGTTGGCGGAGTACCGCGGCTTGAATGTCGCGCAACTGACCGACTTGCGCGCGCGCGCCCGGCGGCGCGGGGTGTGGGTGCGGGTGGTCAAGAACAGTTTAGCCAAGCGCATCGTGGCCGGCTCCGACTTCGAGTGTTTGGACGCGCACTTCACCGGCCCGGTGATTTTCTCCGCGGCCGAGGACCCGGTCGCGGTGGCGAAAGTGGCCGCCGACTTCGCGGCCGACAACGACGACTTCAAGATTACCGCGGGCGTGATGAACGGCGCGTTAATCGACTTATCGACCATCGGCAGTTTGGCCAAACTGCCGGGTCGCGACGAACTCATCGCCCAACTCATCGCCGCCATGCGCGCGCCGGTGCAAACCGTGGCCGCGACGCTGAACGAAATTCCGTCGCGCCTGGTTCGCACCCTGGCCGCGGTGGCGCAGGCGAAGGCGGCGGCGAGCGCGCAAGAGGAGGCGAGTTAGCCGGCGGCGGTTTGTTTGGTTTTGCTTCGGCGGCCGGCCGATTCGACGAGTGTTTAACTTTCAGCAGTTACCGGAGACCTATCATGGCTTTGAACAAGCAGGAAATTTTGGACGGCATCGCCGAGATGTCGGTTCTCGACCTGTCCGAGTTAATTAAGGACATGGAGGAGAAGTTCGGCGTGACCGCGGCGGTCGCGGTGGCCGCGGCCCCGGCCGCGGCCGGCGGCGCCGGCGCGGCCGCGGCCGAGGCCGAAGAGCAGACCGCGTTTGATGTGATGCTGACCGGCTTCGGCGACAAAAAAGTCGCGGTCATCAAGGCGGTGCGCGCCATCACCGGGCTGGGCTTGAAAGAAGCCAAAGACCTGGTGGAAGCGTCGCCGTCCGCGGTCAAAGAAGGCGTCAACAAAGAGGACGCCGGCAACTTCAAGCAACAAATCGAAGAGGCGGGCGGCACGGTCGAACTCAAGTGACCGCCGTCCATGCTGTCGCCGTCGTTGTCACCGTCACCGGTGGCGTACGCGCTGTCGCCGTTGCCGGCGGCGGCGCGTTGTCGACTGTCGGACTGCCGTCGACGGTCACCGTCGACCGTCACCGTCGACGGTCACCATCGACGGTGGCGCCGTCATTCGCCCCTCGCCATCGCTTATCACGCAACGCGCGTTCTCGCACGGCACGGTTGTACCGTGCGGCGCGCGCCCGACCTGACCTGAGAGCATCATGACCACCTACTCGTTCACCGAAAAGAAGCGCATTCGTAAAAACTTCAGCAAGCGCGTCGACACCTACCGGGTGCCGGCGCTGCTGGAGTTGCAGCGCGAGTCGTACCGCAAGTATCTGCAAGCCGAGGTGCCGGCCGACCGGCGCATCGACCAAGGCATTCAAGCGGCGTTCAAGTCGGTGTTTCCGATTCAGAGTTACAACGGCAGCGTGATGTTAGAGTTCGAAAGTTACGCGTTGGGCAAGCCGCGTTTCGATGTTGCGGAGTGCCAGAAGCACGGTTTGAACTACGGCTGCCCGCTGTATGCGACCATGCGTTTGGTCATCTTCAACAAAGGCGGCAGCAGTCGCAAAGTCAAAGAAGCGCGCGAGTCGCAGGAGGTGTTCCTCGGCGACATGCCGCTGATGACCGACAAAGGCACTTTCGTCATCAACGGCGCCGAGCGCGTGGTGGTGTCGCAGTTGCACCGCTCCCCCGGGGTCATCTTCGACCACGACAGCGGCAAAACCCACGCCTCGCGCAAACTGCTGTTTAACGCGCGCGTGATTCCGTCCCGCGGCTCGTGGCTGGACTTCGAGTTCGACCCGAAGGACTTGTTGTATGTGCGCATCGACCGTCGCCGCAAACTGTACGCGACCGTCATCCTGCGCGCGCTGGGCTACAGCACCGGCGAAATCCTCGAGATGTTCTTCGAAAGCGATGACGTCACGCTGCGCGACGAGGATGGCTGCTCGCAGGTGTTGGTCGCCGAGCGCCTGCGCGGTCAGCAATTTGCATTCGACATCAAAGACGCCGACGGCAACATCATCGTCGAAGCCGGCAAACGCGTCACCGCCCGCCACATCCGCGAACTGAACAAGGCCGGTGTCGAGTCCATCGATGCGCCGCAGGAATTCATCATCGGCCGCACCGTGGCGCGCGACATCATCGACACCGACAGCGGCGAGGTGTTGGCGGAAGCCAATGCGTTGGTCAGTCTCGAGTTGTTGGATAAGTTGCGCGAGGCCGGCGTGGCCGAGTTCCAAACCATCGTCACCAACGACATCGACTGCGGGCCGTTCGTCTCCGAGACCTTGCGCTTCGACAACACGCGCTCGGAAGAGGAGGCGCAAGTCGAAATCTACCGCATGATGCGGCCCGGCGAGCCGCCGACCAAAGAGGCGTCGCACACATTGTTCTCGAACATGTTCTTCAACCTCGATCGCTATGACCTGTCGGCGGTCGGGCGCATGAAGTTCAACCGTCGCTTGGGCCGCACCACCGACGAGGGCCCCGGCACTTTGAGCAAGCAGGACATCGTCGATGTGATGAAGAAGATTGTCGCGATTAAAAACGGCAAAGGCGACACCGATGACATCGACAGCCTCGGCAACCGCCGGGTGAGGTCGGTCGGCGAACTGGTCGAGAATCAATTCCGCATCGGTTTGGTGCGCGTCGAGCGCGCGGTCAAAGAGCGCTTGAACCTGGTCGAGAGCGAAAACCTGACGCCGAAGGATTTAATCAACGCCAAGCCGGTGGCGGCGGTGGTGAAGGAATTCTTCGGCTCCAGCCAGTTGTCGCAGTTTATGGACCAGACCAATCCGCTGGCGGAAATCACCCACAAACGCCGGGTGTCGGCGCTCGGCCCCGGCGGCTTGACGCGCGAGCGCGCCGGCTTCGAGGTGCGCGATGTGCATCCGACCCACTACGGGCGGATTTGTCCGGTGGAGACGCCGGAGGGCCCGAACATCGGTTTGATTAACTCGCTGGCGTGTTTCGCGCGCACCAACGAGAGCGGCTTTTTGGAGACGCCGTACCGCAAGGTCGAGAACGGCGTGGTCACCGAGCGGGTGGACTACCTCTCGGCGATTGAAGAGCATGAGTTCGTCATCGCGCAAGCCAACGCCGCGCTCGACGCCGGTGGCCGCTTCGCCGACAACTTGGTCTCGTGCCGCTATAAGAACGAGTTCTCGCTGTCGTCGCCGGAGCAAATCGACTATGTCGATGTCGCGCCGCAGCAAATCATCTCGGTGGCGACTTCGATGGTGCCGTTTCTCGAGCACGACGACGCCAACCGCGCGCTGATGGGCTCCAACATGCAGCGCCAGGCGGTGCCGCTGATTCGCGCCGAGAAGCCGCTGGTCGGCACCGGCATGGAGCGCATCGTCGCGGTCGACTCCGGGGTCACGGTGGTGGCGCGCAGAGGCGGCGTGGTCGACTCGGTGGACGCTTCGCGCATCGTGGTGCGGGTGAACGACGACGAAGGCATCGACAACGAGCCGGGCGTGGACATCTACAACCTGACCAAATACCAGCGCTCCAACCAGGACACCACCATCAACCAGCGGCCGCTGGCGCAAGTCGGCGATGTCGTGGCGCGCGGCGATGTACTGGCCGACGGGCCGTCCACCGACTTGGGCGAGTTGGCGTTGGGGCGCAATGTGCTCATCGCGTTTATGCCGTGGAACGGTTACAACTTCGAGGATTCGATTCTCATCTCCGAGCGCCTGGTCAAGGACGACGTCTACACTTCGATTCACATCGAGGAGTTGTCGTGCATCGCGCGCGACACCAAACTCGGCAGCGAGGAAGTCAGCCGCGACATCCCCAATGTCGGGGAAGGCGCGTTGGCGAAGTTGGACGAAGCCGGCATCGTTTATGTCGGCGCGAAGGTCGAGCCGGGCGATGTGTTGGTCGGCAAAATCACGCCGAAGGGCGAGACGCAACTCACCCCGGAAGAGAAACTGTTGCGCGCGATTTTCGGCGAGAAAGCGTCCGATGTAAAAGACACTTCGCTGCGCCTGCCGTCCGGCATGAAAGGCACCGTCATCGATGTGCAGGTGTTCACCCGCGAGGGCTTGGAGAAGGACACGCGCGCCGAAGCCAACGACGCGGCCGAGTTGGAGATGGTGCAAAAAGACATGGACGACCAAAAGCGCATCGTGAGGTCGGATTCGTATTCGCGCATCGAGAAGTTGCTGGTCGGCTCCACCGTCGACGGCGGGCCGGAGGGCCTCAAGTCCGGCCGGCGCGTGAGCGCGACTTATCTTTCCAACCTGCCGCGCAAACAGTGGTTTGAGATTCGCCTGCGCAACGACAAATCCAACCGCATCATCGAGCGCATCCGCGACCAGATGGAAGCGCAGGAGAAGGAGTTCGACGAGCGCCTGGCCGAGAAGAAAAATAAAATCGAGGAAGGCGACGACCTGGCGCCGGGCATGCTGAAAATCGTCAAGGTGTTCGTCGCGGTCAAGAGATACTTGCAGCCCGGCGACAAAATGGCCGGGCGGCACGGCAACAAAGGCGTGATTTCCAAAATCGTGCCGGTCGAAGACATGCCGTACATGGAGGACGGTACGCCGGTCGATGTCTGCCTGAATCCGTTGGGCGTACCGTCGCGCATGAATGTCGGCCAGGTGCTGGAGACGCACTTGGGCTGGGCCGCGCATGCGGTCGGCCGCCACATCGACGAGCAACTACGCAAGAAGCGCAAGCCGGAACAGATGCGCGATTACTTGAGTCGCGTCTACAACGGCGGCGCCGGCAAAGGCGGCAAAAGCGACGGTCACGGCAACGGCCACGCTCACGGTGTTGTCGAGGATTTGAAGTCGCTGTCGGACGCCGAAATCATGGCGTTGTGCGACAACCTGCGCGGCGGCGTGCCGATGGCGACGCCGGTGTTCAACGGCGCGACCGAGGCCGAAGTCAAAGCCCTGCTGAAACTCGCCAAACTGCCGAGCAGCGGCCAGGTCACTTTGTATGACGGGCGCACCGGCGAGGCCTTCGACCGCCCGGTCACCTGCGGCTACATGTACATGCTGAAACTCAACCACTTGGTGGACGAGAAAATGCACGCGCGTTCCACCGGCCCGTACAGTCTCATCACCCAGCAGCCGTTGGGCGGCAAGGCGCAGTTCGGCGGCCAGCGTTTCGGCGAGATGGAAGTGTGGGCGCTGGAGGCGTACGGCGCCGCTTACATTTTGCAGGAGATGCTCACCGTCAAGTCGGACGATGTGGTCGGGCGCTCCAAAATCTACGACAACATCATCCGCGGCGTGCACGGCATGGACGCCGGCATGCCGGAGTCGTTCAATGTGTTGGTGAAGGAAATCCGCGCGTTGGGTCTCAACATGGAACTCAAGCAAGACCCGGCGCACCTGTCAACCGCCATGTCCGGAGGCATGCAATGAGAGATATTTTCAATCTGTTCAAGCAAAGCGACACGGTCGAGGACTTCGACGCGATTCGCGTTTGCATCGCCTCGCCGGAGAAGATTCGCTCGTGGTCGTACGGCGAAGTGAAGAAGCCGGAGACCATCAACTACCGCACCTTCCGCCCGGAGCGCGACGGGTTGTTCTGCGCCAAGTTGTTCGGCCCGGTGAACGACTACGAGTGCCTGTGCGGCAAGTACAAACGCCTCAAACACCGCGGCGTGGTGTGCGAGAAATGCGGCGTGGAAGTCACGCAGTCGAGCGTGCGGCGCGAGCGCATGGGGCATATCGACCTGGCGGCGCCGTGCGCGCATATCTGGTTCTTGAAGTCGCTGCCGTCGCGCATCGCGCTGTTGCTCGGCAGCAACGACTCGGAGCGCAAGGTGCACTTCGAAGAATATGCCGAAGGCGGCCATGTCGTCATCCCCGAAGGGGGGCGTTCAATCAAAGTCATCAGCACGATGCGCACCATCGAACTCGTGCTGTACTTTGAGGCGCATGTCGTCATCGATGCCGGCATGACCGATTTGTGCCGCGGCGACTTGCTGACCGAGCAAGAACTCAAAGCCAAGGTGCAGCAGTACGGCGATGAGTTTACGTACGACATGGGCGCGGAGGCGATTCGCGCGCTCATCCGCGAAATCGACCTGCCGGAGGAGGCTGAGTTGTTGCGCGAGGACATCGCCGACACCAAGTCCGAGACCAAAATCAAAAAACTCACCAGCCGGTTGAAGGTCATCGAGGCGTTCATCAAGTCCGGCAACAAACCGCAGTGGATGATTCTGGATGTGCTGCCGGTGCTGCCGCCGGACTTGCGCCCGCTGGTGCCGCTGGACGGCGGACGCTTCGCCACCTCGGACCTGAACGAGCTCTACCGCCGCGTCATCAACCGCAACAACCGTCTCAAGCGCCTGCTGGAATTGAACGCGCCGGACTTAATCGTGCGCAACGAGAAGCGCATGCTGCAAGAGTCGGTCGATGCGTTGGTCGACAACGGCCGGCGCGGCAAAGCCATCACCGGCCAAAACAAACGCGCGCTGAAATCCATCTCCGACATGATTAAAGGCAAGCAGGGGCGGTTCCGTCAGAACCTTCTCGGCAAACGCGTCGACTACTCCGGGCGTTCGGTCATCGTGGTCGGCCCCACGCTGCGCCTGCAGCAGTGCGGCCTGCCGAAGAAGATGGCGCTGGAGTTGTTCAAGCCGTTCATCTTCAGCAAACTGCAGATGCGCGACCCGACCACCACCATCAAGCAAGCGCGCAAAGTGGTGGAAGCCGAGAGCCCGGAAGTGTGGGACATTCTCGAAGATGTCATTCGCGAGCATCCGGTGATGCTGAACCGCGCGCCGACTCTGCACCGCCTCGGCATTCAGGCGTTTGAGCCGGTGCTGATTGAAGGCAAGGCGATTCAACTCCACCCCTTGGTCTGCACGCCGTATAACGCCGACTTCGACGGCGACCAGATGGCGGTGCATGTGCCGCTGTCCATCGAGGCGCAGTTGGAGGCAAGGTCGTTGATGATGTCGACCAACAATGTTCTGTCGCCGGCCAACGGCGAGCCGATTATCGTGCCGTCGCAGGACATCGTGTTAGGTTTGTATTACATGACGCGCGAGAACATGAGCGTCGACATCGAAGGCAATGTGAAGCACCGGCGCAACATGACCGGCGTCGATGCGGATGAGGTGCGCAAGTATTTCGCCGATGTGAACGAAGTCCGCCGCGCGTTCGAGAGCGGTCAGGCGCATCTGCATTCGCGCATCTTCCTGCGCATGCCGGTCAAGGACGAGAGCGGCGCGCCGCTGCAGAGCGGCGAGACCCGCGCGGTCAAGACCACGGTCGGGCGCGCGCTGCTGTCGGAGATTCTGCCGTCGCGGTTGGACTTCGAGTTAATCAACCAGCCGATGAAGAAGAAGACCATCTCCGATTTGGTCAACACTTCGTACCGTCAAGTGGGGCTGAAAGAGACCGTCATCTTCGCCGACCAATTAATGTACACCGGGTTTCGCATGGCGACGCTGTCCGGCATCTCCATCGGCGTCGACGACATGGTGGTGCCGGAAGATAAGCGCGACATCCTGGGCCGCGCCGAGAAGGAAGTGGTCGAGATTCAAGAGCAGTATAAAGCGGGCTTGCTGACCGACGGCGAGCGCTACAACAAGGTGGTGGACATCTGGACGCGCACCAACGAAGAGGTCGGCGATGTGATGCTGAAAGACCTCGGCACCGAGTCGGTGGCGAACAGCAAAGGCAAGCAAGTCGAGCAGGATTCGTTCAACTCGATTTTTATGATGGCCGACTCCGGCGCGCGCGGCTCGAACGCGCAGATTCGCCAACTCGCCGGCATGCGCGGTTTGATGGCGAAGCCGGACGGCTCGATTATCGAGACGCCGATTACCGCCAACTTCCGCGAAGGCCTGGATGTGATGCAGTATTTCATCTCCACGCACGGCGCGCGCAAGGGCTTGACCGACACCGCGTTGAAGACCGCCAACGCCGGTTACATGACGCGCCGCCTGGTCGATGTCTGTCAAAACCTGGTTGTCGCCGACGACGACTGCGGCACAACCGAGGGCTTGATGCGCGAGGCGCAGGTGCAAGGCGGCGAGGTGGTGGTGCCGCTGAAAGACCGCATCCTCGGTCGATACAGCGCCGAGGACATCCTCGACCCGGCCGGCGGCGAGGTGTTGGTGCCGCAGAACGAGATGCTCGACGAAGAACTGGTCGAGCAAATCGAGCAAGCCGGCGTGTATGAGGTGAAAGTGCGCTCGGT
The DNA here is from genome assembly GCA_028817405.1 of Gammaproteobacteria bacterium. Taxonomy (GTDB): domain Bacteria; phylum Pseudomonadota; class Gammaproteobacteria; order Arenicellales; family Poriferihabitantaceae; genus JAHRAW01. The sequence goes on from JAPPPS010000121.1 coordinate 65,476, forward strand.
GGTTACTTGCGAGAGCCGCGTCGGCGTGTGCGCGAAGTGCTACGGCCGCGATTTGGCGCGCGGCCATGTCGTCAACTTAGGCGAGGCGGTCGGCGTCATCGCCGCGCAGTCCATCGGCGAGCCCGGCACGCAGTTGACCTTGCGCACCTTCCACATCGGCGGCGCCAGCGGCGGCTCCGAGGAGAGCGAGGCGGTGGCCGAAAAGGCCGGCTCCATCAGTCTGGACCCGACCGCGCGCACCGTGGAAGTTGAAGGCGGCCACCGCAAACTCCTTTCGTGGATGGCGAGCGTGCACCTGAAAGAGGGCAAGCGCGTACTGGCCGATTACCGCATCCCGCGCGGCGCGCATATCTTCGTCAAAGACGACAGCAAGGTCGAGCAGGGCGCGTTAATCGCCCAGTGGGACCCGCGCTACACCCCGGTCATCACCGAGCACAGCGGCACGGTGCGCTACATCCACTTGATTGAGGGCGCGTCCTTAATCAAGAAAACCGACCCCGCCACCGGCAAGGAAATCATGAGCATCGAAGGGCGCAGCAATGCGCGCGAAGTGTTGCGCTTGTTGCGCGCGGCCGGCCGTGACTTGGGCCCGGAGGACCAAAAACTCCGCGAAGAAGCGGAGGAGTTGGTCGCCAAAGGCGACAAAGAAAACAGCCGGACGCAGAAGGCCGCCGACGATGCGCGCAAGAAGCGTGATGCCGCGCGCGACGCCGTGAAGGGCAAGGATGAAGCCCTGCAAGAAGCGAAGAAAGATGTCGGCGAGAAAGCGCACGCGGTGAAAGTCGCGAAAGCGAATTATAAAGCCGCAGAGCAGGCGCTGAAGGTCGCGACCGCCGGCGATGAAAAAATTGCGCCGGTCGAACCGGTGAAGGCGGAGAAAGACGCCGAGAGGGAAATGCAAAAGGCCGAGGCCGATTTGAACGCGGCCAACGTCAAGGTGGCGCAGGTCGAGATGGCTTTGAAGGCGGCCAAAGTTGAATCTGCCGACTATGAGAAAACTTTCACCGAAAAGAGCGAGTTGGCGCGCAAAGACCGCACCACGCAGATTCGTCTGAATCCGCAACTCATGGTCTGCGACCAAAACGGCAAGGACCTGCAAGGTTATTCCTTGTCGGTCGGTTCGGAGTTGTTGGCAGTTGAGCAGGGCCAGGCGGTCACGGCCGGTGACACCTTGGCGCGCGCACCCAAAGAGCGCGTAGTGCGCGACATCACCGGCGGCATGCCGCGCGTGGTCGAGTTGTTTGAAGCGCGCAAACCGCAGGAGCCGGAAATCCTGGCGCCGGTGGCCGGCACGGTGTCGTTTGGCGTCGAGACCAAGACCAAGAATCGGTTGGTCATCACCGACGAGGCCGGCGAAGCGCACAGCATGCTGATTCCCAAAAACCGCAACATCCATGTGGAGGAGGGCCAAGTCGTCAAGCGCGGCGAGATGGTGGTCGATGGCCTGCCGATGGCGAGCGCCATTTTGGAATACCGCGGTGCCGAGGCGCTGACCAACTATTTGGTCAGCGAGGTGCAGCAGGTCTACCAATTGCAAGGCGTGAAAATCAACGACAAGCACATCGAGGTGATTGTCCGTCAGATGCTGCGCAATGTTAAAGTCACCAAGCAAGGTGACACCGAATACTTGCGCGGCGAGCAGGTGGAGAAGTCCATCCTGCTCAACAAAAACGACGCGCTCATCGCCGAGGACAAAACCCCGGCCGAATACGAGCCGGTGCTTCTGGGCATCACCAAGGCCTCGCTGACCACCGAGTCGTTCATCTCCGCGGCCTCGTTTCAGGAGACCACGCGGGTGCTGACCGAGGCCTCGGTCAACGGCAAAATCGACGCCCTGCGCGGCTTGAAGGAAAATGTCATCATCGGCCGCCTCATCCCGGCCGGCACCGGGCTGATGTTCCACCAAGAGCGCAAGCGCAACCTGCTGGAGAGCATGCAAGCGTCGCCGGACGAAGAACTGGAAGGCCTGCTGGACGGCGTCGCCGACACCGGAGTCGCCGGCGACGACGGCGACAGCGCGACCGTAGACCCGGTCAGCGAAGCGGAAAAAGTACTGGCAATGAAATCCGCCGACGCGCCATAACCGTCGTTTACCACGCCGCCCGCGCCGTCCATCGCTCGCGCCCACGGCATTCGCCGCCCACCGCCCGCGCCCAACACCGTTCGCCGCCGCGCCGATGGTGCCGGAAAGAGGAATCGAACCTCCGACCTACTGATTACGAATCAGTTGCTCTACCGACTGAGCTATTCCGGCGTATCCACACTTCGGCGCCCGCGCGACAGCATTTCAGCCCCCGCGGCCGGCGATTATAACCCGTCGCGCGCGTTAAACTTTCAACTTCGACGGCAGGGAGAACGCGATGGTTTCGCGCGGGCCGGGCAGTTCGATGGCTTGGTCGAGGCGGCGGCCGAGGCGTTGGATGACTTCGGCGACCAATGATTCCGGGGCCGAGGCGCCGGCGGTTACGCCGGCGCATTGTTTGCCGCGCAGCCAGGCCGTTTGGATTTGCGCCGGGCCGTCGATGAGGTAGGCCGGCACGCCGCGCGCGGCGGCGATTTCGCGCAGGCGGTTGGAGTTGGAACTGTTCGGCGAGCCGACCACGAACACGATGTCGCATTCGGCCGCCAATCGCTTGACCGCGTCCTGGCGGTTTTGCGTGGCGTAGCAGATGTCGTCCTTGCGCGGGCCGCGAATCGCCGGGAAGCGCGCTTTCAACGCCGCGATGATGCGCGCGGTGTCGTCCATCGACAGCGTGGTTTGGCTGACGAACGCGAGTCGCTGCGGGTCGCGCACTTGCAGGCGCGCCACATCGTCGACGCTCTCGACCAAGTGCATGCCGCCGCCGGCCTGGCCCATGGTGCCTTCCACCTCGGGGTGGCCGGCGTGGCCGATGAGCACGACCTCGAGGCCGAGTTTGCGGCACTGGCGAACTTCGATGTGCACTTTGGTGACCAGCGGGCAGGTGGCGTCGAACACCGTCAGGCCGCGCCGCTCGGCTTCGCGCCGCACCGCCTTTGATACGCCGTGCGCGCTGAACACCACCGTCGCCGGCGCGGGGATTTCATCCAGTTCATCGACAAACACCGCGCCCTTTTTGCGCAGCGAGTCGACCACGAAACGGTTATGCACGACTTCGTGGCGGACATAAATCGGCGCGCCGAATTTCTCCAGCGCGAGGTCGACGATGTCGATGGCGCGGTCGACCCCGGCGCAGAAACCGCGCGGGTTGGCGAGCATGACTTTCATTGCGGCTTGCATTTTCGTCTCACTTCGAAGTTCATCGCGCGATTATACGCGCCGGTTTTGCCGCGCGCCGCCGCCGACAACATGGTCGAGAATGATGCACGCCGCGCCGATGGAAATCGCGCTGTCCGCGAGGTTGAAGGCCGGGAATTGCCGGCCGCGGTGGTGCAGCACGATGAAGTCGATGACGAATTGATAAAGCGCGCGGTCGATGAGATTGCCGAGCGCGCCGCCGAGTAGCAGCGCCAAGCCGCAGCACAACAACGCGCCGTTTTGATGCGTCGCGCGCGTCGCGCGCCACAGCCACGCCAGCAAAACCAGCGACAGTACCGCCGCGAGAGCGCTTAAAAAAATCGTTTGCCAGCCGCCGGCGTCGGCGAGAAAACCGAACGCCGCGCCGCGGTTGAACACCAACTGGAAGCGCAGAACCGGCAGGAGGTCCACCGCCGCGCCGCCGGCCAGCATCGACCACGCGAGGTGTTTTGTTGCTTGGTCCGCGGCGACGATGGCAACGGTGAGCGCGATGTAGCCGGCGAACTTCCGCGCCGGTGATGCGTTTGATGCCGCGGCGTTCATGCGCCGGCACCGTCACCGTCACCGGCACCGGCACCGGCACCGTCACCGCGGCCGGAATCACCGTCACCGACGCCCAACAGTCGCCGCGCCACCGCCGCGTCTTCGCCGATGCGCTCGATGAGTTCGGCGTAACTGCCGAACTTTTTCTCGTCGCGAATGCGCGCGACGAATTCCACGCACACGCGCCGGCCGTACGCGTCGCCATCGCAGGGGTAGTCGAACAAGTGAACTTCCAACACGATGTCGGAGTCGCGCAAGGTCGGGCGGTTGCCGAGGCTGGCGACGCCGGGCAGCGGCGCGCTACCTAAGCCGCGCACCGTCACCGCGAAGATGCCGCGCAGCGCCGGGCGGTGGCGGACCGCCAGATTGATGGTCGGGAAACCCCATGCGCGCCCGCGCTGTTTGCCGCGCCGCACCCGCCCGACATGCGCGTAGCGCCGGCCGAGCAACAACTCGGCCGCGGCCAAATCGCCGCCCGCCAACAACTCCCGGATGCGCGAACTGCTGACGCGCGCGCCGCCGTGTTCGATGGCGGGGACGCGCTCGAGCGTGTAGTCGCCGGCGCCGGCCATGGTCTCCAGCAGTTGAAAATCGCCGCCGCGGCGCGCGCCAAAACGGAAGTCATCGCCAATCAAGAGATGCCGCACTTTCAATCGCTCGACCAAGTGGCGGCGGACGAAATCTTCGGCGGAGGTTTGCGCCAAAGCGCGGTTGAAACGCAGACTCAGCATGATGTCCACGCCGCAGTCGCGCAGCGCGAAGAAGCGCGCGGCGGTGGTGGTCAAGCGCGGCGGCGGCGCGGCATCGGCCCGGGCGCGCGCGAAAAATTCCTGCGGATGCGGGTCGAAAGTCATGACCACGGCCGGCAAGTGGCGCTGCTTGGCGCGCGCGGTGAGGTCGCGCAAGATTCGCCGGTGGCCGATATGCACCGCATCGAAGTTGCCGATGGTGAGCGCGCAGCCGCGGGCCGGCAGGGCGGATGAGTCGATGGAGCGAATGAGTTGCATTAGGCGTCCGGGGTGTGCGCGGTCGATGCTTGGTTGCGGTCACCGTCACCGTCGCCGGCACCGTCACTGTCACCGCCGCCACCGATATTCCGCGCCTGCCACAACGCGCGCAACCGTACGCCGAACACGAACAGCGCGGCGAAATACACCAGCGCGCCGGCCGCCACCCACGCCAACAACTGCATCGCCCGCGGCCCGGCCGGCATGGCAATCCACGCATCGCCGCCGGGCCCGCCGCCGCCCCACCACAGCAGCGCGCCCATCGCGCCCGCGGCCGCGCCGACCTTAAACAAAAACCCGCCCCAGCCCGGCGCCGGCCGGTAGATTCCGGCGCGCCGCAACGCGACCAACAACAAACCGGCGTTCAGATACGCGGCCAACGATGTCGCCAACGCTAAGCCGACATGCTGCAACGGCCACACCAGCAGCAAACTAAAAACGATATTCGCCGCCACCGCGAGCATGCCGATGCGCACCGGCGTGCGCGTGTTGTGGTGCGCGTAAAAACCGGGCGCGAGGATTTTCACCATGACGATGGCGGTCAGGCCGAGCGCGTACGCGACCAAACTCGCGGCCGCCATGCGCACGCCGAGCGCGCTGAAATCGCCGTGGTGGTAAATCGCGGCGATGAGCGGCCCCGCCAGCACCGTCAAGCCGACCGTGGCCGGCGCGCAGACCAAAAATACCCATCGCGCGGCCCAATCGATGGTGGCGGAAAACGCCGCGGCCGAGCCGCCGGCGCGTTTGCGCGACAAGTCCGGCAGGATGGCGGTGCTGAGCGCGATGCCGAAAACGCCGACCGGGAACTCCATCAGACGGTCCGAATAGTACAGCCAGGCGATGCTGCCGGTGGCCAAAAACGACGCCAGCAAGGTGCCGACCAGGACGTTGATTTGCGCCACCGACACGCCGAGAATCGCCGGCACGGTCAGCGCGAATACGCGGCGCACACCGTCGGCCGCGGTCCGGTCTTGCGCGCCGGCGACCAAGCGCGGGCGGATGGGGAGTTTTTCGCGGCGCAGGAACGGAATCTGGAACGCTAATTGCAACGCGCCCGCGGCCGCCACGCCGACCGCCAACGCGATGGGCGCATCGGCAAACCGCGGCGCCAACCACCACGCGGCCGCGATGAGGCAGAAGTTCAGCAGCACCGGCGTCGCGGCCGGCGCGGCGAACCGGCCGCAGGTGTTCAGCATGGCCGCGGCCATCGCCACCAACGAGATGAAAAACAAATACGGGAAGGTGATGCGCGTGGCGTCGACCGCCAACTGAAACTTTTCCGGCTGCGCCAAAAATCCCGGCGCGACCACCGTCACCAGCGCCGGGGCCGCGGCCGCGCCGGCGACCGATGCGAGCAAAAGAATCAAACCGAAGCGGCCCAACATTAACTGCAGGAATCTCGCGTTGTCCGCGGCCGGGCGGTGCATGCGGAAGTCGGTGAACACCGGCACGAACGCGGCCGAGAACGCGCCCTCGGCGGAAATGCGGCGGAAGAAATTGGGAATGCGGAAGGCGACGAAGAACACATCCGCGGCCGCGCGGTCGCCCAACAGATGCGCGAACACCACATCGCGCAGCAGACCGGTCAAGCGCGACAGCAGCGTCATCGTACCGATAACCGCGGTCGAGCGAATGAGTTTGGCGGGCATGGGATGGACGCGAATTAAAGCCCGCCCCCGCCTCCGAGCGGGGGGCTCTGGACTCCGGGTCGGGGCCCTTCGTTGCGGCTATGCAGCCTCATCGATTGGTTCCATGACTTTTGCGCGGAAAGGCGGTCGCCGACAATTAAGCCCGGCGCCGCTTTCGGTACTCGCTCGAAGCGCCGGCGAACAAGTGCGCGTGGCGGCGCGGGGCGATTTTTACATAATCGATTTCGCGCATGTCGGCCGGGATGTCAAAGTGGCCGGCCAGCGCCGGCCAGTCATGGTCGCGCAAGGTGCGCACTTCGTTCAAATAAAAACTCACCCAAACATCGCCGATGCGCGAATCGGGCGCGGCGTTTTTTATGTTTTCCTCGCTGATTTTTTTGTACATCGAATCGACATCGAAGCCGATGAAGTGGCGCCCGAGTTTTTTCGCCGCAACCGCGGTCGTGCCGGCGCCGACAAACGGGTCCAGCACCACATCGCCCGCGTCGGTCGCCATCAAAATCAAACGCTCCAGCAACGACACCGGCAACTGGCACGGATGGTCGTCGCGGTATTTCTTGTGCTTTATGCGGTGAATGTCGGTCCACACATCGGACACCAGCGGGCCGAACGGATGCAGACCGGCCTTCTTTCCGCCGTAGTCCTTGCGCAAATAAGACGAGCGCCGCTCGCGCTCATGCGGCATGCGGATTTCGTAGATTTTCGCCCGTTTCAAATCCTTGACATAAAACAAAACGCCGTAGTGCGCCGGCTGCAAACTCTTGCCCATCGGCGAAGTCGGCGCATGCCATGCAATCCAGTGTTTGAAATGCGCGTGCCGATTCAAAATGGCGGCGTAATACGACAGCCACTTGGGAATGTTGTGCACGAATATCGAGCCGCTCGGCTTGGCGACTCGCGCCAACTCGGCGAGCCATTTCTCGCACCACTTGACATACTCCTCAAACGCCAGATTGTCGATGTAGCCGTTGTATTTTTTCTTCAAGTTGAACGGCGGGTCGGCGAACACCATGTCGATGCTGGCGTCCGGAATCGCGCGCAGCAGTTTCAGGCAGTCGCCGCGCGTTATGCGGTTCAGGTGTTGTTTAAGCATGACCGTCGCCTCATGTCATGGTTGCGGCAATGAACGCGTCGAACCGCGCCAGTTCATCCGGGTGAAAGGTGAAAACATCATGATACGCCCCGACCATTCGCCTCAAATCGCCTTCGCGTACAAACCAGCCGATACCGTCCACAAAGCCGATGAAGGCCGCCGTCGGATGGTGCTTCTTGATGAGGTCGCCAATCATGATTTCGGTTTTGGCTTTGTCGCCCTGGCCGGAGGAGGTGGTCGCCAAAAACGAACACTCGATGATGATAACCGGATTTTTCGAGTCGGGAATGATGAAGTCCATCTTTCGTTTCTGGTCGGATGCGGCGTCAGCCAGCGCATCCAAATCGCCGCCGACAAAAGGAATGTCGCGACCGGCCAGAATATTGCGAATCAAACATTCCGGGTTGTTTTCCGCGCGCCCCGAATAACCGCCCTTTTCCTTGTAGCGAATGATGGTGTCCCACCATCTCGGCCAGGTCAAACCGGAGTTTTTCCATGCTGAATTTCTTCAACTCGAACAGCGGCAGAGTGCGCGCAAGAAACGGATTCCCCGCGCCCTCGAAGAACAACCTCACCAGCCCTTTTCGGAAGCAGGCGTTATTCGCAATCAGTCGGGCGATTTTTGCATCGGACCATTCGCGCAAGTCGCCGGCGTCCGTCTCCGCCGCCCATTTGTCCTTGCAGACAAGGGCGTTCAGTTCGGCGTCGTCGGTCGCCCGAATGATCGTCGTCAACCGCTTCAAGTTCTCGTTTGACACGCCGGCCAAAGCGAGAAGGGAACGCAAGCCATGCTCCTTTTGCGCCAGTAAATCCTCGAAAATTTCATGGCGCAAACCGTTCTCGGCGACGGCATTTTGCACCGTCAACAGCGTGTTTTTTAACGCGCCGATGTAGCCCTCGTAACGCTCTTCAAATTCCTTGTTGAAGAAGTAAAAGGTGTTCTTGTCGATGACCGTGCGGAATTTTTGCTCGTTGGTGTTCATTGCCTGCCGCCTTATTTCGCGTTGGTGAAAAACAAAATGGACTCGCTTTTCATCGTGTTCTGCAGGCCGCGGATGGGCTTGATGATTTCCAAGTCGAATCTGAGATTCCGGCCGCCGGCCAATTCTATCACTTTCTCCTGCAAATTGACCCCGCCGGTTTGAATGTCGTTGGTGCCGATGATGATGACGACCGGCGCGCCTTTCCGGGCGACCCGGCTCATCTCGCCGAGCACGGCCGACATCTGCTCGAAGTAGGCGCTGAGTTTGCCGTCCACACCCCGCCCCTGCAAGCCGACCATGTTGCGGCGCAGCGCGGCCAAGTCATGTCCGAGATATTCCAGTTGCGGCTGGTCGTTTTTAAGGTAGTCAATCGCAAACGAATACGGCGGGGAGGTGATGACCGCATCCACGCTGTCATTATCCAGCGGCAAGTCCATCGCATCTCCGCAAACAATTTCGCCGCCGCCGATGTTCAACTTCATGGACTTTCTGGCGCGCTGAAAATACGCGATGGTCGCGCAGTATCTCTCCAGCACGCGCGGAAACAGTTTCTCAATCGACGACTGACTTCGGTTGGCAAACCCCATCGCATCCAAAAACGCGAGCATGACCACTTCGTAGTAGTTGCGTTCCTTGTCGTTGTGTTCGCCGGAGAAGTATTTGGGGGCGGTGTCCTTGTGCAATCTTTTTAGCAACCGCGCCGGGTCGGCGGACAAGGATTCCAGTTTCTTGGAATCCAAATTCAACGCAAATGTTTTGACGCGCCCCATCAAACCGCAAAACGGACTCAAATCAACCGCAACCGAATCGATGCCCAACAGGTTGGCTTCGACGGCCACCGTGGCGCTGCCGGCCATCGGGTCGAGAACGATTCGGCCCGGATGGATTCGCAGCACATTCAGCAGCGCGCGGATTAACTGGGGGTGAAACTTGCCGCGGTACGGAAACAGCCCGTGCGTGGCGTAGCCGGTCGTGTATTTTCCGTCCAGAAAGAAAACCTTGGTGCGGAAAGAACTGTCCTTGTGCACCTTCTCGAGATTTTGCAGATTGCAGGTGCGGTAATGCGCCGTCTCTTGCCCGTTCACGGTCTTAAAATACGCGCTTCGCTCGATGAGTTTCCGCTTCGACAGCGACTCGTATTCCCACAGCGCCAAATCCAACTCGAAGATTTCGTCGGTGCCGTCGATGAGACGAAACCCTTCGTCAAACAATCTTTCCAAAAGCGGCTTGTGTGAAACCATTGACATGATTGTCTCCAAAAATCGTCAGCGTAATCGTCAGAGAACGGGCGGCGGGGGCATGCGGGAGTATAACGGTATTTTGGCGGCGCGGCGGATTTAGCCGCAACTCCAGAGTATTTATTGGGCCGGCGCGGAAGTAACAAAAAGCAAAGACTCTGGACTCCGGCTGTTGCCGGAGTGGCAATTGGGACGCCCGCTCAACAGACTGCGGGCGTGACGGCGGGGGCATCTGTCACGCGATATTTTCGCGGTGTTTTTCTTGCAGCGCTTTGATGGCGCTTTCGGTCAAGAAGCGCGAGCGGTTGGTCTCGGTGGCGTCGATGTTGGAGAGCAGCCACCGCGGCAACTTGACATTGACCCGGTCGGTTTCCGCGGACACTTTGCTTACATCGATTTCAACCGCGGCAAACGCGACCGCGCAGGCGTAGTCGCCGGATGCCTGAATCGCCGACAAATCCGAAGGCGCGGGCGCGACTTCGCCGTCTTTTGCCATGCCTTCGAGATGCGTGTAGATGGCTTCCCGGGTTTGCGCGAGCGCCTCGGACAAGGTGGAGCCGGCCGAACAACAGCCCGGCAAGTCCGCCACCACGGTGCCATAATCGGACCCCGGCTGTTTGAAAACCGCCACTGGATAAGCGTACATGACATTAATCCTCCCGCCGCAATTTTACCCCGGATTGCCTCTCGATTGAGCGCACGACATCGGTTGGCAAATCCTTTCTTGGGTGCGGCAATGTTACCTTGCCGGGTTTGTCCGGATGCTTGAATTGATGATGCGAGCCTCTGGCGTGATGAAGTTGCCAACCCGCCTCGCGCAGTCGCTTCATTATCTTCATGCTGTTCATGGGCGGCGAATATACGCGGAAAATCGACGCAATGTGAACGGGCCCAAACCACCGGCTGCGTGGGACTTGCAGATTCCGAACCTGGACCCGAACGCCTATCAACCCCTCGCAAAAACCGCTTGATTTGTCTCAAATAGATTGCCCCCGTACAACCGCTTGACTCGCGCGCGCGGATCGGGGACACTGGCGGCTCAACTCAACCGGCCTAACTTGCCTGACTTAAGCGGGGGGCCGAAACACCGGAGAATCACCGTGGCCAACTCGCCGCAAGCGCGCAAACGCGCGCGCCAGAATACCGCGCGCCGCAGTCGCAACATGAGCCAGCGCTCGGCGTTGCGCACCGCTATCAAGCAGTTCCTGAAATTGGTCGGCGGAGCGAAGAGCGCCGGGGCCGCCGGAGCGAAGGCCGCCGGGGCCGCCGGAGCGGCCGATGCCAACGCCGCCGACAGCCGCGCCGCCGCGAGCGCCGCGTACCGCGCCGCCGCATCTCGCATCGACCGCGCCGCCGGCAAGGGATTGCACCACAAAAACCGCGCCGCCCGCCTGAAAAAACGCCTCAACAACCGCCTGCGCGCCCTCGGCGCGTCTTAATTTCCGCGCGACTCGGGGGGCCGGCGGGCGCACCTCGGGCGGCGGGGGCGACGCTTCGGAGCGCGCCGCCCTTCACACCGTCAGCGCGGCCTGGCGCCGATTCGCACCGCGCCGCCCATCACACCGTCAGCGCGATGTTGTCGCGGTGGATGAGTTCGCTCTCGCCGCCGTAGCCGAGAATCGATTCGATGCGGCCGCTGGGCTGGCCGGCGATGCGCGCCGCTTCGTCGGCGTTGTAATTCACCAAGCCGCGCGCCACTTCGCGGCCCCGGCCGTCGACGCAGGTCACGATGTCGCCGCGGCGGAACGCGCCGTTGACGCCGGTGACGCCAATCGGCAGCAGGCTCCGCCCGGACTCGCGCAGCACCCGCACCGCGCCGTCGTCCAGCACCACCTCGCCGCTGCCGCGCAGTTGCCCGGCCAGCCACCGCTTGCGCGCCGCCATGCGCCCGGTGCCGGGCAGCAGCAGCGTGCCGACCGCCTGGCCGCCGCGCAGCCGCAGCAGCGTGTCCGGCGCGCGCCCGTCGGCGATGACGGTGGCGGCCCCGGCGCGCGCCGCCTTCTGCGCCGCCTGCACTTTGGTCACCATGCCGCCGCGCCCGAAAGCGCCGGGCCGGCCGGCGTTGCGCAGCAGTTGCGGGTCGTCGGCGCGGCCGTGCGCGATGAGTTCGGCGTCGCGGCGCCGCTCCGGGTCGCCGCTGTACAACCCCGCGCGGTCGGTGAGGATAACCAGCACTTCCGCCTCCACCAAGTTGGCGACCAACGCCGCCAAGTTGTCGTTGTCGCCGAAGCGAATCTCGTCGTTCACCACCGCATCGTTTTCGTTGATGATGGGAATCACGGAAAGCGACAGCAACTTGCGCAGCGTGTTGCGCGCGTTCAGGTAGCGCTCACGGTTGGCGAGGTCGGCGTGGGTCAGCAGCACTTGCGCGGTGACGATTTGGAAACGCTGAAACGCGGCCTCGTAGCACTGCGCCAAGCCCATCTGGCCGATGGCGGCCGCGGCCTGCAGTTGGTCGAGTTCGGCCGGGCGTTGTTTCCAGCCCATGCGCTGCATGCCCTCGACGATGCTGCCGGACGACACCAAAATAACCTCCGCGCCGCCGCGTTTAATCTCCGCCATTTGCGCGACCAACGCTTCGATGGCGGCGCGGTTCAGCCCGGACTCGGTGTCGGTCAGCAGCGAGGTGCCGACTTTGACCACCCACCGGGCGGAGTCGGTCAGGCGGCGGCGCTCGGCATCGGCGACGGTGTTCATGGCGACACTGCGAACGGGGATTCGCCGGCGCGGGTTTTGTCGAGGTCGCCGGTTTCATGCTCACCGGCGTCACCGTCACCGTCACTGTTACTGTTACCGTCACCGTCGCCACCGTCACCCAACCGTCGCAGCAGCGCATGCACCAACTCGCCGCAGCCGGCTCCGGTGGCCGCGGAGATGAGATGCGGTGTGCGGCCGAATTGCCGGCCGATGCCGCGGCCGATGTCGGCCGCTTCATCCGCGTCCAGCAAGTCGATTTTGTTCAGCACCAGCCAGCGTTCTTTGTCGAACAGCGCCGGATTATATAACCGCAACTCGCGCTCGATGTCGCGCACCGCCTGCGCCGGGTCGCCGCCGTCGGCCGGCGCGATGTCGACCAAGTGCAGTAGGAGGTGGTTGCGCTGCAGGTGTTTTAAGAATGCGCTGCCGAGGCCGGCGCCGCGCGCCGCCCCGCCGATGAGGCCCGGGATGTCGGCCATCACGAACGCGCCGGCGGCCGCGCCGGCCCCGGCCTCGACCACGCCCAACTGCGGGTGCAAGGTGGTGAACGGGTAGTCGGCGATTTTCGGGCGCGCCCGCGACACCCGGCCGAGCAGCGTGGATTTGCCGGCGTTGGGCAAGCCCAGCAAGCCGACATCGGCCAGCACTTTCAGTTCCAAGTCGAGGTCGCGCGCGTCGCCGGTGCGGCCGCGCGTGGTGCGGCGCGGCGCGCGGTTGACGCTGGATTTGAAACGAGCGTTGCCGCGCCCGCCGTCGCCGCCTTGCGCGACCAACAACCGCTCGCCGTCAGCCAACACTTCGCCGATGCATTCCGCGGTGCCGGCGTCGGCGACCACGGTGCCGGGCGGCGCGCGCACCAGGAGGTCATCGCCGTTTTTGCCGGATTGGTTGCGCCCGGCCCCGCCGCCGCCGGAGCGCGCGCGGTACAAGCGCGCGTAGCGGAAGTCGGCGAGGGTGTTGAGGCCGCGGTCCGCGACCAAGTAGACGCTGCCGCCGCGCCCGCCGTCGCCGCCGTCCGGCCCGCCTTTCGGCCGGTGTTTTTCGCGCAGGAAACTCAAACAGCCGTCGCCGCCCTTGCCGGCGACGACGCGAATGCGCGCTTGGTCAACGAATTTCATGGCGGCGCGGGCGGCAAAAACCAACCACGCGCGGCGCGCGCCGGGCCGGCGCGGCAATGGGGATGGGGATGGGGATGGAAATTATTCGGCGGCGGCGGCGGTTGACTCGGCCGATTCGGCGGCCGCAATCACGCTGACGGTGCGGCGTTTTTTCGCGCCCTTGACTTCGAATTGCACGGTGCCGGGCGCGGTCGCAAACAGCGTGTAGTCGCGCCCGGCGCGGACATTGCGGCCGGGATGAAACGAGGTGCCGCGCTGGCGGACGATGATGTTGCCGGCCAGCACTTGCTGGCCGCCGAACTTCTTCACGCCGAGTCGTTTGGACGCCGAGTCGCGGCCGTTGCGCGAACTGCCGCCGGCTTTTTTATGCGCCATGGGTTGGGTCTCCTGTTGCGGTGGTTGCGGTGGCCGGCGCGGAATCGCCGGCAACGGTGGTGGTCTCAGCCGCGACGGTGGTCTCGGCCGCGACGGTGGCGGTGGTCTCGGCCGCGACGGTGGCGACGGTGGCGGTCGCCGCGGCTTGGTCTGCGCCACCGTGAGCGTCGCCGCCCTCGATGGCGGTGATGACGATTTCGGTGTATGACTGGCGGTGGCCCATGGTGCGGCGGTAGTTTTTGCGCCGCTTCATCTTGAACACGCGGATTTTCTCGCCGCGCCCGTGGCCGATGACCGTGGCGCTGACCGCCAAGTTTGCGGCCGGCTGGCCGGCCGTGAGGCGTTCGCCGTCGGCGACCATCAGCACCCGGCCGAGCGCGACTTGCGCGCCGGCGTCGGCGGCCAATTTCTCCACCCGCAGTTTGTCGCCGACCGCGACTTTGTACTGCTTGCCGCCGGTCTCGATGACTGCATACATGTGATTGGTCCGGTTGAGTATTTCGTGAGGTTTCATCGTCTCGCGCGGCCCGACCCACGCCGGCCCCCGCAAAGGCGCGCGAGTATAACCGCCGCGCGCGGCGCGAGTCAAACCGTTACAGACAACCGATGGCAAGCCGGATTCGCGCCGCCCACGCCGCCGCCCGATTTATTGCGCGCCGATGAGTTCGATGGGGTAGCCGTCCGGGTCTTTGATGAAAGCGATGACGCGCGTGCCGTGTTTCATCGGCGACGGCTCTTTGGTGAACTCCACGCCGTGCGATTTCAGGCGCGCCGCCGCGGCGTAGATGTCCGCGACTTTGAGCGCGATGTGGCCCCAGGCGTTGCCGCGCTCGTACGGCTCTTCCTGGTCCCAGTTGTGGGTCAGTTCCAGGGCCGGATGCGCGTCGCGGTCTTCGTGGTAGCCGACGAAAGCGTTGGTGAAACGGCCGCCGGGATAGTCGGATTTGCGCAGGACTTTCATGCCCAAGACGCGGGTGTAGAAATCCAGCGATTTGTCCAAATCGAGGACGCGAATCATCGCGTGGTCGATGCGGAATTCGGGCGTTGCCGCGGTCATGACGGTTTCCTCAGGTGAGCGGGCGGGTATTGTGGCATAAATCGAAGCGGCGCGGGGGTTACGGCCGGCGCGGCCCGGGAAGCCCGCGACCGCCGCGCTGCCGTGGTTACCATGGCCGCCACGCCACGGGGAAAAGCAGCCACGGTCGCGCGCCGGGGAATCAAACCGCCGCGGAATTAAGCAACCGCGGTCGCCGCGGAACTAAGCCGCGGCCGCTCGTTTCGCCTGATACGCGGCCGCCGCCTCGCGCACCCACGCTTGACTCTGCCGCGCGCGCCGTGCCGCTTTCAAGCGCTGTTTGTTGCACTGCCCGGCGCCGCCGATGACGCGCCGGAACTCGTCCCAGTCGATGTCGCCGTGCCGCCAATGCCCGGACTTCTCGTCGTAGCGCAAGTCCGGATCCGGCGCGTCCAAGCCGAGCGCCTGCAGTTGCGGCACCGTCTGGTCGAGGAACTTGCGGCGGATGGCGTCGTTGCTGTGGCGCTTGATTTTCCACCGCAGCGACTGCGCGCCGTGCGTCGAATCATCGTCGCGCGGGCCGAGCATCATCAGCGCCGGCCACCACCACCGGTTGACCGCATCCTGCGCCATGTCGCGCTGCGCCGCGCTGCCGCGGGTCAACTTCCACAAAATATCGTAGCCCTGGCGCTGGTGAAAACTCTCCTCCTTGCAGATGCGCGTCATGGCGCGCGCCGCGGGGCCGTACGACGTTTTGCACAAGGAAATTTGGTTGACGATGGCCGCGCCGTCCACCAGCCAGCCGATGGCGCCGATGTCGGCCCAAGTCAGCGCCGGGTAATTAAAAATGCTGGAGTATTTGGCGCGCCCGGCATGCAAGTCGTCGATTAAATCATCGCGCCGCGCGCCCAAGGTTTCGGTCACCGAATACAAATACAACCCATGCCCGGCTTCGTCTTGAATCTTCGCCAGCAGAATCGCCTTGCGCTGCAGCGACGGCGCGCGCGTCAGCCAGTTGCGCTCCGGCAGCATGCCGATAATCTCGGAATGCGCGTGCTGCGAGAGTTGCCGCACCAGCGACTTGCGGTACTCGTCCGGCATCCAATCCCCGGCCTCGATTTTGTCGTCGCGGTCAATACGCCGCTGAAACGCCCGCCGCTTGCGCGCATCGGCGCCGCTACCACCGCCGCCGGCGCCGGCATCAACGACATCTTTTGTGCGTGTTTTGTTCATGCGAAGATTATGGCGCAAGTCATGCGGAAATCCAACGGTTTGCAGACCGCGGATGATGAATGCCGCGGTCGCCGGCCTGCCACCCGGTTGACGCCGCGCGCGCTCAATGCGCTTCTTTCCAGTTGCGGCCGTGGCCGGTGTCGACGACTAACGGGACTTTTAGTTTTGCGACCGCGGCCATCTGTTCGGCCACCGCTTTTGACACCGCGGCGACTTCCTTTTTTGCGACTTCCAGCACCAACTCGTCGTGCACTTGCATGATGATTTTTGCGGCCGCGGCGTTGCTCGCGAGCCATTCGTCGACGCGCAGCATCGCCATCTTAATTAAGTCCGCGGCCGAGCCTTGCATCGGCGCGTTGATGGCGGTGCGCTCGGCGTATTGCCGGCGCGGCGCGTTTTTGGAATTGATTTCCGGCAGGTTCAAACGGCGGCCGTATAAAGTTTCGACATAACCATGTTCGCGCGCAGTTTCCACGGTGCGCGCCATGTATTGTTTGACGCCCGGATAACGCTCGAAATAAATGTCGATATAGGCGCGCGCATCGCGCTGCTCAATGCGCAACTGCCGCGCCAAACCGAACGCCGACATGCCGTAAATCAAACCGAAGTTAATCGCCTTGGCGCGCCGCCGTTGCTCGGCGTCGACTGCATCCACATTCACGCCGAACACCTCGGCCGCGGTGGCGCTGTGTACATCCAGGCCGCGGTTGAAAGCGTCGAGCAGCCCGGCGTCGCCGGACAAATGCGCCATGATGCGCAGTTCGATTTGCGAGTAGTCCGCCGACACCAATCGATGCCCGGACTCGGCGACAAACGCTTCACGGATGAGCCGGCCCTCTTCGGTGCGCACCGGAATGTTCTGCAAGTTGGGGTCGGAAGACGACAGCCGCCCGGTGGCCGCGACCGCTTGATGGTACGAAGTGTGAATGCGCCCGGTGTCGTTGTTGATGAGTTCCGGCAGTTTGTCGGTGTAGGTGCTCTTCAGTTTGGCGAGGCCGCGGTGTTCAAGAATCAAACGCGGCAGTTCATGTTCGCCGGCTAATTGTTGCAGCACGCTCTCGGATGTCGACGGCTGGCCCTTCGGCGTGCGCTGCAGCACCGGAATGCCCAACTTGTCATACAACAGTTCTTGAATCTGCTTCGGCGATGCGATGTTGAACTCGCCGCCGGCCGCGGCAAACGCCTCTTTTTCGATGTCGTTCAACCGGCCGGCCAAAGTCGCGCTCTGCGATTGCAGCATCTTGGCGTCGACTTTAACGCCGTGCGATTCGATGCGCGCCAGCACATCAACCAACGGCATCTCGATGTCGCGGAAGATGGCGCGCAAGGAATCATCGGCGGCGACGCGCGGCATCAATTTCTGGTGCAGTTGCCAGGTGATGTCGGCGTCTTCGGCCGCGTAGTCGGCGGCTTGCGCGATGTCGACTTGGTCGAAGGTCAGTTGGTTTTTGCCCGCGCCCGCGACTTCGGAGAACGCGATGGTGGCGCGGCCGAGATGCTTGCGCGCCAGCGTGTCCAAGTCGTGGCGCGAGTTGCCGGCGTCCAGCAGATACGACAGCAGCATGGTGTCGCAGTCGGCGCCGGCCAACTCGATGCCGTGGCGGCGCAACACTTGCAAGTCGTATTTTAAGTTCTGCGCGACTTTCGGGCGTTTGGCGTCTTCCAAAATCGGCCGCAGTTTTTTTAATGTCGATTCGAACGGCAACTGTTTCGGCGCGCCGAAGTAACGGTGCTGCAGCGGCAAGTATGCGGCGTCGCCGGCGGCGGTGCAGAACGACAAGCCGACCAGTTGCGCTTGATGCGCATCGCGCGAAGTGGTTTCGGTGTCGATGGCGATGCGCTTGGCTTTTTTTAACTTGGCGAGATACGCGGTTAATGTTTTGGCGTCGGTGATGGTTTGATAGCGCGGTTGTGAATCGCCGGCGTTGCTTTCGGCCCCGGTGGAACCGTCGCCGTCATCCAACTGCTCCAGCCACGAACGAAACTCCAGTTCGGTGTATAACTTGCGCAACGATTCGACATCCGGCGGTTGCACGCGCAAGTCGTCCAGAGTCAATTCCAACTCGACATCGCATTTGAGCGTGACCAACTGTTTCGCCAACGCCAACTGCGCGGCGTTGTCGCGCAACGCTTGGCCGACTTTGCCGGGGATTTCTTCCGCGCGCGCTTCGATGGCATCCAAGGAACCGAATTCGTTGAGCCACTTGACCGCGGTTTTCGGGCCCACGCCCGGCACCCCGGGGATGTTGTCCGCGGTGTCGCCGACCAGCGCCAAGTAATCGACCATGCGTTCCGGCGGCACGCCGAATTTCGCCGCCACACCGTCGCGGTCGTAGCGCGCGTTTTTCATGGTGTCGAGCATCTGCACGCGCGCGCCGACCAGTTGCGCCAAGTCTTTGTCGCCGCTGATGATGAGAACGTCATCACCGTCGCGCGCGGCTTGCGTCGCCAAAGTGCCGATAACATCGTCGGCTTCCACGCCCGCGACCGACACCAACCGCACGCCGAGCGCCGGGATGATGCGCTTGACGAATTCCTGCTGCGCGCGCAAGTCGTCCGGCATCGGCGGGCGGTTGGCTTTGTAGTCGGGATACCAATCGCTGCGGAAGGTTTTGCCGGGCGCGTCCATCACCACCGCGATGCGCCGCGGCGCGCGCTCGCGCAACAACGCGCGCAGCATGTTGATGGTGCCGAACACGGCGTGCGTGGTCTGGCCGGTGGAAGTCGCCAGCGGCTGGCGAATGGCGTGGTAGGCGCGGAACAGAAACGAAGTGCCGTCCACCAAAATCAGCGGGCTGTCGGCAGGCATCGGGGCGGCGAGAAAAGAAGGCGGTTGCGGGCGGCGGCAATCAGCGGCGGTGGTGTGATGGCGCTAATTCGTAGACCGGGGTGGGGAGGTTTTCCTGGCGTGCTTTGAGTTGCAGGGCGAGGAATTGCGAGTAGTGGCGGGATTGGTGGAGGTTGCCGCCGTGGAACCACAGCGCCTCTTGCCGGGTCGGCTTCCACATGTTGCGGAGTTCGCCTTCCCACGGACCGGGGTCTTTGCGCGTGTCGGAGCCTAAGCCCCAGCACTTGCCGACTTTGTCCGCGACTTGTTGTGAGATGAGTTGCGCGGCCCAGCCGTTCATGGAGCCGTAGCCGGTGGCGCAGACGATTAAGTCGGCCGGCAACTTCGTACCGTCGCTGAGCACTACTTCGCCGGCAGTGAGACGCTCGACTTCCACGCCGCTGCGCAACTTGATGGCGCCGTCGGCGATGAGTTGCGAGGCGCCGACATCGATGTAGTAACCGGAGCCGCGGCGCAGGTATTTCATGAACAACCCGGAGCCGTCTTCGCCGAAGTCCAGCATAAAACCGGCCGCCTCCAGCGCGTCGTACAATTGTTTGTCGCGCGCGGCGATTTTTTCATACACCGGAATGTGAAACGTGTGCATGATTTTATACGGCACCGAGGCGAAGATGAGGTCGGCTTTGTCGGTGGTGACGCCGGCCGCCACCGCGCGTTCGGAATACAAATCGCCGAGCGCGAATTCCATCAGCGTCTCGGACTTTGCGACATGCGTTGAGGAGCGCTGCACCATCGTGACATCCGCGCCTTGCTCCCACAACTCGGCGCAGATGTCGTGCGCGGAGTTGTTGGAGCCGATGACCACGCAGTTTTTGCCGCCCCAGCCGTCGCCGCCCTGGTGCGCCGAGGAATGGCAGAGGACGCCGCGGAATTCATCCGCGCCGGGAAACGCCGGCATGTTCGGCACGCCGGACATGCCGGTCGCCAGTACCAATTGTTTCGGGCGCAAAACCACGGTGTCGCGACCGTCGCCGGCACCGTCGCCGCCACCGTTGCCGGAACCACCGCCGCGCTGCACCGTCACCCGCCATTCCCCGGCATCGGCGTCATACTCCGCGCCCAAGCATCGCGTCGACGCCCAGTAATTCAACTCCATCACCTTGACATACATCTCCAGCCAGTCGCCGATTTTGTCCTTCGGCGAGAACACCGGCCAGTGGTCGGGGAACGGCAGATACGGCATGTGGTCATACCACACCGGGTCGTGCAGGCACAGCGAGCGGTATCGGTTGCGCCACGAGTCGCCGGGCCGCGGGTTTTTCTCCACGATAAGCGTCGGCACGCCGAGGCGCTTCAAGCGCGCGCCCAAGCCGATGCCGCCTTGCCCGCCGCCGATGATGACGCAGTACGGCTGGCGCTCGGCGCCGAGCGCGGCTTCCTCCGCGCGTTTGCGCTCCAGCCAGGTTGGGCGCGCGCGGTGTACGCCGTGCGCGACGCCGTTCTCGCGCGTACCGTGGCGGCCGTCCTTCTCCTCGAAACCCTTGAGTTCGGCGAGCGTGGTCAGTAGCGTCCAGCACTTGCCGTCGCGCAGCCGCAGCAAACCGCGCCCGCGCCCGGTGGCGGTCTCGAACACGAACCAGGCCTCGGTGATGCCGTCGTTTTCGCTGGCCCCGCCGGCCGCTTCGTCGACTTGGAAAGCGGCGGCGACCGCGTTCGGCCCGGTGGCTTCCGCCATGCGCGTCACCGCGTCGCGGCCCTCGGCGGTTTTGATGTTCCAGGTGAACGCCACCAAGTCGCGCCAGTACGATTCTTCATGAAACAACGCGGCGATTTTCGCGCCGTCGCCGGCCGCCAGCGCCGCGCCGAATTTTTGCAGCCACGCGGCCGCGGTGTTGGCGGGGACGGTGTTGGCGGATGTTTTGGTCGAGGTTTTCGTCGACGCTTTGGTCGATTTTTTGGCGGCGGCCATGGCGATTCTCCGGTGGTGAAAGCGCGCAGTGTAGCATGCGCCGCGTGGTGTTATACTCGCGTCACCGTCGCAGATTCCCCGTCACCGTCGCCGCTTCCCCGTCACCGTCGCCGCTTCCCCGTCACCGCCGTCGCCGTTTCTTCGCCGCCGCCACCGCAACCACCACCGGACGGAATCTTGAACCGCGTATTGGTCACCGGCGCGGCCGGCTACATCGGCTCGCATCTCAGCGCGCAATTGGTCGCGGCCGGCCGCCGGGTGGTGGCGCTGGATGACTTGAGCGCCGGGCGGCGCGCGACGTTGCCGGCGACGCTGGCGTTCGTCGAAGGCGACATCGCCGACCGCGACTTGGTGGCGCAAATTATCCGCGAACACCGCATCGACGCGCTGGTGCATCTGGCCGCGCATGTGCAGGTGGCGGAGTCGGTGGCGCGGCCGGGCAAATACCACCGCAACAATGTCCTCGGCGCGCTCAACCTGCTGCAGGCGTGCATCGACGGCGGCGTGACGCGCGCGGTGTTCTCGTCCAGCGCCGCGGTGTATGGCGCGCCGACGCGCAGCCCGGTGGCGGAAACCGCGCCCACGATTCCCATCAATCCGTACGGCGCGGGCAAGTTGTTCGTGGAATGGATGCTGCGCGATTTGGCGGGGGCGACCATGGCCGGGCGCGCGCCGTTGCGCTTCGTCGCGTTGCGTTATTTCAATGTCGCGGGCGCGCGCGCCGGCGGCGGCCTCGGTCAAGTGGCGGCGCCGGGCAAAGCCACGCATTTAATTAAGGTGGCATGCGAGGCCGCGACCGGCGCGCGGCCCGGCATGGAGGTTTTCGGCGCCGACTACCCGACCGCCGACGGCACCTGCGTGCGCGATTTCATCCATGTCGACGACCTCGCGGCCGCGCATATCGGCGCGCTGGACTACTTGGCAAACGGCGGCGGCAACGCGACCCTGAACTGCGGCTACGGGCGCGGCCACAGCGTGCGCGATGTCATCGCCTGCGTGAAGGCGGTCAGCGGCGCGGATTTTCCGGTCACGGTGGCGGCGCGTCGGCCTGGCGACCCGCCGGAATTGGTGGCCGACAACGCCGCGCTCCGCCGCGCCTTCGACTGGACGCCGCAACACGATGACCTCGAGGCCATCTGCCGCAGCGCGTACCAATGGGAATGCCAGTTGGCGGAGCGAGCGCAACCGTCGCAACGGTCACCGGCCGCGGCGCGGGCCGGTTGACGCGTATGTTTAACCGTCGCGTCAACGTCGGGGGGGCCGCCGCGGCCGCCGGTGCCGCCGGTGCCGCCGAACCGGCCGACATCGCCGCGCGCATCTGGGCGCGCGATGTGTCGTTGTGGCAGCAGCCGGCCGCGGCCGCGGACACCCTCGCCGGCGGCCTCGGCTGGCTGGACTGCGTGGATTGGATGCAGGCGGAATCGCGCGCCGAAGACCTGCAAGCGTGGGCGGACGCGACCATCGACGGCGGCGCGTTCGAGCGCGTGATTGTGCTCGGCATGGGCGGCTCCAGTTTGGCGGCCGCGGTGTTCGGCTCGGTGTTCGCCGACGCGCCGGGCCTGCCGTTGACCGTCATCGACACCACCCACCCGGCCGACATCCGCCGCCTGGCTGGGCGCGAGTTGCGCCGCTGCCTGTTCGTCGTCGCGGGCAAGTCCGGCGACACCGTGGAGACCGCCGACTTGCACGCATTTTTCCGCGCGCGACTGCAGGCGGAGTTGGAGTCGACCGCCGCCCCCGACGCGCCCGGCGCCGCCGGCCGGGCCCAGTCCGGCGCGGCCGGCCGGGCTCAGCCCGGCGCTCAGTTGGACGTGCATTTTGTATTCATCACCGACCGCGACTCGGCGTTGCACCGCGCCGCCGGCGGCAGTCGCGTGTTCCTCAACCGCGCCGACATCGGCGGGCGGTATGCGGCGTTGAGTTATTTCGGCTTGGTGCCGGCCGCGTTGGCCGGCGTGGACATCGGCCGCTTGCTGGCGACTGCGCAAGATTTTTGCGCCACCACCCGCGCCGCCGACCCGCGCGACAACCCGGCCCTGGCGCTCGGCATGCAACTCGGGCGGGCCGCGTTGGCCGGCCGCGACAAACTCATCCTGCGCCTGTCGTACGAATGGCGCGCGCTCGGTTTGTGGGTCGAGCAGTTGGTGGCGGAAAGCACCGGCAAAGATGGGCGCGGGATTCTGCCGGTGTTGGTCGACGACTTCGACAACGCTTCCGCCGCCGCGGCCGATAACGGCATCCGCGTATACATCGCCGGCGCCGGCGACCGCGACCGCGGCCAACCCGACGACAAACCATTCGCCCCCGACGCCGCCGACCTGGAACTGCGCCTGCGCGACCGTTACCAACTCGGCGCGGAGTTTTTGCGGTGGGAATTCGCCACCGCCGTGGCCGCCGCATACCTGCGCGTCAATCCGTTCGACCAGCCGGATGTGGCGCGCGCCAAAGCGCAAACCGCGGCCTTCATCCGCGCCGGCGATGCGGCGGCGATTGGCGCATGGCCCAGCGAAGACGGCGCGCCGGTGCCGACCCCGGCCCCGCCGACCCTCTGCATCGCGACCGAATGGTATGACTTGCTCATCCCCGCCACCGCCGAGACGGCCGGCACCACCGACACCGTGAACCCGCAGCGCGCGCGCGTCGCCATCGCCCTATTCGCCGCCGCGCTCGCGCCGAAAACCTATCTCGCCTACCTCGCCTACCTGCCGGACGACGACAATACCGCATCGCATTTGCTCTGCTTGCGCCGCGATGCGTCACACTACGCGCGCGTCGTCTCCACCGCCGGCATCGGCCCGCGATACCTGCACTCCACCGGCCAGTTGCACAAGGGCGGGCCCGCGACCGGGCGATTCATTCAATTTCTGGACTACACCGCGGTCGGCCCCGGCGCCGACGACTTGGCCGCGACTGACTTAACCATCCCGGGCCGCGACTACACCTTCGGCAAACTGCTGCGCGCGCAGGCCGACGGCGACTTCGCGGCGCTGGCGGACGCCGGGCGGCCGGTCATGCGCGTGGAGTTAAAACCGCCGCGAGACGAAGCGATGGCCGGCTTCGTCGCGGACTTCCTCATCGCCATGAACGCGGTCGCGCCGGGCTCGCCTAACCGTCCGGCCTAAACCACCGTCACATTGTTGAGACCACCGTCGCCATGCTCACCTTCTCGGAACTTTTCATGCGCCTGCAGCGGTATTGGGCCGAGCGCGGCTGCGTGATTTTGCAGCCATACGACATGGAAGTCGGCGCCGGCACCTTTCACCCCGCGACATTTTTGGCCGCGGTCGGGCCGGAGCCGGCGCGGGCCGCGTACGCGCAACCGTCGCGCCGCCCCACCGACGGCCGCTACGCTGAAAACCCCAACCGTCTGCAGCACTATTTTCAGTTTCAAGTGGTCCTGAAACCGTCGCCGGATGACTTCCAAGAACAGTATCTCGGTTCGCTTGCCGCGCTCGGTTTGGACTTGCGCCGCGACGATGTGCGGTTCGTCGAGGACGACTGGGAATCGCCGACGCTTGGCGCGTGGGGATTGGGCTGGGAAGTGTGGTTGAACGGCATGGAAGTCACGCAATTCACTTACTTCCAGCAGGTCGGCGGCTACGACTGCCGCCCGGTCACCGGCGAAATCACCTACGGCTTGGAGCGCATCGCCATGCACTTGCAGGCGGTCGACTCGTTGTTTGATTTGGTCTGGGCCGACGGCGGCGACGGCGCGGCCGGGCGCGTCACCTACCGCGACTTGTATCTGCAAAACGAAGTCGAGCAGTCGGCGTATAACTTCGAGTTTGCGGAGGTCCGCGACTTGTTCGCGCAGTTTGAGGCCGCGGAAAAAATGTGCGGCAAACTGCTGGCCGCGCAACTGCCGCTGCCGGCGTATGAGCAAACCTTGCGCGCCTCGCACACCTTCAACCTACTCGACGCCCGCCGCGCCATCGGCGTCACCGAGCGCGCGCGGTATATCGGCCGGGTGCGGGCGTTGGCGCGCGGCGTCGCGCAATGCCACTACGACAAACGCAAAGCGCTGGGTTTTCCGCGCGCGGCCGGGCGGGGGCGATGATGGCGACCGCCCGACCGCCGCGGCGCGCCGATTTGCTGGTGGAAATCGGCACCGAAGAACTGCCGCCGCGCGACCTGCAAAAGTTGGGCAAGGCGTTCGCCGCCAGATTCGCCGAGGGCTTGGCGGCCGCGGGCGTGGCCGACGGTGCCGCCGCCGGCGACGGTGCTGCGCATCACTATTTCGCCACCCCGCGGCGCTTGGCGGTGCTGGTGAAAAATGTCGCGGCGCGCGCGCCCAGCCGGAGCATTGAACGCCGCGGCCCGGCGCTGCAGGCGGCCTTCGACGCGGCCGGCCAACCCACCCAGGCCGCGCGCGGTTTCGCCAAGTCTTGCGGCGTCGAAGTCGCGCAGTTGGCCACGCTAAAAACCGACAAGGGCGAATGGCTCGCGTACCGTCGGCGTGAATCGGGCGCGCCCCTGGCAATCATCGTCATCGCCGGCCTCGACGACGCGGTGCGCCGCCTGCCGGCCGCCAAGCGCATGCGGTGGGGTAGCGGCGACGCCGAGTTCGTGCGCCCGGCGCACTGGCTGTTAGTGTTGCACGGCAAGCGCGTGGTCGCGGCGGAGGCGTTGGGGTTGAAGGCCGGGCGACTCACCCGCGGCCACCGGTTTCACGCCGGCGATGCGCCGCTCAGCATCGCCGACGCCGGCGACTACGCCCGCCGACTGGAATCCGACGGCCGGGTCATCGCCGACTTCGCGCGGCGGCGGCGGGTTATCGCCGCGCAGTTGGCGCGGTTGGCGAAGGCCGCGGGCGCGCGCGCGCCGCACGACGATGAACTGCTGGACGAGGTGACCGGCTTGGTGGAATGGCCGCGCGCGGTGGTCGGGGAATTCGATCGCCGATTCCTGAAACTCCCGGCCGAAGTGTTGAGCGCGTGCATGCGCGAGCACCAGAAATTCTTCCCGCTGGCCGGCGCGCGCGGCAAACTCCTGCCGGCTTTCATCGCGGTCAGCAATCTCGCGGCGCGGCCCGGCGCGCGGGTGCGGGCCGGCTACGAGCGGGTGCTGCGCGCGAGGTTGGCGGACGCGGAATTTTTCTGGCACAGCGACTTGAAAACGCCGCTGCAATCGCGCGTCGAAGCGTTGAAAGGCATCCGCTTCCACCACCGCCTCGGCACGCTGCACGACAAGGCGCAGCGGGTGGCCGCGTTCGCGGTGCATATCGCGGGCCGGTTCGATGGCGCGGTCGCGGCCGGGGAATCCGCGGCCGATACCGAAAGCGGCACCGTCGCCGATGCCGGTGCCGACGGTGACACCGCGGCCGAAAGCACCGTCGCCGATGCCGGTGCCGACGGTGACACCGCGGCCGAAAGCACCGTCGCCGATGCCGGCCGCGCCGCGTGGCTGTGCAAGGCCGATTTGGCAACCGACATGGTCGGCGAGTTCCCGGCCTTGCAGGGCGTCATCGGCCGCCACTACGCGCGCCAGGCCGGCGAAAATCCGGGCGTGGCGGACGCGATTGCGCAGCATTATTGGCCGCGATTCGCCGGCGACCGCCTGCCGCAGGGCGCGCCCGCGCAGTGCGTGGCGCTGGCCGACCGCCTCGACTCGCTGCTCGGCTTGTTCGCCTGCGGCGATGTCCCCAGCGGCGACAAAGACCCGTTTGCGTTGCGCCGCGCCGCGTTGGGGGTGCTGCGAATCCTCATCGAAAAACGCCTCGACCTCGATGTCCATGAACTGCTGTCCGCCGGCGCGCAGGCGTTTGGCTCGACCGGCGCGACCGGCGCGGGAGTGCAGCCGGACGCCGCGACCGTGGAGCGCGTGTTCGTGTTTCTGCTGGAGCGCCTGCCCGCGCACTACGCGCCGCTGGGTTTCAACGCGCTGGAGGTGGCATCGGTGCTGGCGTGCAAACCGCGCCGGCCGCTGGACTTCGACCGCCGCCTGCGCGCGCTGAGTCGGTTCTTCCGCAACCGGCCCGCGGCCGCGCAAGCCTTGGCCGCCGCCAACAAACGCATCGCCGGCATCTTGAGCAAATCCGCGGGCCGGGACGGTGATGCCGCGGCCGGCGCGGACGCCGGGGCCGTCGAAACTGTCGCCGCCACCGTCGACCCGGCATTGTTCCAACACCCGGCCGAGGCCGAACTTGCCCGCCAACTCGAGGCCCGCGGCGCGCGCGCGGCCGGGTGTTTTTCGGCCGGCGATTACTCCGCGGGTTTGACCGAATTATCGCGCCTGAAACAACCCATCGACGCGTTTTTCGACGCGGTGTTGGTGATGGAAAAAGACCCCCGGCTGCGCGCCAACCGCCTCGCGTTGCTGCGCCGCATCCGCGCGTTGTTCCTCGGCGTCGCCGACATCTCCTTGATGCAGGCCGACGCATGAACGCGCCCGATTCCCGCGCCGGCCGCGGCGCCGGCGACAACACCGTCGACAAAACCGGCGACAACACCGGCCGCGACACCTTCGCCGCCATGTTGGACGAAGTGCGCGCGTTCCACCAAAAACATCGCTTCGCCGACCTCGGCGGCGAGGACATGGTGTACCGCGTGGCGCTGATGGCGGAGGAATTAGGCGAGATTTCCGCGTGCGTCAGCAAGGGCCGACCGAAGGCGGAACTGGCGGAGGAATGCGCCGATTTGTTGATTCTGCTGCTCGGCAACGCCATCGCCGCCGACTTCGATTTGGCGCAGGCGTTCCGCGACAAAATGGATGCCATCAACCAGCGCGGCCGGCGCATCGTCGACGGGCGGGTGCGGGTGTCGAACTGGGCGAAAGGGGAAAAGGCGGCGAGCGATTCCGCGGCCGATGCCGGCGATGCCATGGCCGCCGATGCCGCGGCCGGTGCCGGTGCCGATGTCGCTGATGCCGGTGCCGCCGGTGCCGGTGCCGCCGACACCACGGCCGCCGCCACCACGGCCGCCAAACCATGAACAACCGTCTGGTCATCCTCGACCGCGACGGTGTCATCAACCGCTTGCGGCCGCGTGGCGTGGCCGACCCGGCCGAGTGGCAAGCGCTGCCCGGCAGCCTCGACGCCATCGCCCAACTCTGCCGCGCCGACTACCGCGTGGCGGTGGTCACCAACCAATCCGGCATCGGCGCGGGCCGTTACAGCATCAACACGCTGAACCGCATCCACCGCAAAATGTTAGACGAACTGCAGCCGCGCGGCGGCGCCATCAGCGCGGTTTTCTTCTGCCCGCACACCGCCGAGGCCGGCTGCGCCTGCCGCAAACCCAAGCCCGGCTTGTTCCTCGAGTTGGCCGAGCGTTTGAGATGCAACTTGCGCGAAGTGTACGCGGTCGGCGACTCCCTGCGCGACCTGCAAGCCGCCGCCCGCGCCGGCGCGCGCCCGGTATTGGTCAAAACCGGCAACGGCAAAAAAACCGCCACCCAAATCCGCACCGACCCCGCCGCACAATTCGCCAATGTCCCGACCCACCAAAACCTCGCCGCCTTCGCCAACGCTCTGCTGTCCGGCGACAACGATAACAACCGCGATGGCGGCGCGCGCGACGAAAGATAAAGACGCTGGCCTACAACCATCGCCGGTGTGGCGGTGGGGCGGCTGGGGCGGTTAATGCAATCTCGGCAACTCGGCGATTAGCACTGACAGCATGGCGAAGTCGGGGGCGGGTTCGGATTGCATGGCGGCGGTCATGTTTTTGAGGGCGGCGACGGCTTCGCGGTTGGCGTTGAGCCAAGCGGTGATGCGCGCGTCGGGGGCGTGGCGGCCGGCGGCCAGGGCGCGGGCGGTGAGCGCCAGGTGGCTGGCGCGCAGGTCGCCGGCCAGGGCGAATCGCGCGCGCGCATGCCAGTCATCGGCCGACGGCAGCGCGTCGATGGCGCGCTCCAACCAGTCCAAACCGAGCGCCTCGCGCAAGCGGAAGTAGACCGCGGCGGTGGCGTCGACGGTGGCGCCGGCGCGCGCGCTACCGGTGGCGTCGACGGTGGCGCCGCCGGCCGCGTTGTCGGAGCCGCCTTTGTTGCGCGCCGCCAATGCCGCGATGTCGGCCCCGCCTTTGTTGCGCGTCGCCAGCGCCGCGATGCCGGCGCCGCCTTTGTTACGCGTCGCCAACGCTGTGATGTCGGCCGCATAGCCGAGCCACGGCAACTGCGCGACCGGCGTCGCCACGGCCGCCGGCACGCGCTTGGCGGTGAGTTCGGCCATGCGTTTTTGCATCTGCGCGCGCGCGTTCGGCCCCAGCGCGGCCGCCAATCGTGATTGCAACCGCCGGCGCGTCGGGCCGATGGCGGCGACCAAGCGTCGGATGTTCAATGGCCCGCCGCCGGCCCGCGCGCGCAGCAAACCGGCGACGCAAACTTCGACCGCCGCGGCCGTCGCTTCGAGCATTTCCATCTGCACGCGCGCGTCGACTTGGTTGTCCAACTTCTCGATGGCCGCGCGCAACTTCGGCGCGTCCAAGATGTCGCGCGCGGCGATGTAGGCGCGGGTGATGTCGGCGGCGGTGGCCGCGGTCAGCATCGCCATGCGCAAGTGGAAGGTGGGGCCCATCACGCTGACCAAGTCGTTGGTGATTTGCGTGGCGATGATTTCGCGGCGCAGACGGTGACTGCGCACCAAGCGGGGAAAGCGTCGGGTCAGGCGCGGCGGAAAGTAACGGTCGATTTCCGCCGCCAAATAACCGTCATCCAGCGCATCCGAATCCAGCAGTCGCCGCGCCAAGTCCATCTTGCTGTACGACAACAGCACCGCCAACTCCGGGCGGGTGAAATGCCGGCCGGACTCGATGCGCTCGTCGATGGCCGCGGCCTCCGGCAGGAATTCTATCGCGCGGTCGAGTTGCCCGCCGGCCTCCAACGCGGCGATGGCGCGCGCTTGCTGCGGCATGGCTCGCGCGCCGCGCGCGGCCTCGAGGCTTAAGGTTTGCGCCTGCGCGTAGTTGTTGGCGAGCACCATCTCGCCGACTTGGCTCTGCATGCCGGCCAACAGACGGTTGCGCTGTTCGGGTTGCAGTTGCTTGCCGCGCATGGCGGCGTTGAGGAGAATCTTGATGTTGACTTCGTGGTCGGAGGTGTCGACGCCGGCCGAGTTGTCGATGGCGTCGGTGTAGCACAAACCGCCGCGCATGCAAAACTCGATGCGCGCCAACTGCGTCATGCCGAGGTTGCCGCCTTCGCCGACCACTTTGCACCGCAACTGGTCGGCGTCGACGCGCACACCGTCGTTGTTTTTGTCCTGCGCTTGCGCGTGCGTCTCATCGCTTGCTTTGATGTATGTGCCGATGCCGCCGTTCCATAACAGTTCGACTTCGGCGCGCAAGATGAGATTGATTAATTCATCCGGCGCGTATTGGCTGCGGGTTGCGCCGAGAACTTGCCGCGCTTGTTTCGACAACTCGATGGACTTCGCGCTGCGTTCATAAACGCCGCCGCCGGCCGACAACAGTTTGCGGTTGTAGTCATCCCACGACGACCGCGGCAGGTTAAACAACCGTTGCCGTTCACGGTAACTCGCCGCCGCATCCGGGGCCGGGTCGATGAAGATGTGACGGTGGTTGAACGCGGCGATTAAACGAATGTGTTTGGACAGCAGCATGCCGTTGCCGAACACATCGCCGCCCATGTCGCCGATGCCGGCGACGCTGAAGTCGGCGCGTTGAATGTCCTTGCCCAACTCGCGGAAATGCCGCTTGACCGACTCCCACGCGCCGCGCGCGGTGATGCCCATTTTCTTGTGGTCGTAGCCGGCCGAGCCGCCGGAGGCGAACGCGTCGCCGAGCCAAAAATTATATGCGGCGGAAATTTCGTTGGCGATGTCGGAGAAGGTGGCGGTGCCTTTGTCCGCGGCCACCACCAGGTACGGGTCGTCGGCGTCGAACCGCACCACATCCGGCGGCGGCCGCACCCGGTTGCCGGCCAAGTTGTCGGTCAAGTCCAGCAAGCCGCTGATGAACAGACGGTAGCAGGCCACCACTTCGCGCTGCACCGCGTCGCGGCCGGCCGCGGCCGGCAGGCGTTTGGCGACGAAGCCGCCTTTGGAGCCGACCGGCACGATGACCGCGTTCTTCACCCGCTGCGCTTTGACCAAGCCGAGCACTTCGGTGCGGAAATCTTCCGGCCGCTCCGACCATCGCAGCCCGCCGCGCGCAACGAAGCCGCCGCGCAAATGCACGCCTTCGACGCGCGGCGAGAACACGAATATTTCAAACGCCGGGGCCGGCTTGGGGATGCGCGGAATCGCGGCCGAGTCCAACTTGAACGCGAGATAGGGTTTAACTTTGGCGGCATCAGCATCGGTGGCGTCGACGGTGTTGGCGGCGTCGACGGTGTTGGCGACATCGCCATCGCCGCCATCGCCGGCACCGTCAACCGGCGCGCGTTGATAATAGTTGGTTCGCAAGGTGGCTTTGATGACATCCAGAAGCGCGCGAATGATGCGGTCTTCGTCGAGGGTCGCGACTTGTTCCAGTTGCGCGGCGATGCGCGATTGCAGTTTGCGCTCGACGGTGTTGTTTTTGCCGACGGTTTTATGCGCGCGGGCCGGGTCAAACCGCGCGTGAAACCACTGCACAATCGACACCACCAATTCCGGATGATTTGCCAGCGCCTCGATGATGTAGTGTTCGCTGTACCGCAGGCGGATTTGTTTCAGGTATCGATAGTAGGCGCGCAGCAGGCGGGTTTCTTGCCAGTCCAAACCGGCGAGTAAAATCAAGCGGTTGAAACCGTCGTTCTCGATGCGCCGGTCCCAAGCGCGGATGAATCCGTCCTCGAAGTGACGCGAGATTTCCGGCGAAGCGGCAAGGTCAAAATCGCGGCCGTCGTGGCGGACAATTTCGAAGTCATGCAAGCGGCAGGCGGCGCCGTCGTGGCGGACGATGCGGTACGGCCGCCCGCCCAACACGCGCACGCCCATGTTTTCCAAAATCGGCAGCACATCCGACAACGCCGCCGACTGGTCGCGCAAATACAACTTGAAACTGGCGCTGCGGCCGGCCGTTTTGCCGCCACCGTCACGGTTGTCACGGTCGCCACTGTCACCACCGTCAACACGGTCGCCGCGGTCGCCACTGTCACCACGGTCGCCACTGTCACCACTGTCGCCGCGGTCGCGCGTGGTCAGCACCGCATAAATACGGTTCGGCTGCGCGCGCGCGAAGCGGCCGATGTCGGTGACCGCTTGCGTGACCGGAAACTCGTCGCGGTAGTTGGCGGGGAACGCGTCGCGGTACAACGCCAACGCCCGGCCGGCCGCGTCATAACCGTCGCGGCCGCGAATCGCCTCGAACAAATTGTCGTTCCAGTCGCGCGCCATGGCTTGCACCGCCAGTTGCAGTTGCGCGGCGTCGACCCGGCGCGCGACCGCATCGGTGCAGTGAATCAAATAGTGAATCCGAATCAAAATGGAATCGGAAAAAT
Source organism: Gammaproteobacteria bacterium (assembly GCA_028817405.1). Taxonomy (GTDB): domain Bacteria; phylum Pseudomonadota; class Gammaproteobacteria; order Arenicellales; family Poriferihabitantaceae; genus JAHRAW01. Next base: position 97,843 of record JAPPPS010000121.1, read on the forward strand.
GCGCGGTGAATGTCACTTCATCCGCGCCCAACTGTTGGCCGAGGAATTCCTGAATGCGCTGGCGCAGCGTGCTGTTGAAAACATCGCGCGGGATGTACACCAAGCACGAGTAAAAATGCCCGCAGATGTTGCGGTGCAGATGCACGCGCGCGCTGCGCCGCTCCAGGTGATTCAAAATCGTCATGCACAAACGGTACAAACTGCGCGTGTCCATCTGAAACAGTTTGCCGCGCGGCAGCGTCTCCAAAATCGCGTGCAGCGATTTATACGCGTAGCCGCCGGGGCGCAGCGTGCTCTCTTTAAGTATGTACGCGGTTTTGTTGCGCAAGTGCGGAATCGCCGCGGTCGGCAACAACTCCGATGAGCCGGCCAAGAATCCGAGGATGCAACTCACGCGCCGCTTGCCATGCGCCGGGCGGTTGAAGTGGTGGTCGATGAGAATGCAGTCGAGATAGTTGGCGCGGTGAATCGCCGAGCGGCGACGCGACTTGGTGAAGATAACCGGCGAAGTCTCGGAGCGCGCCGGCGGCGGCAGAATGGCATGCGCGGACGCCGGGTCGCGACGGTGCGCGGCGCGCAGCACGCCCAACACCGACTGGCGAACGATGCTCGGCGTCGGCGCGGATTTGTTTTTGCCGCGGCCGGGGGTTTCAGCGTCGGCGATTTCGATTTCGGCGTAGCCGAGGAACGCGAAGTTGTGGTTTTCCAGCCAGCGCAGCAACTCGCCGTGCTCGGCGAACGCTGGCCCCTGTTTGCGGCCCTCGATTTTTTCCGCCAACGCCAACGCGCGCCCGCGCATCTTCGACCAGTCGCGCACCACGATTTCGATGTCGGCCATGACATCGCGCAGCGCGCGCCGCAAGCGGCCGTGCTCGGCGGCCGGCGTGAAGTCGATGACGAACTGAATATACGATTCCAATTGCCCGCCGCGCGCTTCCGCGGTCGCGCCGGGCCGCGCGCCTTGGTAACGCGACAGTTCGATGATGCGGTGGTTGGCGTCGCGCCGCACTTCGAAGGTCGGATGCACGGTGCGGTGCAAAGTTTTGCGCAACGCGTTGAGTTTGATGGTCAGCGAATCGATGATGAACGGTTTATCATCGGTGATGATGCTGATGACCGTGGCGCTGCGGTCGTCGAGCGCCGGCGCGTCGCTGGAGTCGGCGGCGGGTTTTTTGCCGGTGATTTTTGCGCCGGCGGCCGCGGACTTTTTGCCCGCGGATTTTGCGCCGGCGATGGACTTTTTGCCCACGGATTGTGCCGCGCCGGCCGCCGCGCCGTCGAGGTTGTAAATCTCAATCAGCGTCTGGCCCGGCGCGCGCGTCTCCGCCAACTGCCGCTGGCGCAGCGCCGCATCATGGAACTCCGCGGCCTTGCGCACCGCGAAGTCCTGGCCCGACAACCGGTGGTAGAAATCGCGCAAAAAGGCGATTTCATCGGCCCCCGGCGCGCCGCGTTGCTGCACCGCGGCAATCAGTTTTTCGGTAACGGGATTTTTCATCGGGCAACTCCGGCGGCGCAGGCGATGGCATGGCGGCGCGCCCGGCCTCGCGCCGAACCGCCCGCCACCGCGCCAGTATAAGCCATCCGCCCGGCGCAACGCCCGCCGCTGGTGTATAGTCGCCGAATGAACGCCGCCGCCGCATTGACCGTGACCGACGCATCGCCGCGCCTGCGCGAGCCGGGGTTGTGGCCGGCCGGGGTGGAGCGGCGGCGGGTGCCGGCGTTGGGGATGTTGGCGTTGCCGGTGTTTTGCGGCGATGAGGTGGAAATCGTCGACCCGCAAGGGTTGCAAGTCGCGCATGTGGCCGGCTTCAATCATCTCGGCGAGTCGGTCACCACCGCGCTTGGCATCGCGGCGAACACCGGCGGCGAGCGGATGGCGAAGTGCTTGGCGGCGGCCGCGGCTGACGCAAACGGCGGCGCATCGGCGCAACGCTTGGCGGGGAAACTGCGCGAACACAACATCGACTTAAGCCGCGCCCAAGTCGCGGAGTTGTTGGCCGGCGAGTCGCGGCCCGGCAACGCCGCATCATTCGTCTGCGAAGTCGATGCGCTGTGTTTGGTTTGCGCGCCGGGCGAAGAATTGTTGGCCGGCGCATCACCGTCACCGGGCGAAGCACCGTCGCCGGCGTCACCGTCACCGACCGAATCACCGTCACCGGCGTCACCGTCACCGGCCGCATCACCGTCACCCGCATCATCCCTGCCGCCCACCGAGTTAATCGTCTTCATTCGCCGCGCCGCCGCGACCACCGTCGCGGCCGAACCTCCGCCGTTGCCTGAGCCATTGGCTGACCCGCGCGCCGACATGCGCATCGCGCAAAGCACCGCCGCGGCGTATGAAGTCGCGGCTGGCGAATACATTCAAGTCATCGATGTCGAGGGCCGCCAGTGCTCGGACTTCCAGTGCTTCGACCGCGCGCAATTGGAGCGCGGCGTGGAAAGATGTCTCGACGCCACCACCACGCGCGCGCTCATCGGCGCGGCGTATCCCAAGCCCGGGTTGTACGCCAAGTTCTACGATGTCGACTTCGAGCCGCTGGTGGAAGTCGTGCAAGACACCTGCGGGCGGCACGACAGTTTCGGTTTGGCATGCACCGCGAAGTATTACGACGATGCCGGTTATCCGGGCCATGTTAATTGCTCCGACAACTTCAACCGCGCGCTGCAACCGTACCAAGTCGCGCCGCGCAAAGGCTGGATGGCGATGAACTTGTTCTTCAACACCTTCTTCGACGACGCGTATCAATTCACTTTCGACGACCCATGGTCGCGGCCCGGCGATTATGTGTTGCTGCGCGCGCTCAAAGACATGGTGTGCGTCTCCTCGGCCTGTCCGTGCGACATCGACCCGGCCAACGGTTGGAATCCGACCGACATTCACCTCCGCCTGTATGCGCGCGACAAGTTGTTCAAGCGCGCGCTGGCGTTTCGCAAAACCCCGGACGAGGAACCGCAGATGACCCTTGAGACCGGCTTCCACCCGCGCACCTCGAAGTTGACCCGAAACTTCACCGAATACGCCAACCACTGGCTGGCGCAGAGTTACACCAACTTAGGCGCGGTGGCCGAATACTGGGCCTGCCGCGAGGCCGTGGCGGTGGCCGATTTGTCGCCGCTGCGCAAGGCCGAAGTGGTCGGGCCGGACGCCGAGCGCCTGCTGCAACTTTGCGTCACCCGCGACATGCGCCGGTTGAGCGACGGGCAAGTGGTTTACACCGCGATGTGCCACGAGTCCGGCGGCATGATTGACGATGGCACGGTGTTTCGTTTGCGGCCGGACAATTGGCGATGGGTCGGCGGCGGCGACGAATCGATTTTATGGCTGCGCCGCCAGGCCGAAGAACGCGGCCTGCGCGTTTGGGTCAAGGACTCCACCGCGCAGTTGCACAACTTGCAAGTGCAAGGCCCCCGCAGCCTCGAAGTGTTGCGCGAAGTCATCCGGACCCGCCCCGACCAAGCGGCGGTCGACGAACTGCAATGGTTTCGGTTTTCCATCGCGCGCGTTGTTGTCGGCGGCCGCGGCCGTGACGGCGACGGCGTTCCGGTGGTGCTGTCGCGCACCGGCTACACCGGCGAACGCGGCTATGAAATTTTCTGCCACCCCAAACACGCGCCGCAGGTATGGGACGCGGTGTGGGACGCCGGGCAATCGGCCGGCATCAAACCGCTCGGCTTGGAGGCGCTCGACATGCTGCGCATCGAGGCCGGCTTGGCGTTCGCCGGCAATGAATTCGACGACCAAACCGACCCGTTCGAGGCCGGCATCGGCTTCACCGTGGCCGACAAAGCGGACGACTTTATCGGCAAACGCGCGCTGCAAAAACGCAAAGCCAATCCGCAGCGCCGGTTGGTCGGCTTGGAATTGGCCGGCGACGAGCCCGCGGCAACCGGCGACGGCGTGTTCGCCGGCGCGCAGCAAGTCGGCGTCATCACCAGCGGCATGCGCTCGCCGGCCTTGCGCAAAAACATCGCGCTATGCCGCATCGCCGTCGAGTACGCCGCCCCCGGCCGCGACCGCCAACTCGAAGTCGGCAAGTTGGACGGCCACCAAAAACGCCTCCCATGCGCCGTCACCGCTTTCCCGCACTACGACCCGAAAAAAACCCGCGTCCGAGGCGCCACGCCCCCGCAACTCAAGCAATAACCCCGCCACCGATCGAGGATGGCAAAGCGGCGAGGCGGCGGTTGCCGGTCGTCACTCCGCGTCCGGCACTACGACAAAACGGGTTTGGCGGTCGCGTTCTACCAGTAGGAGGAGGGATTTTTTGTCGGCGGCGCGCGAGGCTTTGAGGGCGGCGGCGACATCGGTCGGGGAGTCGATTGCGCGTTTGTCGATGCGGCGGATGAGGTCGCCTGCGCGCAGGCCGCGGCGCGCCGCTGCGCTGTCCGGGGCGACTTCGGTTACCACCACGCCGGCGGCGTCCGCGGCGATGCCGTATTGCGCGCGCGCGTCGTCGTCCAGCGCCGCCACCGTCAGGCCCAACCGCCGGCCGGCCGCGTTCTCCGCCAAACCGCCGTCGCCGGGCGCGGCCTCGGCGCTGCGGCCGATGGTCACGCGCAAGGTGAGGCGGCGGTCGTCGCGCCACACCACCAAGTCGACCGGCGTCTCATCCGCGGTCAACGCGACCAACTTCGGCAAGTCGCGCATGGCGGCCACGGTGTCGCCGTCGTAGACCAAGATGACATCGCCGGGCTCGATGCCCGCGGCCGCGGCCGGGCTGTCTTCGACCACGCGGGTGACCAGCGCGCCGGCCGGTTTGTCGAGTCCTAAGTTGTCGGCGATTTCGGCGCTGACCGCCTGAATATGAACGCCGAGGAAGCCGCGCCGCACCACGCCGCTGTCGCGCAACTGCGCGATGACATTGGCGGCCATGGAGGACGGAATGGCGAAGCCGATGCCGACATTGTAGCCGTTGGGGGAGTAAATGACGCTGTTGACGCCGATGACTTCGCCGCGGGTGTTGAACAGCGGGCCGCCGGAGTTGCCGCGGTTGATGGGCGCGTCGATTTGGATGAAGTCGTCCAGCGGGCCGGCCTGAATGTCGCGCCCGCGCGCCGAGATGATGCCGCTGGTGGTGCTGCCGCCCAAGCCGAACGGGTTGCCGATGGCGATGACCCAGTCGCCGACCCGCGCCGCATCGGAGTCGCCGAATTTGACGAACGGCAACGGTTTGTCGGTGCGAATTTCCAGCAGCGCCAAGTCGGTTTTTTTGTCGTGACCTTTCAGCGTGGCCGGGATGCGCGCGCCGTCGTCAAACACCACTTCGATATCGATGGCGTCCTCGACCACATGGTAGTTGGTCACCACCAAGCCGTCGGCGTCGATGATGAAGCCGGAGCCGACCGCGGTGGTTTTGCGCTGGTATGGGCGCGGCGGACGGTTGCGGTCGCCGTCGCGGTCGCGCTCGCGTCGGCGTTCATGGCGCGGGCCGGGCCGCGGCTGGCCGAAGAAACGGTCGAAGAATTCTTCCATCTCCGGGATTCGGCGTTCGAGTCGCGGCCGGCCCGGCGCGTGGCCGGTGGTGGAGATGTTGACCACGGCCGGCTTGACCGCCGCCACCAAGTCGGCGAAACCGTGGTTGACATCCACGCTCGGCAAGTCGGCCGCGACATGGGTTTGCGCGGCGCGCGCCGGCTCGGCCACGGTCGCCGCGGTTAATACGGTCAGCGCGCCGAGGGTGAGGACGGTGGCGACGGTGACGGTGATGGTGACGGTGCTCGCGCGCCGGCCGTCGGCGCGGAGAATATTCCAGTTGTTAATGCGCATAACGATGCCTCTGTCGAGTTGAAGTCGCGGCAATGTAACGGTCGCCGCCTTACCGCAACATGAAGCGGGGATTAAATTATGGTAACGATTGAACGCGCCGGTCGGCATCCAACGCCTCGACCAAACGCTGCATGTCATCCGGCATCGTTTGCCGCCACCGTCGCAATTCGCCGCTGCGCGGATGATGCAATTCCAAACGCGCGGCATGCAACGCTTGACGGTTAAACCGTCGCAACGCATCGACCAACGCATCGCCGGCCTCGGGCGGCAGTTTAACCCGGCCGCCGTAGCGACGGTCGCCGACCACCGGGAAGCCGCGCCAACTTAAATGCACGCGAATTTGATGCGTGCGCCCGGTTTCCAAGTCGGCGCGCAGCAAACTATGGCGGCGAAACTTGCGCTCCACGCGCACATGCGTGACCGCCGTTTTGCCGCCCGGCGTGACTTGCATGCGGCGGCGGTCATGACGGTGGCGGCCGAGCGGTTGGTCGATGCGCTCGCCGGCCACCGGCACGCCGTTCACCACCGCCAAATAAACGCGCTTCATCGCGCGCGCGCGCAGTTGCTCGATGAGTTGCAATCGCGCGGCCTCGTTGCGCGCCACCACCAACAGACCGGAGGTGTCTTTGTCGAGGCGGTGGACGATGCCGGCGCGCGGCAAAACGCGCAATGATTCATCGAAGTGCAGCAAACCGTTGAGCAAAGTACGGTCGGCGTGGCCCGCGCCGGGATGCACCACCAAGCCGGGCGGTTTGTTGATGACGACAATATCGGCGTCGCAGTCGACGATGTCCAACGCCACCGCTTGCGCCGCTTGTGCATTAGCATCGGCGGCCGGCTGCGGTGGCGGCACATCGACTTGCAGTGTTTCGCCGCCGGCTAAACGATATTTTTGCGCCACCGCCCGTCCATCCACGCGCACCCGTTCGCGCTTAAACCACCGCTGAATCGCGGCCCGCGAATAGCCCGGCAACAACTCCGACAACGCCTTGTCGACGCGCGCGCCGGCGAACGCCGGGGGGATTTTGACCGGCAGGAAATGCGTCGAGTCGCTCATGAATTTGGCGCGCGTTGTGTGGGTTGAAGCGGGTCGCGGACTGCAACGCATTATGCGGGCTGCGGAGCCGCGCGCATGCCAACTTTAACTTTCAATCGAGTAAATGAATTTGCGCCGCGGTCGGGTCATGCGTTTGCCGCGGCGCGGGTTGGTTAATTCTCGATTCGATGTCGATGTCGGCGACGCGCTTCCTCGCCATCGCCGCGTAGTTCTCGTCCAACTCAAAGCCGGTGAAGTTTCTGCCGAGCGCATGCGCGACCACCGCGGTAGTGCCGGAGCCGGTGAATGGGTCGACCACCAAGTCGCCCGGTTCGGATGCGATGTTGATGATGCGCTCCAGCAACGCGACCGGCTTCTCGGCGGGATGCGGAGTGACATGCCGCGTGGCGCTGATTTCCCACATATTCCGCATCTGTTTCCCGCCGTTAATTTCTTTGGCGAGTCGGTAGTTGAAATAGTACCGTTTGCTTTTGCTCGCCACCCAAATCAATTCCGTGGACGGCGCAAGACGATTCGCGCTCAACAACGGCGGCGCGTTTCTCTTGAACCAAATCACATCGTTGATAATCCAGCAGTTCAATTGTTTAAGCGCCATGCCGACCGAAGGATGATTATGCAGGGTGCCGGAAATCCACAGCGTACCGTCGTCGGCCAGCGCATGCAAACACGCCTCAATCCATTGCTCGTTAAACTTGTGCACATCCTTGATTTGGTCCCACCGCCCCTTGTCGCAAACAACCCGCTTGCCACTCTGCACCGTGCGATGCGCAGCCCCGGAAAGATTATACGGCGGGTCGGCAAAGATTAACCGCGCACAACCCGGCGCGAGCGCGCGCAAACCTTCGATGCAGTCCATGCAGTGGATGGTGTTCATGCGGTTTGTTTTAAGTGTGTTTGGATGCAATGGTTTTGGGCTCGCCGGCCGCGAATGAGACGCCGGTTAACTGACCGCCGCCGTTTTTGGTCCGCTGAAACCAATGCGGCCATTGTCGGTTGCAATTTTCAATCTGTCAAGGTAATGTTCGGCGTTGCTCCATTTTTGGAATCTTGGAAACGATGAACGGCGACAAGATTGCGGAATGGGGCGGCATAAAATTTCCATTTTCACCTCGGAGGACAGCATGAGCGGCCCGCACCTGAAACAGCGCATAACCGACCTGGCCAACGCCATGAGCGCCGGACTGCATGAGCGGGAGGAGCATGCGGCGGTGATTTTGCTCGCCGCCCTGTCGGGGCAGAACATTTTCCTGCTCGGGCCTCCGGGAACAGCCAAAAGTTTGCTGGCAAGGCGGCTGGCGTCGGTGTTTGAGGGCGTTGGCCCCCGCTTTGAATATCTGATGCATCGATTCAGCACACCGGAAGAAATTTTCGGGCCGGTGTCGATTGCCGAACTCAAAAAAGACAACTACATGCGCAAAACCGACGGGTTTCTGCCCAAGGCGCACTTCGCCTTTTTGGACGAGATATGGAAGTCCAGCCCCGGGATTTTGAACACTTTGCTGACCATCATCAACGAAAAAATCTTCCGCAACGGGACGGAAACGGAAAGGGTGCCGTTGAAAGCGTTGATTGCGGCGTCCAACGAGACACCGTCCACCGGCAAAGGACTGGATGCGCTTTATGACCGCCTTGTTGTTCGTTTATATGTGCCGTCGGTCAAGGAGCCGGGCAACTTCGATAAAATGATAAGCGACAAGCCGGCAAACTCCAAAGCCAGTTCTGCACAGGATATCACCGATGACGAATTGAAATCGTGGCGGAAGCAAATTCATGACGTTGAACTGTCCCCGGAAACAATAAAGATTATTCGGGACATTCGTCGGCAACTTGATAAGCAATCCAAACGGCTGGATGTGTATGTGTCCGACCGCAGATGGCAGCAGGCGGTTGTTTTTCTGAAAGCGGGCGCATTTTTCTGCGGCCGCAAATCCACCAATTTGGCGGATGCCTTGTTGCTGCGGCATTGTCTGTGGACAACCAATGAAAACCGTGAACTGGTCATGGGTATCATCAAAAAGGCCGTAAAAGATTGCGGTTTTGAATCGGGCACGAGCAATGTGCAACTTCAGAAAGAGGTTAAATCTCTGGAAGAAGAGATTTACACCGAGGTTTTGTATGCGGAAAATGAATACAAAACGGTGACCTTGGAAACGGGAGAGCATTTCGAAGTGAGCATTCGTCGCGCAGATAATTACGGCAGAATAAATTCTTATACGTATTATATTCATCTCGACAAAATGAATGCGTCAGGAAATTTTCATCCCGTAAACGGATCCTGCAAGGAATTTGATAAAGTGACTTGCTCCCTTTCTAAAAATGGGAGATTCACTATCAAAAGCAACAATTTTCGCCTGTATAACGCTACGGGAGATGAGGTTCAATCGCACTCCTATACTCCTAAACTTTTGCACCGTCAGGGTGACCAAAGAGAAAACGTGTCGCCGCGGATAATCGATTCGTTCAAAGATTCCCTGAATGAAAAGCGGGCGAAAATTGACCACTCAATTTCTGAAATTGAACGAAAGCGGGGATTCTTCGCAAAAGAAATTTCCACTCCTTTTGTTCCTGAAAATGTACGGAGCATTGCTCTGAACGGAGTTGACTCTCAACTGGATAAACTCGGCGTATTGCTGAAAGAATGTGATTTGTTAACGATGCGCATCACTGGGAGTAAATAACATGTCTGATTTTTGGCATGAAAAAATCGCGGAACTGCAAGAGCGGTTTGCGGTCGCTCGCGAGTCATCAATTGTCGATAAATTATCGGCTGAAATTCAAGATTTTCAGTCAAGAATCAAACGTCGATTGATTAAGGACAACCCTTTCGATGAACATCAAACCGCGTTTGCGACGGCGCAGGAAGATTTTCGAGACGGCCATGGCGTTTATGATTTGCCGTCCATTAAATCGGATTTGAAGTCGTATCAAAAACTATGCGAATACAATCAAGGTCGGATGGAAAAATCCGAAGAGTCTTTTTGGCTGCGCCAAATTAAAGAGATCGAAGGAAAACAAAGGTCACCCGCCAAAGATAAACCGGCGCCAAAATCCGCCGTTAAGCGTTTGCGCGCCAAGCAAAAAACATGCCGCGCGCACCTGCATCAGCAATGGCAAAAAACACTGGACGAAAAATACAACCGGTGGGAATTGAACGCCATCGCCGAATACCGCCGGGAACTGCTGGAAAAACTGCAAAACTGGCTGGAACTCATGCAGCAGTTGGCGGATGCATTGTCGCAACTGTCCATTGAACCCGGCGTGTTGTTTGATTTGTCAAAAGACCATCTGTCGCTGGCTGATATGGATGCGATTAAACGCTGGGCGGAATACCTCGCCCAGGACAAGGGCGTGCGCGAACTCTGCGAAATGTTGGGGCGGCTGCGCATCGCGGCCCGCGCCAAGCGGGAAGAGTGGATTAAGACAACCAAAACTTTCACCGAAGTCATCCCGGATATTCACTCGCGCGAAGAAATTATCGGCGTTCGTTTCGGCAAGGACATCGAGCACGCGTTGCCGCAGGAACTGGCTTTGCTGGCTGATGATGAAACGGCGTTGTTGTTTGACATTAAATTCGCGGAAAGCAGCCTGATGCATTTTGACATGGCGGGATGGAAATCCGAGGACCTGGAAATTCCGCATGAGGAGTTAATTGAAGTGGAGGAAGATGAGAAAATGGGGCCGATAATCGTCTGCGTGGACACCAGCGGCTCCATGGCGGGCCAGCCTGAGACCATCGCCAAGGCGGTGACTTTGTATATGGCGACCAAGGCGATTGCCCAAAAACGCAACTGTTACCTGATTAGTTTTTCCACCGGCATCCATGAGTTGGATTTATCCGGTCATTGCAACATCAAGAATCTGATTGGTTTTCTGCAACAATCTTTCGGCGGAGGGACGGATGTTGCGCCCGCCGTCACGCAGGCATTAAAAATGATGAAAGAGGAAGATTATGAAAAATCCGACCTGCTTATCATTTCAGATTTTGTCATGCGCGACTTGCCGGACGAGCAGCGCGCTGAAATTGCCGACTTCAAACAAAAAGGAAACAAATTTTATTCGCTGTCCATCGGTGGCGAGCATATTCAATCTTTCGACCGGAAGATATTTGACGGTGAGTGGGCATATGACTCCCAGCGTAGCAATATCCGGCAATTATTGGACATCGTCGATGATGAAGTCGCGGCTTGATAAATCACTCGATGCACATCATTCCGTTTCCTGTCCCCGATAACAAACTTAACCGGCAAACCCGGCCGCCGCTACGGCATCGTCCGCTTCATAAACGCGCCGAATAACGGCACGGTAAATTCGGTGAGTCCATGTTTGGGGCTGTACAGCATCCCCTTTTTGATGAGGTTGCCGCGGACCGGCGCGACCTCGGTCACATGTTCGCCCATTGCGCCGGCAATATCTCCGGACCGATGGCTTCCGGCCCCCAATCTCGACATTGCCGCCAAGTATTCTTGTTCACGGTTGGTGCACCGGTCGTAGCGGACGCGAAAAAAACTCCGGTCGAGTTCTTGCAGCGCAATTTTTGTCGCAATCTTGATATCTTGAACGGTAATCGGCGATTTTTCCGCGACATGCCATGCTTGATAACCCCACTCCTGCAGAAAGTAAGGATAGCCTTCCGTCTGCTTGAGAATTTTTTCAAGGGCGGCCGGCTGAAACGAAACCCTTTCCCGTTTCGCCGGCGCTTCAATCGCCCGCAGCGCCGCGGCGCGGTCCAACTTTCCAATCTCCGGAAAGTCGAACATCCGCTCGGCGTAGGATTTTGCGTTGCCGGCGTTCCCCACCAATTGCGGCAGCCCCGCGCCCACCAACATAACGGGCAACTGCCACTGCTGGCATTTGTGCAAGGCGACGATAAGCGCCGCCAGTTGGTCGTTTTTCGCATACTGCAACTCGTCAACCAAGAGGACGAACGCGGTGTTCTTCTTTTTTATCGCATCGCCGACGGCCTGGAACACATCGGACAAGTCGTTTTCCAAGTTGCCGGTGGCGGGCGCCAGCGGCTGGAAATCCTTGTCCAGGCCGATGCTCATGCCTTGGTATTCGATTTGCAGGGACTTCGCCACCCCCGCGATGATGTTCAGCGCATGTCGCGCGGCTTTTTTGACCGCCTCGGTCCGGCCGATTTGCAAAAGAACTTTGTGCAGTTCCGGAATCAGCATGGACGACAGTGACCTGCCCTCCTGCGCTTCGATATGCAGGCACACGAGTTTCTCGCGCTCGGCATCCCGGGCGACGCGGTTCAGCAGAACCGTCTTGCCGACGCCGCGCAACCCCACCAGCAGAAAACTTTTGGCGTACCGCCCGGCCTTAATGCGGCGCAAGCCGACGCCGACCCGCTCAAGTAGCGAATCCCGGCCCGCCAGTTCGGGAGGCGGGTTGCCGGCGCCGGGGGCGTATGGATTTTTGGAAGGATTCATGCGGGAGTTATAACAAGTTTAACCCAGTTTATCAATTTCTCGATAAACTTTATAAACTCGACTCAGGCGGCGGTTCGCCAGCGTCGAGGGGGCGGATTTTATGAGAATTTAACAAGTTTATCCCGGTTTATCTTAAAACCGATAAACTGGGTTAACTTTGTTATAAATCAAAAAATTCGGCATAATTCAACAAGTTGCGCGGGGCGTTTGGCCGGCCGGTAACGCCCGGCGCGCGAGGCGGCATGCAAAAGGCGGGGAATCCTCTAATCGGCTACAATCCCGCTGAACACTTGACTCCAACCGAATGCGATGACCGACTCCACTTTGGCGCGGGCGGATGCGCCGGCTGATGCGGCAAGCAAACCGGCATCGGCGCCGGTCGCCGCCAAGCCGGCTGATGCGGCGCATAAACCGGCATTGGCGCGCGCGGCCGCGCCGACCGATGCGTCGGTGGCCGCGCCGGCCACCCCGGTCGCGTCGGCCACCCCGGTCGCGCCGGTGAATGGGCCGGCGGCGCCGCCGAATGTCGACATGCTGCTGCGCTCCGCGACGGATTTGGCGCGCGATGAATTGGAGCAGGTGAACGCCGTCATTCGCCGTCATCTCGAATCGGACATCGCGCTGATTCGCACTTTGGGCGCGTATATCGTGCAGAGCGGCGGCAAGCGGTTGCGCCCGTTGATTCTGCTGTTGAGCGCGAAGGCCGGCGCGGCCGGCGACCGCAACCGCCGCGGCGAATCCGACAATAACCGCGCGGACGGTAATCGCGACCGCCGCAACGAATCCGACAATAACCGCGCCGCCAACCATCGCGACAACAAAAACCGCGGCAACAACGAAACCCACAACGACTCCATCATCTTGGCCGCGGTCATCGAGTTCATTCACACCGCCACGCTGCTGCACGACGATGTGGTGGACGCATCCAAGATGCGGCGCGGGCGCGCCACCGCCAATCATGTGTGGGGCAACGAAGCCAGCGTGTTGGTCGGCGATTTTCTTTACTCGCGCGCGTTCGAGATGATGCTGGAGACGAACAACATGGAAGTCATGCGCATTCTCGCCGCGACCACCAACGCCATCGCCGAGGGCGAAGTGCTGCAACTCATGAACGCGCGCGCGCCGGACACCACCGAACGCGCGTATTTCGACACCATCCACCGCAAGACCGCGAAGTTGTTCGAGTCGGCGGCGCGGTTGGGCATGGTCGCGGCCGGCCGGCCGCCGGCCGAGTGCGCGGCGCTGGCGGATTTCGGCTTGCGCTTCGGGGCCGCGTTTCAATTGGTCGACGACATCCTCGACTACCGCGCCGACAGCGCCGACACCGGCAAGAACGCCGGCGATGATTTGGCGGAAGGCAAGTTGACCCTGCCGCTCATCATCGCCCTGCAGCGCGGCGGCGAAAAGCAGCGGCGCGTCCTGCGGCGGGCGGTCGAAGACGGCGCGCGCGAGGCGCTGGCCGAGGTGTTGGGCATTGTTGAATCCACCGGCGCGCTGGCATACACTACGCAACTGGCGAAGCGCGAGGCCGCGGCCGCGGTCGATGCGTTAAGCGGCATCCGCGCCTCGCCGTACAAGGACGCGCTGGCCCGCCTGGCGGAATTCGCGGTGCGGCGCGGCCACTGACCGCAAACATACGGGGTGTAGCTCAGCCTGGTAGAGCACTGCCTTCGGGAGGCAGGGGCCGGAGGTTCAAATCCTCTCACCCCGACCAGTATGAACGGCGGCTTGGCGCGCGCGGATAAGTTGCGGGTTTTTCAATCTGCGCCCCAGGCGTCTGCAGACGATTTCCCCTCACCGTCACGGTCGCAGTCTGTTAAGCGGGCGCGCCTTACTGCCATTCCGGCGACGGTCGCCCCTACCGCCACTCCGGTGACAACCGGAGTCCAGAGTCTTTGCTTTTCGTCGCTTCCTCGCGGGGCCAATTAAAGACTCTGGCTTCTTGATTGGTGAAAAACATAATCGCTATCGCTCCCTATCCCGTGTCGTAGCACGGGACATGCTTCTCTACCGTCAAGAATTGTGGCAGTTGGCCGGCAACCCGCAAGGCTGCTTGATAAGGCGCCACTATTTTTTGGTGATTTTCTGCCCGACATACACCACGTAAGTTTTCTCGTGAGCCTGCATGGGCCAGGAAAAGTGAATCCTTAGTGGGATATGGGTGGTTTTTACTTTTCCATGCCAAGTGCAGAATAAAGTATTCCCGCCCAATTCCGGATGCGGAAATGTCATATCATTCCGAAATCTGCTTTTTTCAGTACGCGAAGAATCAGAAAACCAAGCATTATCGCCGGTGAAATGCATTTGATAAATCTTCTGCCCTTTTTCGGTGCGCTTTCCTTTATTGTCGATGGAGTTTTTGAAATCGCGCAAGGTAGTCAGACGTTGCAGCAGTTGCTCCGCAGCGCTTTTGTTGAATGGGATATCCTGCAACGGTGTGAAGCATTCCGGTGAAAAAGTCAGATTCCGGCAAATATTTCTTGCCGTGGTCTCCAATTGCCCCCAGGAATCAAGGGGCTGTGCCGGAACGCTGCGAAAAGCGTTTTCCGCCTCATCGGCATTCCAATGGTTGCAGACGTCGATGGATTCGAGTGTTTCGATGTTGTGCCAGTCAACTTTTACCGGTGAATACATCCATTCGGATGGATTCATGCTGACGATGTGGCAAAGGATGCCGTGAAAGCACAAATAAGCCGCTTCACCCACTGCGGTATCGGTGACTATTTTATCATCGCAGGCCATGTAGTCATCGCCACTGTGCCGTTGTTCGTTGTTCCATAAAGAACCGCGATGTGTCAGCCATTGTAGAAAATCTCTGCGCTTTTCCTTGGTTAATGTGTTGACGGCTTTTTTCATGGGGTAGCCGGGCATCACCAGCGTATCAGACACGTTCTGGTGGCACTGCAATTCCCACCCGAATTGACGGGCGGCATTCCTGATGGACATTATCATCTCGACAGCGCGACGAAACGCCTTCAAATCATGGAATTGCCCGTCAATGGAAAGTTCATTGAACAACAGTTTCACTTCAGTCCTCTCCCCAACCGGCAAAGTAGTTGGCATCGATGTCAAATTGGTCGAAAAAACCTTCCGGCCATGAATCGATGTTTCCGGAGTCGTCCAGCATCGGACTCGCCACCTGTGGCTGGCCTGCGGACCGCGCTTGGAAGAAGTGAATTGCGACCTGGCCGGCGGACAGTTTTCCATCCTTGACCGAACGGCGGATACCGTTCAGCACATGGTCACTATGTGTTTCCACAAATACCTGCACACCCGCATGCGCAACATCAGCCAAGAATCGCCCCATCAGCGCTTGGCCGGCGGGATGAAGGTGTACCTCCGGGTTTTCAATCAATATGATGTCGCCCTCGGATGCCGACAGGGCGGCCACGACAATGGGCAGACTCTGGGTTAGCCCAAATCCGGTGTGTGCCGGGCGGTGGAATTCCGTGTCATCCGACATGCGTATGCCCAGCGTTACCGCATTAGACCGCTGCGGCTGTTGCACCTCCATCCGGTAGCCGGGAAAAAACTTGCGCATGTGTTCCTCCACTTGCTTGAACCGATTCGGAGGTGCATCCGGCAAGATGAGACTTTCTATCACAGGCTCGTCTCGACCCCAGTGCAACACGCTCACAGCATGCTCCCCTTTGGGTCCGACGGTCGCCACATTGTGCGGGTCTTCCAAGGTATATGTATCTTGGGGAGGCGCTCTTTCAGCGGTTATATAAGACAGACCGTGAATCTGCCGGGCCAATGGCAAGTCCGCCCCGCCATCGGGCGGGAGCAGATATCTGAGCCTGGTCGGCGCTTCCGTAGTTTTGCCATTGACGGAAACGCGCCGGACTTCCATTGACATGTCACGCCGCTCGCCCCCGAATGTCCATTCAAAAGAGTCTTTATCGTCGGCCAGCAGGATGCCGAAACTGTCCCGCCCGGATATTTCGTCGACCACATCCAGCATGGCGACTAGTCTGACACCCGCGCCGTTGAGGGCAAGCCTCGTGGACCACTCATGTTCACGCATGGTCTGGTGTATCAAAACAAGCGCCTGCAGAACCGAGGATTTGCCGGATGCATTTGGTCCGGTAAACAATGTCAGTGGCGCCACGGGCAACAGCAGACGCTCAAAGCATTTTAAGTTGCTCAACTTAATCCGAGTAAGCATTGAACACCTCCGAGAATGCTTCTCTTGCCAGCGCAAAGCGGCGTCTTACCTGATTTGGGCTGTTCGGGCTTCGCGTAATGGAGTCCGTAAAACCTTCATGCGACAGCAGTTGATAAAACAACTCTTTCGCATCCGAAGAACGCGCCTTGACAATCTCCGCCGGAATTTTTGAAAAACCCGTGGACATGACATCCCAAAGCGATGCGTTGAGGAGGTTACGCCTTGCCTGACCGAGTTGGTGCTTACGAAAGGCATGTTTGCCGAACAGAAAAAAATTGTTGTCAAGAGTGACCCGGAACTGTCGGGACAAATCATGCGCCAACTCCGGCTCATGATTTATTTTCTTGAGAGCATTCGCAAGAAACCCGTCCATGTCCCGATACTCGCTGACATCGAGCATCTGGAAAGCGCAAAATCGATTGACAAACTCGCGGTCCCGCATAGTTTCCGACCTCAAACTGTTCCCGGTCGCTTTCTTGAATTCCGTAGTTTTCGATTCATCTCTAAGAAAACGGGTTGCCTCGCCCATGAACAGGCAGTTGCGCATCTGCTGACGGGTCAACGGCACTCCGCCATTGACTCGCTCAAATATATCCAGCCTGGCTTGTTCCGGGACCTTGTGGTCGATGATGTACAGAATCAAATTGCAATCCTCAATTCGATTCTGGAGTTTAGGCGGCAAATCCTTAAATTTTTTGCCGTTTAATTCCCCGCGGTCAGGAAGCCGGAGTTGCAGTTTGTTGTTTACAAAACGTTCGAAAGTACTCAGTCGCTGCAGCCCGTCAACAACGATCATGCGCCCCCGGTCGTCTTCCGCCAGATAAAAAACGGGCAACGGTATTCTCATCACCACGGATTCGATAAGCCGGCTCTGTTTATCTTCTCCCCAGATGAAGTCGCGCTGAAATTCAGGATTCATAATAAATCTTTCATCCTGAATTCGACGCAACACATCATGCACCGTACGCTGCTCGTTCCGAATCAGCAGCGTATCGATGGGATAGTCGCCCCATGAGCCGGCCCGGCTGTCCTCCAAGCCCTCAATTTGCTCTTCAATTTTTGCGTTATCTTGCGTCATTGTTTTACTTTCGTTGGCCCGGCATCCGTTTGTGAAAAATCCGGTGATTTTCGGATGCCGGGCATCTGGTGGACGTTTTATTGGAGTTGTGCGAGTTCAGAAATTATAAATCGCGCTGACCCGGAAGCCGGCTGAGAGGTCGTCGGCGAGTTCGTAGCGGTCTTCGCGTTCGCTTAAGAATTGGTCGCGCAGGGAACTGGCGGCTTCCACGCCGGCGGTCCATCTAAAGTCGTCGCCGATTTTGGCGGTGTAGTACGCCGACACGCCGAAGTAGGCGCCGAGGAAACCGGCCAGCACACCGGCTTCGCGCTCTTTGTCGCCGCCGAGATATCTTGCCACGCTGATGGCGGGGAACACCAAGGTGTCGCGGTCGGTCTCGAACCCGGCCGCTTCTTCCAGTTCAATCAGGCGGTCGCCGGTGCTGTCGAAGCGGTCGTCGATGGCGAACAGGTTGAAGTCAAAACGCCAGTCGTCGCGGTCCGACTCGGCGCCGATGCCGAAGATGTAACGGTCGACGGGAATGTAGAGTTTGCCGTTGTTGGTACTTTGCACCGCTTGGAAATAATCGTAGTAGTTCTTAAGCGTTCCGGGGTCTGTTGGCGGTGAACCAAAAGCGATGGAATATCCTTCCAGGTCCACCTCGGTTTCCTGATACAGCATTTCAAACTTCCAGGTCCACAGCCCGGACGGAATCGCGAGTTCAAATCCGAAGTTGTCGGCCTTGGGGAAATCGACATGACGGCGGACGTTAAAGACATTGGCATCATCGCCGGGGTTTTCCAGCGTTGCCAGATTGGACGAAAACGCCAATGCTTTGCGGCCTTCGTGCCAAGTGAAACCAATGGTTCCCCAGTCGGGATAAAACATCAAGCGCGCAGCACTGTGACTGTGGCGAGTTAAGTCGAGTCGGTCAGTTGCCCCTTGTGTTGATGTGCTCGAAAGGTCATTGCCGCTGGCATAAACCGCATCCGTCCCCCGATTCCGCGTAACCTCCTCCACCAGCGAGTCGATATTGGTGCTGAAAAAATGATAGCCCTGCACCTCCACGCGCTCGTGCGGGAACCATGAAAACGACACTTGGTCTTGCGGCACCAGCAGATTCACCTTGCGCACCGAGGCCTCGTTGCTCTGCGGCGTTACCGGCAGCGCCAGATTCACCGGCGACACCAAGTTGAACTGCCCCCACGAGACGCGCGCGCGCCCGGCCGTGAAAGTGAGGTTGCCCGGCGCTTGGTATTGAATGTATGCGTCGCTCAAATCCGCATCGCTGTCGTCCTCTTCCAGCGTCATCTCCTGCGGCGAGTTGTTGTTGGGGTTGTCCTGCGCGCTTTGTTTCAGTTCCAAGTCCAACTCGATGTCGGATTGGCTGGCGATGGCGCTGACGAAAATTCGCCCGCGGTCGCCGGCGAATCGGCCGTCGTAGCCGACTTCGAGGGAGACGAAACTGCGCTGGTGGCTGGAGCCGGCCGCGGCGGTGAAGCCGGCCTCGCCGAAGAAGTTGTCGGACAGGTTGCGCCCGCCGTCGGTGTCGCGTTCTTCGATGACGATTTGCGCGTGGGCGGCGCCGGCCAGCAGCGCGGCGGCCAGCAGCGGCAGGATGCGGTGTTTCATTTGGGGGCCTCGCGGAATGGGTGTATGAGTCGCATTTTCGATAGGCGCGCGGGAAAAGTCAAGCGCGCGGCGCGGATAACCGGCGCCGGCGCAGTCGCTAACGCACTTCGAATGCATGTTCGCCGGGGTAGCCCCAGAAACTGAATTTTAGGATGTAACGGCCGCGGCGGAGGGTTATGGGGATTTGGTAGGCGCGCGCGGTGGTTTGGGTTGGCGGCAGGGTGTTGGTCGCGAGTTGGCGGGGGCAGGGGCGGTTGGGCATGGTTTGCAGCAGGTTGCCTTGCGCGTTGGCGATTGACCATCGCAGCACCGTGCAGCGGGTTGATTCGGTCAGTTCCATCGCGCGGTGGCCGTGGTTTCGCAGGCGCAGTTGCAATGGTAATTGCAGCGTGGCGGCCGCATCGCCGGCCGCCAATACCGCCGGCGCGGATACTTCGCCGGTGACGGTTGCATCGGCGTAGAACGCGGTGAAGCCGGCGGCGGACGGGGGCGGCGCCGACGCCGGCGCTTGGAGCACCACACCGCAGCCGCCGAGCGCCGTTGCCAGCACGGTCGCCGCCAGAACCGCCGCCGCTAACACCGTCGCCGCCGGCGCGCGCTTCATCTTTGCCCGCCGCCGATGAGCCATGTGAAAACCAAACTGCCGTGCAAGTCGCCGCGGTGTTTTGGCGGGCGGTAATCGCGCCACGCGGTCAGCGTCGGGCAGTAGTAGGCGCGGTCGTAGGAGTCGAAGCACGCCTTCTCCGACACTCGTCCGCCGATGATGCCGGATATGCCGGCGGTCAAGTAGAAGTTCTTGCGCACTTCAAACGCGCGCGCGTAGCCGAGCAGCAGCGCCGGGCGGACGCGGATTTTTTCCGCCGCGTAGCCGGTGTCGATGCCGAATGAAATCACCTCGCCGCTGTGCCGGCCGGCGTAGCGCAACTTGACGCGCAGGCGCGGATGGTGCGGGCGGTAGAAGCGCGAGATGTCGTATCGCGCCGCGGCGTCGTAAGCCGATGCGACCACGGCCGGGCGGCGCATGAGCGCGCGGCCGTCGGCGGCGCGGATGGTGTGCGGCGCGACCGACACCGCCATCTCCGCCAGCCACGGCCATGCGACTTTCATGTTCAAGTGCTTGGCGGTGAGCGCATAGCCGGCGACTTGTTGCCAGTCGTTGGCGGCCGCGGTGGCGGGGAAAGATGCAGCGACGGTGATGCTGAATGCCGCAGCCAAAACAAAACGCGCGGCACTCATCGCAGCGTTCCAATCGGCGCCAACGCCGCACCGATGTCGACGCGCCCTTGGCCGTAGATGTTGCGCGCGCATGACGGCGACTTGCGCGCGGCGCCGGTGTGGCACGCCAAGCCCATGGTGGTGGCGGTTTCCAGCAGGATGTTGGCGGTGTGCGCGCCGGACAGGTTGGGGAATTTGTCGCGCACTAACGCGGCGAAGCCAGCCACGCGCGGGGCGGAGAAGGATGTGCCTTGGGTGTCGTAGTCGGCCACGCTGAGGGTTTGCGGATTGCGGCACGGTTGGCTCGCCGGCCGCGCGGCATCGCACAAGCCTGCTTGCCGGCCTTGGCCGTACGGCCGACCGCCGTATTCGACCAAGAATCGGCGCTGAATTTCCGCATTGCTCCCGGCGTAGTTGCTGTATCTGGCGATGCGGGCGTTGGCGCGCACATTGGTTTGCGACTGCGGGTTCTGGTCGGAAGCGCGCGCATAACCGTCCAGCGCGCCGACAATCAGCGCGCGCGGCGAGGTGCTTGAGTGCGTGACAAGCGCCACGGCGTCGGCGAACCGCCCGGCGTCGATTCTGTCGTTGCCCGCGGCCTTGGTGATGACCGCATCGGCGGTGCGGTATTGGCCGCCGAGCAAGTCGCGGAAACTGGGCTCGGCGATTTCGGCGTTCACCTCGGCTTGGGTGGGCGCGCCGCCGCTCGGCGACGGGTTGATGTCGCCGAAACTGTGGTTGACGACATGATAGACGGTGGATGACGGCGCGGTTAATCGAGTCCCGCGCCCGTAAAGCACACCGCCGGTGCCGTATTGCAAGGTGCCGATGCCGGATTCCAGCGCGTAGTAACCGGCGAACGGGGCGGTTTCGCGCGCCGACATCATCACCGTATAACCGTGCCGGTCGTCCCGCGGGTCAGCCGGGCGCACGGTCGGCGAGCCGAATTCGTCGACGATAAGGAGGTTCACGCCGCGCCCGGTCCAGCCTTCGCGCCACGCTTGGCGCACATCTTGCGGAGGCGGCGGCACCGCGATGAGCGCGCCGCCTGCGGCCGGCGACCCTTGCAGGCGGCGGTGCAGGAAAGTGACACCGTTGGGATACGCCGACCCGGTCGATTCCCGAATATCAACCAGTGCGCCGGTATCGATGCTACGGTAGCACGATTGCCCGGTGCAGCCGGCCATGAAATAGGAGTCGACGCTGCCGGTGCGGTACGACGCATGCGAGCCGCCCGGCGTATAAGCCGGCGCGCGGTCGATGTTGGCGGTGGCGGATGATGGCGGGGCTGCCGAGGTGGCGCTACCGCCTCCGCCCCCCCCCGCAGGCGGTCAGGGCGAGCGCGATGAGCAGCGCGGCGGCGCGGGTTGTGATGGTGCTTGTGGGCATGATTTCTCCGGTTGGGTTTGGGGTTGTGGGGAAGGATGCTGCGCCCGCTTAACGGCCTGCGGGCGTGGCGGGTGGGGACTGCGGGCGTGACGGTGCGGAACGCCCGCTCGGGGCGCGGTCGTTGAAAGGGTTGCGGTCGATGAGGTAGCGCGCGCCGCGCTGTCATCCATAACTGATTTTGAGAATCTCGTAGATGCGTTTGCCGGCCGGGGCGTCGACTTCGATTTCGTCGCCTGCGCTTTTGCCGACCAAGGCGCGGCCGATGGGCGAGCGGATGGAAATGCGCCCTTGGTCGAGGTCGGCTTCGAGGTTGCCGACCAATTGGTAGGTGACTTCGCCGCCTTGTTGTTCGTCAAACAACTCCACGCGCGCGCCGAAAACCACTTTGTCACCGCCGAGCGTGGCCGGGTCGATGACTTCCGCGGCCGACAGGTTCGACTCCAGTTCGCGGATGCGCGCTTCGATGAGGCCTTGCTGCTCTTTGGCCGCGTGGTATTCGGCGTTCTCGGACAAGTCGCCGTGCGCGCGCGCCTCGGCGATGGCGGCGATGACCTGCGGACGGTCGGTACGCTTCAGGCGTTTCAGTTCGACGCGCAGTCGTTCCGCGCCGGCGCGCGTGAGGAGAATTCGCTCGGTGTTCATGGCGTGGTTCGGTGACGGTGACGGGGGTGGTGACGGTGGCGTCGACGGTGGCGGCGATAACGGCGACGACGGTCGCGCAGGCGGCGAATCAACCTTCCGCGTCAAACCGCTCATGCAAGGTTTGCAGGCGGTAGACGCCGGTTTGGTCGGCCGCTTTGTGCGCTTCGACCGCGGCCCGCGCCGCGGCCAAGGTGGTGAAGTAGGTGACCCGGTGCTGCAACGCTTCGCGGCGGATTGTATAGGAATCTTTCAAACTCTGCGCGCCGGCGGTGGTGTTGATTATCATCGCGAACTCGTCGTTCTTGATGCGGTCGACCACATGCGGGCGGCCCTCTTTGACTTTGTTGACGCGCTGCACCGGCAGGCCGGCGTCGGTGAGGGCCGCGGCCGTGCCTTCGGTGGCGACCAACTCAAAACCGGCCGCGCACAAGTATCTCGCCACTCCCGCCAGCGCCGCTTGGTCTTCGGTTTTGACGCTCAGCAGCACGCGCCCGCTTGGCGGAATGGCGTGGCCGACCGCGACTTGCGCCTTGCCGAAGGCCTCGCCGAAACTGCCGCCGACGCCCATCACTTCGCCGGTGCTTTTCATCTCCGGCCCCAGTACGCTGTCCACGCCGGGGAACTTGATGAACGGAAACACCGCTTCCTTGACCGAGTAAAAATCCGGAATGCGCTCGCCGCTGACGCCCTGCTGCGCGAGGGTTTTGCCGGCCATGCATCTGGCCGCGATTTTCGCCAGCGGCCGCGAAGTGGCTTTGGAGACGAACGGCACGGTGCGCGACGCGCGCGGGTTGACTTCGAGCACATAAATGTCCGCGCCCTTGACCGCAAACTGCACATTCATCAAGCCGACCACATTCAACGCCAGCGCCATCGCGCGGGTCTGGCGGCGCAGTTCGTCCTGCACCGTCGCCGGCAAACTGAACGGCGGCAACGAGCAAGCGGAGTCGCCGGAATGCACGCCGGCTTCTTCGATGTGTTCCATGATGCCGCCGATGAGCACTTCGCTACCGTCGCAGATGGCGTCGACATCGACTTCGGTGGCGTCGTTAAGAAAACGGTCCAGAAGCACCGGCGAATCGAACGACGCCAACAGCGCGGAGTTCATGTAGGCGCGCAAGTCGTCCGGATGATGCACGATTTCCATTGCCCGGCCGCCGAGTACGTACGACGGGCGCACCACCAACGGGTAGCCGATTTCGCCGGCGAATTTAAGCGCATCGGCCGCGGTGGTGGCGGTGCGGTTGGGCGGCTGCAACAGTTTCAATTTGCGCAGCAGTTCCGAGAAGAACGCGCGGTCTTCGGCTTGGTGAATCGACTGCGGCGAAGTGCCAATAATCGGCACCCCGGCCGCCGCCAACGCGCGCGACAGTTTCAACGGCGTCTGCCCGCCGTATTGCACGATGACGCCGGTGGGTTTTTCCACGCGCGCGATTTCCAACACATCCTCCAGCGTCAACGGCTCGAAGTACAACCGGTCCGAAGTGTCGTAGTCGGTCGACACCGTCTCCGGATTGCAGTTGACCATGATGGTCTCATAACCGTCCTCGCGCATCGCCATCGCCGCATGCACGCAGCAGTAGTCGAACTCGATGCCCTGGCCGATGCGGTTCGGGCCGCCGCCTAAGATGATGATTTTTTTGCGCGCGGTGGGCGCGGCTTCGCATTCCTCGTCATAACTGGAATACATGTAGGCGGTGGCGGTGTCGAATTCCGCGGCGCATGAATCGACGCGCTTGAACACCGGATGAATGCCGGCGTCCCAGCGCAACTTGCGCACCGCTTCTTCGTCTTCGTTCAACAATCTGGCGATGCGACGGTCGGAGAATCCCATGCGTTTCCACGCGCGCATGTCGTCCGGCGCAATCGCTTCCAGCGGCATCACGCAGACCACGCTGTTGTGCGCGGCGATTTGTTTTTCGGTCTCCACCAACTCTTCGATTTGCGCGAGGAACCATGGGTCGACGGCGCAGGCTTCATAAATTTCGCGCGCGCTTAACCCCAACCGAAACGCTTCGGCGATATACCACGGCCGCTGCGCGCCGGCCACACGCAACTTGGCGACCACGGTGTCGGTTGCTTTGGTTGATGCGGCGTCGGCGGATTCGTCCGACTCGCCGGACTCATCATGGCCGGCCATCCACCGCCATTCATAATCCGAGTCACCGTCTTCATCCGGCGGCGCATCCGGACGGTTCAAACCGTCGGCGCCGATTTCCAAACCGCGCAGCGCTTTTTGGAACGACTCTTGGAAGGTCCTGCCAATCGCCATGACTTCGCCGACCGATTTCATCTGCGTGGTCAGCGTGGCGTCGGCTTGCGGGAACTTCTCGAAGTCAAACCGCGGGATTTTGGTGACCACATAATCGATGGACGGCTCGAACGAGGCCGGCGTGGCGCCGCCGGTGATGTCGTTGGCGAGTTCGTCGAGCGTAAAACCGACCGCCAACTTTGCCGCCACTTTGGCGATGGGGAAGCCGGTGGCTTTGGACGCCAGCGCCGAGGAGCGCGACACGCGCGGATTCATTTCGATGACGATCATGCGGCCGTCATCCGGGTTGATGGCGAACTGCACATTGGAGCCGCCGGTGTCGACGCCGATTTCGCGCAGCACCGCGATGGAAGCGTCGCGCATGATTTGGTATTCCTTGTCGGTCAGCGTTTGCGCCGGCGCGACCGTGATGGAGTCGCCGGTATGCACGCCCATCGGGTCGAAGTTTTCAATCGAGCAGATGATGATGCAGTTGTCCAATCGGTCGCGCACCACTTCCATCTCGAATTCTTTCCAGCCGATGATGCTCTCTTCAATCAACAGTTTGTTGGTCGGCGAGGCTTCAAAACCGCGGCGGCAAATCGCGTCGAATTCTTCCGCGTTGTACGCCACGCCGCCGCCGCTGCCGCCGAGAGTGAACGACGGTCGGATGATGGCGGGGAAGCCGACCATGTCCGCCACTTCGCGCGCTTGCTGCAAGTCGCGGGCGATGCCGCCGCGCACCGTCTCCAAACCGATGCGGCGCATGGCTTGCGCGAACAACTGGCGGTCCTCGGCCTTGTCGATGGCCGCGCTGTCCGCGCCAATCATCTCCACGCCGAATTCTTCCAGCACGCCATGCCGCTGCAAGTCGAGCGCGCAGTTCAAGCCGGTCTGGCCGCCCATGGTCGGCAGCAACGCGTCCGGCCGCTCGGCTTTGATGACCTTGGCGAGCGCGCGCCAGTTGAGCGGCTCGATGTAAGTGGCGTCGGCGAAGTCCGGGTCGGTCATAATCGTGGCCGGATTGGAGTTCACCAAAATGACCCGGTAGTTTTCTTCCGCCAACGCCTTGCAGGCCTGCACGCCGGAGTAGTCGAACTCGCAGGCTTGGCCGATGGTAATCGGGCCGGCGCCGATAATCAGCACCGATTGAATGTCGGTTCGTTTAGGCATCGTGGTTTGGTTTGCGCATGGTTTTGTTTCAGGCGCCGGCGCTGTTGGAATCGCCGGCGCGCGATTGCATGAGCGCGACAAAACGGTCGAACAAACCGCGGATGTCGCGCGGGCCCGGGCTGGCTTCAGGGTGGCCCTGAAACGAAAACGCCGGCTTGTCGGTGCGCTCCAAACCTTGCACGCTGCCGTCGAACAGCGAGCGGTGGGTGATGCGCAAACGCGCCGGCAGCGGCGACTCGCGCACCGCGAAACCGTGGTTCTGGCTGGTAATCAGCACCCGGCCGGTGTCCAACTCGCGCACCGGATGGTTGGCGCCGTGGTGGCCGAACTTCATCTTCTCAGTCTGCGCGCCGCTCGCCAGCGCCAACAACTGGTGGCCGAGGCAGATGCCGAAAGTCGGGATGCCGCGCTCGACAATTTCGCCGATGGCGGCGACCGCGTAGTGGCACGGTTCGGGGTCGCCGGGGCCGTTGGACAGGAACACACCGTGCGGTTGGCGCGCGAGAATTTCTTCCGCGCCGGCCTGGGCCGGCAGCACCGTGATGTCGCAGCCGCGCTCGGCTAACAAGCGCAAAATGTTGTGCTTGACGCCGAAGTCGCAGGCGACCACCTTGAACTTCGACGGCGGCGGCGCGCCATAACCGCGGTCGAGTCGCCACACGCCTTCGCGCCAGCGGTACGCTTCGCCGGTGGTGACGACTTGCGCCAAGTCCAGGCCGGCCAGGCCGGGGAATTGTTTCGCCGCGGCCAATGCGCGTTCCGCGTCCGGCGCATCGTCGGCGTTGTCGCTCGCGGCGATGCAGCCGCGCTGCGCGCCTTTGTCGCGGATGAGGCGGGTGAGTTTGCGCGTGTCGATGCCGCTGATGGCGACCACATCGTTGGCGCGCAAGTAACCGGGCAAGTCGGTTTGCGCGCGCCAGTTGCTGTGCGCGCGCGGCACATCCTTGACGATGAGTCCGGCGCAGAACACGCCGCGCGACTCGCAGTCCTCGGCAGTGGCGCCGACATTGCCGATGTGCGGATAGGTGAGCGTCACCAGTTGGCGCGCGTACGACGGGTCGGTGAGGATTTCTTGGTAGCCGGTGAGCGCGGTGTTGAAAACCACCTCGCCGCTTTGCATGCCGGGCGCGCCGACTGAGCGACCGCGGAACAACGTGCCGTCTTCGAGAACCAGCAGCGCCGGCCCGGCCGGCGCGCGCTCACGCGAATAATTAACGGTCGTCATCTTGCAACGCGCGGATGCGCTGGTCCAATGGCGGATGCGACATGAAGAGTTTTTTGACGCCGCCGCCGATGCCGCCGGAGATGCCGAACGCCGCCAACTGGTCCGGCAAATGCGGCTGGCCCGTCGACGCTTGCAGGCGCTTTAACGCCGCGACCATGTTGGCGCGCCCGGCCAGTTCCGCGCCGCCGGCGTCGGCGCGAAACTCGCGTCGGCGGCTGAACCACATGACGATGATGGATGCCAGCACCGCGAGAATGATTTCGGCGATGATGGCGGTGAGCCAA
Source organism: Gammaproteobacteria bacterium (assembly GCA_028817405.1). Taxonomy (GTDB): domain Bacteria; phylum Pseudomonadota; class Gammaproteobacteria; order Arenicellales; family Poriferihabitantaceae; genus JAHRAW01. The sequence continues at coordinate 125,138 of JAPPPS010000121.1, forward strand.
AACGCCGGGCCGTGGCCGTGCCGGGTTTTGAACACCACGCGGTCGACGAAGTGGCCGATGATGCGCGACAGGAAAATGACGAAGGTGTTGATGACGCCTTGAATGAGCGCCAGCGTTACCATGTCGCCGTTGGCGATGTGGCTGACTTCATGCGCCAGCACCGCCTCGACTTCGCCGCGCTGCATGCCGCGCAGCAAGCCGGAACTCACCGCGACCAAGGCGTTGTTGCGGCGCGCGCCGGTGGCGAACGCGTTCATGTCCGGTGCATCGTAGACCGCGACTTCCGGCGTGCCGATGCCGGCCTGCTCGGCTTGGCGCGCGACCGTCTCCACCAGCCAGCGTTCGGTTTGGTCGCGCGGTTCGGCAATCACCCGCGCGCCGGTCATGCGCTTGGCGGTCCACTTGCTGAGCGCCAGCGACACCAGCGCGCCGCTGAATCCCAACACCGCGGCGTAAATCAACAGCGCGTTGTAATCGAGGTTCACGCCCTGCGCGTCCAGCAAACTCTCCACGCCGAGAAGGCGCATGGTGACGCTGAACACCGCCAAAATGGCGATGTTGGTTAAGAGGAAGAGGAAGATTCGGTTCATCGGCTTAGGTTCGGGGTTGGGGTTGGGTTCGGACTTGGGTTCGGTTACGGGTAAAACAACTCCAGATAGTCGTGCAGAATAAAAATCCGGTTCCGGGAATGGCCCGTGGCTTCTCGGAGTATACCCCTTGCGTCATCTTGCCGGAAACCTTGAAACGCGCCGCATGGATTTCTGTATTGCAAGAAAA
>JAPPPS010000013.1 GCA_028817405.1 Gammaproteobacteria bacterium
TCAGCGTCGATGACATCCGCGAGAGTATGGCGGGGTGGAAACGGTGGGTTGAGGCGTAGGGGATTTGTTGCGGTGTTGGACCGTTATTTCGGGTGATAGCAAAGCAAAGACGCTGGACTCCGGCTGTCGCCGGAGTGGCAGTGAAAGATGTCCGCGTCACTTGCAGTCGGGCTCGCTGATTTCTGGAATGGCTTTGTGTTCTTCGAATCCGATAGCAATGAACGCGCCGCGGTTTTGGCGGGCGACTTCGCGCATTAGCGTGGAAAACTTTTTCAGCAAGCACCTCCGAACTTCTTCTGAAATATATCTGCTTTCATTTTTATGCTGGAAACCGATGCCGTTAATGCGCGCGCGCGGTTGTCCGGTTTTACTGTCACGGTTTAACTCGGCGACCGTATCCAACACTTCGTCATATGACCCGCCTTGGTAATCGTCGCCGAAGATGTAGATGGCGAGTTTTTCGGTGCGCTTGGCGTAGGTCCTAAGTGCTCTCCGTAAACCCTCGGTCGGGTTGCTGGGGTCAGCCCCCCCCCACGTACGCATCCGTGACAACACCGCCTTGCGCCGGCCCGGCGTGTCCGGTATCCACCTGCCGGCATAGCCGCTGATTAAATACACGCCTTTACCGTTCATGATTTGGAAACCTTTCACTTGCGGATGAATGTCGAGAACATTTTCCAACTCGGCGATGACCCGCGGCCAAATCTGCTTCATGCTGCTGGAATTGTCGACAATAAAAATTATATGGTCGCTGTCGACCGGAATGCCGCCGACTTTGACTTCATCATCGGTGGACGCCGACGGTTTGGATTCGCTTTGCGCCGCGGCTTGCGCGCGCAGTTGATTCGCTTTGGCGCGCAAGGCGTCGAGGCGCTGCTGCAGCGTGGCGGAGTCGGGTACCGACGCCGCGGCTTGTTTGATTTCCGCTTCCAACCTTCGGGTTTGTTCAGCCAGGCGTTGGCGCGCGCGCTCGGCGGCGGTGCGGCGCGATTGCTCGCCGCTTAAGTTGGTCAGTAGCGCGGCCACCGCGCCGGTGTCTTCCGCGCCGCCGACTTCGCCGACTCGCGACAGCAACACTAACAACACCATCGCGCCGAAACCGCAACAGATGACATCGAGGAATGACATGCCGGCGAGGCCGGATATTTCGCCGCCGCGATGGCGATTCCACTTCATGGCCAAGTGCCCGCGGGGCTGACCAACATGCCGGTGGTCGACGCGGCCCACAACCAGTACGCATACGCCGCTTCCGGGTCGCCTTCGATGGGCAGCAGCACGGCGTTGACGCGCGCGCGGTTGTCGGCGAACTTTTTAATCGCCGCGTGAAACAATTCCAAGCGGCATTTGCCGGACACGGTGGTGGCTTTCTTGGAACCACATGCTTGCAACCGCTTCAACTTCGACAAACCTTCCCGCCCCTTGGTCGGCAAACTGTCGGTAATCACATAAATATCGGATGGCTTGAGCGCGTTACGTTTGACGAACTGCAGCGCCGCATGCAAGTTGGTCGCTTCCTGCGGATGCAATTCTTGCAGCGCTTGCTGCACAGTCGCGCGCGCGTTCGCATCGCCGCCGCGCCGCCATTGTTTGCCGGCGACAAAGTCGGCGTTGTCGTTGTACCGCACCACCATGTATTCGCCGCCTTCCGGCACGCGCTCGATAATCCAGCGCGCAATCCTCAACGCGCGCCGCCATTTCGGCGCGGCTTTTTTGGCGGCGTCGGACCCCACTTTTATTTTGATGATGTCGACCACGCGTTCATCGGCCATCGACGCGCTGTTGTCGAGCAACACCAAGATGCGCTTGCCTTCCACGCGCAAACCGATGAGATGGTCTTGTTCGAGTTTGTCGTCGGTGGTCTCGGCCGCCTGCGCGGCCTCGGCTTCCCTTTGGCGCTGCGCCAGCGCAGATTCCAAACGCCCGACTTCCCGAGTCAACTCGATGAGTTCCTCGGCCGCGGCCTCGCTTTCGCGCCCGGCCCGCGCCGAGCGTTGCGCCGCTTGCTGCAGTTCCCGCTTCAAGGTTTCCAGTTGCGTTTCCAGCGCGCGGTTGTTGGTGGCGATGGCGTGGATTTCATCGCGCAAGTTTGCCAGTTCCGATTCCAGTTGTTGCGTCTCAACGCCGGGCGAATCGGAATGATATTTCACCAGCATAAAAATCAAAATAATCGCGCCGAGACCGCATGACATGATGTCCAGGAACGCGAGGTTGAAACCCTCCGGCCGGCGCTGCGCGCGCCAACTCATGCCTTTTTCTCGATGCGGCTCAGCAGAAATTCCTCGCAATAGGCCTGGGTGTCGACGATGAGTTTGTCCTGCAAGCGCTGCAATTCATGAAGAAGAAACATGAGAAAGATGCTGATAATCAACGCCACCAAAGTGGAGTTGAAAGCGATGCCGAGGCTGTTGGTCATGCCGGAGATGTCGCCGGCCAACGCCTGGTCGGCCTGCGACAACGCTTGGCCGATGCCGCGCACGGTGCCGATAAAACCGATGGACGGAATCGCCCAGATAAGATAACGAATCATCGAGTTGCCGGATTCGAGACGCGCCGCCAACGCTTCCACGCCGGTGACAATCGCGTCCGATGTGTTCTGCGCATCCTGCGTGGCGATGTACCGGCGCGCCGCGGTGCGCAAGGTTTTAACCAGCGGCGTGTCGCGCGTCTCGCGGTCGGTCAAACTTTCCAGGTTGCGCAACGCCGATTGCATGTCGCGCAATGTCGAGCGTTCGCCGTCGACCGATTCACCGTCTTCGTCGCCTTCGTCGCTGATGAGTTTCAAGTTAAACAAATAACGGTGTTTAACGATGGCGTAGCATTTTTCCAAGATGAGATAGATGCCCCAGAACATGAGAATGATGCAGATTTCCTGTTCATAATCTTTCAGCACCACCGGCAGCGTGCGCGCGACCGCGCCGCCTTGTTCGGCCGCGGCGAGCAACGCCAACTCGGCGCGCGGCCGGATGAGCGACAGATAAACCAGATGCACGCCCACGGTGCTGATGATGAGCGCGGCCGCGGCTTTGATGAGATTCGGCATGTCAACTCCTAATTAAATGTCGACCGGGAAAGGCGCCGGCTTGTTCAAACTCACCGTATACGGTTCGCCGTCTGCGGTGGCGTCGATGGCCGCGGGCAGCAACGCGCCGCCAAGCAACACCGACGCCAACAACGCCAACAACATGAACCGCGAAATAAATTTGCGCATGCGCATCGAAGTCACTCCTTTCCATACAGATAACGCGCGACGCGAAACCCGACATCATCGCGCGCGCCGGTTAAGCCTTCGCGGAAACTGGAGCGCAGGCCGGTCACCGAGGCGGTGCGAAAGTTTGCGCCTTTGATGACGCGGCTTGCATCGCCCGCGGCGTCGAATTGATTCATGCCACCGTCACCGTCACCGTCGCCCGGCGCGCCGAACGGGTTGCGCGCCACCGCGCCGGCGACCGGCGGCTGCAAAATGTAACGGTCATGCATCCACTCGCTGACATTGCCCGCCATATCATACAAGCCGGCCGCATCGGCCGCAAACGACGCCACCGCCGCGACCCCGGCGAAACCGTCGTTGTATCGGGGAATATACCGCGCCACCGTCCCCTTCGCGCTCTGGTCCGCGAAGTTGCCGCTGCGCGCCGGGATGGTGGTGTCCGCGCCCCACACGAACTTAACCGGCCGGCCGGCGGCGCGCCCGGCCACCCGCGCCAGCCATTCCCACTCGGCCTCGGACAGCAACCGGTAACCGTCCGCGGTCGGGTCGAAACCATGCACGCGACCGGCGGCGATTTGATACGCCGGCTGCAAACCGTCCTGCGCGCTCAGCCAGTTGCAAAACTTCGCCGCATCCGGCCACGACACATTGCGCGCCGGCAAGTTGCGCGCGGCCCCCGCGACGATCGCGCCCGGTTGATAAGCCGCGAACTGCGCCTCGGTCACTTCGGTCACGCCGACATAAAACGGTTTGGTCAACTCGACCGGGCGTTGGAACTCATTGGCGCGGCGGAACTTCTCGCCGCGCGGCGCCCCCATGGTAAAACGCCCGGCCGGCCCGCGCGGGTCGAAATATTTCATCCGGATGGCGGCCGTGGCCGGCGCGGCGGTGGTGAACCGCGTCGCTTCGGCCTCGCGCGCCGCGGCCTCCGGCAACAAAATTTCGTCGATGAGCAGCGGCGCATCCGCGCGAGGCGTGACTTGCGCCGTCACCGCCCGGTGGCCGGCGCGCGTCAACACAATCCGATGCGGCAACGCTTGCAGGCGCAAGGTTTGCGGCGTCGCGCCGGCCGGCTGGCCGTTGACCGTGAGGTCCGCGCTCGGCGCAGCGCGCACCGTCACTTCGCCGAACTCCATCTGCAAATCAAACTCGATGTCGGCGCGTTCATCGGCCGCCAATGTCACCTCCCGCTGCAGCGCGACATAGCCGGGTTTCTCGTAGCGCAAACGGTGCGCGCGACCGGCCGCCAACTTGAGCGTTCCGGCCGGCGTCGCCACGCCGTTGACTCGCAAAGTGCCGCCGGGCGGCGACACGCTGACGCGCGCTTCGGCTCGCTGCGGTTCGAGACGGTAGTCGCGGCTGACCCGCGGGGCGCGGTTGGTGACGGTGATTTCCTCCTCGATGTTGCGGTAGCCGTCCAACGCGACTCGCAGGCGATGCGCGCCGCCGGCCGCGTCGATGACAACCGGCGTCACCCCCGCGGTCGCGCCGTCCAGAAACACCCGCGCGCCGGCCGGCTCGGAGCGGATGTCGAGTCGGCCCGCGACCGGCGTGAGGTCAATGTGGCGGGCCACGCCCTTGCCTTCCGCGACTTCCACGCGCAATTCCTCCACGCGGAAAAATTCATGGTCGGCTTCGATGCGCGCGACACCCGGCCGCAGTACCAGTTCGAATCGCGCGCCGGTCGCGACTTGGGCGCCGTCCACCCTCCACCGTGTCTGCGCCAACGCCGGCGCGGTGGTGACCACCACCGCGGCCGGCGCCTCGGTCATCGCCACGCTCACCGGGGCCGCCCCGACCGTCACCTCGCGACTGATGAATCCATCCGCTTCGACGCGCAGCAGCGCACCGTCGCCGGCCGCGCCGAACCACCACGCGCGGCCGAGAAACACCCAGCCGGCGCCGCCGATGAGCGACACCGTGGCGCGCTCCGCGGCCAGCGGCGGACTAATGTAAAACGCGGTCACGCGGCCGAAATACGCCAGCGGCAGCGCCACCGCCAACAGCAGAATCACGGCCGCCGCGGCCGCCGCCAACCGCGCGCCGCGGGCGCGGGAACGCCGGCTGGCCGACTGCAATTGATGGTCCAGCGTGTTCAAATTTTCTCGTCGCAGATGACCGTGACTTCGAACGGCCCGGCCGCGCCCGGCGGGATGTCGAGCGGCACGCGTTTGGACTTGTAGCCGCGCCGTTTGCATTCAAAAACATGCGCGCCCGGCCGCAGCGAAATCACCCGGCGCTTGGTTTTGCCGTAATGCTCCACGCCGCGCAGTTCGATGTTTGCGGCGTTGTCCGACAGCACCACGACCTCGACTGTGGTCAGATACGATTTCACCACGGCCGCCAGTTCGCCGCGTTGCGCGCGCAGGCGCGGACTGGCGGCGGCGATGGATTCGCTCTCAAGCAAAACCGCGGCCGCGGCGTCGACCACATGACGGTCGGCGAGGCGCTGCGGCGCGGCAAGAAAGCCGGCGATTTTGCGCGCCGCGCCGACCACTTCCTGCGCGCGATTCAGGCCCGCCACCGCGGCCGAATCGTTGGGTTTGATTTGCCGCGCGCGGCCGAAATGCGCCACCGCCGCGGGCCAGTCGTCCTGCCGCCCGGCCTGCGCGCCGAGCGTCATCACCGCCGCGAACTCGCGCTCGGCGCGCGCCGCCTGCAACGCCGCCTGCAGCGGCGCCAGCGCCTCGTGCGCGGGGAAAACCGCCTGCGCTGCTTGGATTTGCCGCGCCGCCGTCGCCAACTCGCCGGCCGCCAGCGCTTCCTGCGCGCCGCCGACCGCGGATGCGAATTTTTCCTGCGCGAACTGCGCGCGCAATTCCTGCAATCGCGCCCGCGCATCAACGCGCGCGCGGTCCAACTCGAGGACTTTTTGCAGCGCCGCGGCCTCCTTGGCCGGGCGGTTTTCGGCGCGCGCCACCGCGGCCCGCGCCAGCCACGCCGACACCTCGGCCAGCGCGCTCACGCGTTTTTGCAATGCGCGCATTTCGGCATCGCCGGGCGCGAGTTGCAGCGCGCGCCGTACCGCATCCGCGGCATCAGTCGCGCGCCCGGCCGCAAACGCGGTGCGCGCGGCTTGTTTGGCGGCCGCTAATTCGCGGGCGTGGGCGGCCACCGCGGCCGCCGCCATCGCGCCGGCTTGGCGCAGGGTGTCGCCGGCTTGCGCGTATTCGCCGGCCGCGAATTGCTCGACCGCGCGCATCTTCAATTCTTCCAGTTGCGCGGCGCGGGCCGCGTCCCAGTCGCGCAGATTCAACGCATCGACTTGCGCTTCGGCGGCTTCATACTCGGCCAACCGCCGCATAAATTCCGCGCGCAAACCGCCCGAGTCGGCGGCGGCGACGGTGCTGTCGGTGACGGTGTTGTCGGCGACGGTGGAATCAACCGTCGGCGCGGCAACCGTAGCACCGTCACCCCTGGACTCCACCGCCACTGCCGGCGCAACCGCCCCGGGCGCCTCCCCGCCAAGGCCCTCCAACTGCCCGCGCGCGCGCTGCAGTTCGGCGACCAAATACGCGGCCCCCGCGACCAACACCAGCGCCGCCACCGCCGCCCCGCCCACGACAACAATCTGGCGGCGGGTTTTCGAGCGGCGGGTTCGCGCTTCGGCTAATTGTGCTTCCAGCGCGTTGGCGGGCGGCATGGCGACGACGGGGGTGCGGCGGCGGCGATGATTAAAGGGTCTTGTCCGGCGTCGCTTCGATGGCGTAGATTTTCTTCAAGAATTCAATCCACTGCGCGTACTGCTGCGCGGCGTCGCCGCTCAACTCCGCGGTTTCCTCCTCAAACTCGACCACCTGCGGCGCGACTTCGATGTCGATGGACTGGCCGAGTTCGGCAAGCGCCTCACGGTGCACTTTCATCTCGGCGCGGTCGCCCCAGGCCGATGCCAGCAGGGCGCCGCCGCCAATCGCCGCCAGCGTACCGCCGACCGCGCCGGTGGTGCTCTGGTTGTGCGGGTCGTCGGTCGCTTCCTGCGCCGCCGCCAGGCCGGCCACCAACAACACGCCGCCGAGAATGCCCTTGGTCAGGGCTTTGCGCTTGGCGGCGCGCGCCGCTTTGACCTCGGTGAAACTCTGCTGCTGCCAGACCAAATAACTTTTTTCCAGTTTGGCGTCGAAGGTGTCGTAGTGGGTTTGCATGCGGTCGAGGAACAGTTGGTCGCGCACGCGAATCGCGCGGATGCGCCGCAGCATCGGGTCGTCGTCGGCCGGCGCGGCCGCCAACTGTACGCGCTTGCCGTCGCTGCCGGCTTTTTCCAGGTACGGCGCGAAAGTTTCCTCGGACAAACTCGCGCCGAAACGAATCTCGGTCAGGTTGCGCAGTTTCGCCAGTTGCGCGGCGTCGCGTTTTTTGAGTTGCTTGACGATGTGCGCCGCGGCTTTGTCGAACACCGGCTGGTATGGGTCGTTGTTTTTGTTTTTGTTGCGAATGTCGTTGTGGAATCGCTCCTTGACGCGGTGCGAGAAATCCTTGCTGAACCATTGCTTGCCGGAGATGTCGGTGACCGTGATGTTGATTTTCACATCCTCGCCGTTGGACTGCAGGATTTTGCCGATGACATACAAATCGCCGGTCGCGCTCGCGTTCGGAGCCACGCGCACCGCGCCGAATTCGCCGCTGTCCTGCAACGCCGACTTCATTTTCAGCGCGAAACGGTTCGACTCGGCGCGGCGCAGTTCCGGGTAGATGCCCTGCTTTTCCCACTCATCGGAATCTTCCGGCAGGCCCGGGTCAAACACCGGCACGATGACTTCGAGGGCGTTTGGGTCGCCGCTGGGGTTGGCGGCATCGCCGGATTGTTGCGCCGCGTCTTTGGCTTGCTCCGATGACAGTTGCGGGCCGACGCCGGGCGTGACCACCACCGCGCCGGGGCCGCCGAGGCCACCGGTACCGGCGGCGCAACCGGCCAGGGCCAGGGCCGCGGCTAACAGTACTGTGAGTACTGTGGCGGACAGGCCGCGCCGGTCGAGATTTGCGGGGCGGAGGAATTTCATATCGAAGCGTTTTCAGTTTGCGTCGGGGTTGGATTGGTCGCCGGCACCGGTGGACTTGTCAGCGGTTTTGTCGCCGGTTTTGTCGCCGGGTTCGTCGCCAGTTTCGCCGGCGGCGGTTTCACCAACTTCAGGAACCGCCTGCACCGACAGTCCTTTATAGCGCCGATATTCGTTCCACAACTTCGCGCGGGTGACCGGGTCGGTCTCCTCCTGCGCCGCCTCGCGCAACTGCTTGGCGATAATATCATCATTCGCGGATGGCGGGATGTCGTCCGGGGTTTGGCGGTCGTCATCGCCGTCGGTGCCGGCGCCAGGGACATTGGCCGGATGGTTTTTGGCGTTGGCGTTCGAATTGACGGCCGCGGTCTCCACCGCCGGCGCCGTCGCGTCGCCGGACTCATCCGGCGCATCGCCCCGAACCCCGGCCACCGGCAACGACTCGAGCGGCGCGCTGCCCGGCGTTGTCGCGTTTGTTGTGCCGGCCGCATCGGCCGGCGCTTCGCCCTGAACCCCGCCGGCCGGCAACGACACCACCGGCGCGTTTGCCGCTTCGCCGGCGTTTCCTGCATTGGCCGCGCCGGCCGCCCCCGCGGCCCCGGCACCGCCGCCGGTGCCGCCAGCCCCCGCGCCACCGCCACCGCCACTCCCGGCCCCGCCGCCCAGCCCGGCAGCGCGACAGAGGTCAGTGTCGCCGAGTGATTCCAGCAGCACTTTATCCAAGGCCGCGATGCGCTCAGCGCGAGTCAGCGTCGGGTCATCAGTCGCCTGCAGCACGAGTTCAAGGCAATCCTGCGCGGTAGAAATGTCGGACGGCACGCCCGGCAACGCCTGCCCCACGCCCGGCAACACCTGCCCCACGCCCGGCGATGACTGCCCCACGGCCGGCGATGACTGCCCCGCGGCCGGCCCGGCCGCGACCAAAACCGCCGCAACCAACCCCGCCGCCAAAACCCCGCGCTTGCCTGTCAAAAAGTTCACTTCAATTCACCTGAGAGAATAGCGCGATTATTCCCCGCCCACCGCACAACTGCAACCGCACCGGCGATATTCAGCCGCGGACCGCCGCGGTTATTCATCGCGTAGGGTTACTTTGGCGAAGCGGCGTTTGCCGATTTGGATGGTGTAGGCGGTGGTGGTGGGCGGCAGGATGAGGGCGCGGTTGGTGATTTTTTCGCCGTCTACGCGCACTGCGCCTTGCTTAATTAGGCGCATGGCTTCGGAGGTCGAGGGCGCGAGGTTGGCTTGTTTTAGCAGGTTGGCGATGGGCAGGCCGGCCGGCAGTTGCACGGCCGGCATGTCGGCCGGCTGGCCGCCGCGGCTAAATTGCTCGATGAAACCGCGCTTGGCTTCGCTTGCGGCGGGCGCGGAATGAAACCGCGCCACCATTTCCTCCGCCAATCCAAACTTGGCGTCGCGCGGATTCAGGCCGTCGTCGACCGCGGTTTTCAGCCGCGCGATGTCGGCCCCGGATTGAAAACTCAGCAACTCAAAATAGCGCCACATCAATTCATCCGACACCGACATGATTTTGCCGAACATCGCGGCCGGCGACTCGTCGATGCCGATGTGGTTGCCGAGCGATTTGGACATTTTGCGCACCCCGTCCAAGCCCTCCAGCAGCGGCATGGTGAGCACCACTTGCTGCGCTTGGCCGAATTGTTTTTGCAACTCGCGGCCCATCAGCAAATTGAATTTCTGGTCGGTGCCGCCGAGTTCGACATCGGCCTGCAACGCCACCGAATCGTAGCCTTGCGCCAGCGGATACAAAAACTCGTGGATGGCAATCGGCTCGCCGGCCGCGTAGCGCTTCTTGAAGTCGTCGCGCTCCAACATGCGCGCGACCGTGTGCCGCGCCGCCAAACTGACCAAGCCGGCGCTGCCCATCTCCGTCATCCAACGCGAGTTGAAGTCGACGCGGGTTTGTTCGGGGTCGAGAATTTTGAAAATCTGCGCGCGGTAGGTGGCGGCGTTGGCGGCGATTTGTTCCGGCGTCATCGGTTTGCGCGTGACATTTTTGCCGGACGGGTCGCCGATGAGGCCGGTGAAGTCGCCGATGAGAAAAATCACTTCGTGGCCCTGCGCCTGAAACTGGCGCATTTTGTTGAGGAGCACGGTGTGGCCGAGGTGCAGGTCCGGCGCGGTCGGGTCGAAGCCGGTTTTGACGCGCAATTGGCGGCCCGCGGACAGGCGCTCGGTCAACTCGCGGCGCAGCAGAACTTCGTCGGCGCCGCGGCAGAGTTCGGCTAAATTTTCCGCGACGGTGGGGTCGATGGCGGCGGCCGGGTCGGCGGCGGCCGGGTCGACGGTGGCGGTTTTCATCGGCGGTGGCGGCGGCGGTGACGCGAGATGGGCGGCGACGGTTGCGTTAATTCGCGGAAGCATTATACTTTTTTCTTGCGCGATGCCGGGCGCGCGCTGTACGTACAATGCGTACAATAGCGCGGCGCGGTTTTGACCTCGCGGCGCGTTGCATGTAGAGTCGCGGGTAACCGCCCCCCGGCCCGCGCCCGCAACCGAACCGACCATGCCGCCGAACCAGCGCCCCCTCACCCGCCTCGATGTCAAACGCCTCGGCGCGTCGCCGCCGCGGCGGCCGGTGCCGCAGTTATCGCGCGCGCCGTTGTCGCCGCCGGCGCTGCGGCGGATGTCGGTGGTGCGGCCGCTGCTCAACGGTTTGCGCCGCCGCCTGCACCGCATGCACCTGATTTCCATCGGCGTGGTGGCCGCGGCCGCGGTCTATCTCCTGACCATCGCGCCGTCCGATTCCACCGCCACCGTGGTGACCGTCCCGGCCGCGGCCGTGGTGGCGGTCGCCGAGATGCCCGAAGTTATCGATTCCGCGGCGACCGGCCCGGCCACGGCAACCGCGGCCACCGTCGCGGCCGCGGAAGCCGCGGAAACCACCTCGGCGCTGGTGTTGGCGAGCGTCGCCCCGGCCGCATCGCCGGCAATTCCCGCGCTCGAATCGCCGATTGAGACCACCGTCGCCCCCGCCATCCCCGTGCCGCCGGCCATCGCCGACGAGGCCGCTCTGCCCGCGCCGCCGGCCGCGCCGGCACTGGACTGGGCCACGGCCACGGTCAAAAAGCGCGACACCCTCTCGGCGTTGTTCCGGCGGCACGGTGTGCGCGTCGCCGATGCGTACGCGGTGGCGGCGTTGGACGGCGCGGAACGCCTGCACACCATCCGCCCGGGCCAGGAAATTCAACTGGCGGCGGACGCCGACGGCCGCCTCATCGCGCTGCGCCACCGTCTCGACCCGCTGACCACGCTCAGCATCCGCCGCGCCGGCCGCGCCGAGGACACCGGCCGCCTGCGCGCCGAGACCGTCACCCGCGCGCCGGACCTGCAACTGCGGCGGGCCGCGGGCGTGATTAACAGCAGTTTGCTCGCCGCCGCCAAAGCCGCGGGCTTGGACTTCGAGACCACCTACGCGTTCGCGCATTTGTTTGATTGGCAGGTGGATTTTGCGCGGGAAATTCGCGCCGGCGACAAGTTTTCGCTACTGTTTGAGGAGCAGTATTTGGACGGCGAAAAAATCGGCAACGGCGACATCGTGGCCGCGGAATTACTGACCCGCGGGCGGGCGTTGCGCGCGGTGCGCCACATCGACGAACACGGCCGCCGCAGATACTACGCGCCCAACGGCGACGGCATCCAACGGTCGTTTCTGCGCTCGCCGCTCGAGTTCGGCCGCGTCACCTCCAACTTCTCGCACAAGCGTTTCCACCCGATTCTCAAGAAATGGATGCCGCACCGCGGCGTGGATTACGGCGCGGCGCGCGGCACGCCGATACGCGCCACCGGCGACGGCGTGGTCACCACCGCCAAGCGCAAATACGGCTACGGCAAGACCGTCATCATCCGCCACGGCGAAAAATACACCACGCTGTACGCGCACTTGAGCGGCTACGCAGTAGGCGTCGAAGCCGGCGCGCGCGTCGCGCAAGGCGATGTCATCGGCTATGTCGGCGCCACCGGCTGGGCCACCGGCCCGCACCTGCACTACGAGTTCCGCATCCGCGGCGTGCACCACAATCCGCTGACCGTGGAGTTGCCGAAATCGGACCCGATTGCGGCGCGCTACCAAGCCGCGTTCGTGGCCTCGGCCGCAAACTGGGTGGCGCGGCTGCACGGCGCGCCGGCGACCCGCGGCGATTCCGGGCAAGTCGCGCACTTGCAATTGGATGCGGTGCCGTAGCGGCCGCGCGGCCGGATGAGCGACACCGTCGGCGGCGACAGCGTGGACAGCGCTGCCACCGTCACCACCGTCGCCCCCGTCGCCATGGCGCGCGTCTCGGCCATCGGGCTGATGTCGGGGACCAGCGTCGATGGCGTTGATGGGGTGTTGGTGACATTGGGGGCGGGGGATTCGGCGGGGGCGGGGAATTCGCCGCGGGCGTCGGTGCCGCAGGATTCGTCGATTTCGGCGATTGGGATTGCCATTGAATCGACCGTTCATCTCGATTTTCCGGCACCGCTGCGGGACCAAATTAATGCGCTGATTGCGCGCCCGGCCGCTGCCGACATCGACGCCGTCGGCCGCCTGCACACGCAACTCGGCCGGCTGTATGCGCAGGCCGCGAATCAACTTAAACGCGCGGCCGGCGAACCCGCGCCGGCGGTCATCGGCTGCCACGGCCAGACCATCCGCCACGGCCCGGACGGCGAATTCCCGTTCACCTGGCAACTCGGCAACGGCGCGGAAGTCGCGCATCTGACCGGCCTGCCGGTGGTTGCCGATTTCCGCGCCGCGGACTTGGCGGCCGGCGGCCAGGGCGCGCCGCTGGCGCCGGCGTTTCACCATGCGGTTTTCGGCGATGCCGGCGAGTCCCGCGCGGTGGTGAATTTGGGCGGCATCGCCAACATCACCCACTTGCCAGCCGCGGATGCCATGGCCGAAGGCGCGGCGGTCACCGGCTTCGACACCGGCCCGGCAAACACGCTGCTGGACGACTTTTGCCGCCGCCATTTCGACGCGCCGTTCGACGACCGCGGCGCGCATGCCGGCGCGGGGACGGTGAATCGCCGCCTGCTGGAGGCGCTGTTGGCGGACCCGTATTTCGCCCGGCCGCCGCCGAAAAGTTGCGGGCGCGAGCATTTCAACCGCGACTGGCTGGCGCGCATCCTCGACGCCGAGCGCGAGTTTTCGGCGTTGCCGCCGGCCGATGTACTGGCGACGCTGACCATGTTCACCGCGGCCACGGTTGGCGACCAATTGAAACGGTTGCGGCCCGCGGTGGCGCGCGTTTATGTGTGCGGCGGCGGCGCGCGCAACCGCACTTTGCGCGCGATGTTGGGCGCGCGCGCCGGGCTGGACATCGCCGACACCGCGGCACTCGGCATCGCGCCGCAGTGGGTGGAGGCATGCGCGTTCGCGTGGTTGGCGTTGCAGACCATGCGCCGCGCGCCCGCAACCCTGCCGTCGGTCACCGGCGCGTCCAAACCAAGCATCGCCGGCGCGGTGTATTTCCCGGACTGACGGTGACGGTGCGTCGCCAAGAACGACCGCGGCGCGCCAAGAACGACCGCGCCGGGAACGCCCACCGTCGACCGTCGCAACTGGACTCATCCTTTCCCCGCAACTGGCGCTTTACCGCCGCGGGATGGGATTATGATAGTATCGCGCCGCCCAGCGCGGGCCGCGGCCTCGTCGCCGAAACCGTCGCCGCCACCGTCGCTGAAACCGTCGCCACCGCGGCACCGTCGCCGCGCAATTGAATTAACGCCACCCCGAACACCGTCATGAAATCATCCGCCGCGCCGCTCGACAACGGCCACATCATCGCTTCCGACAAGTCGCACATCTGGCATCACTTGAGCCAGCACAAACCGCTGTTGAGCGCCGACCCGATGTTGGTGGTCGAGGGCGAAGGCATGCGCGTGCGCGACATCAACGGCAAGACCTATTTGGACGCGGTGTCCGGCGGGTTGTGGACCGTGAATGTCGGCTACGGCCGCGAGTCCATCGCGCGCGCGGTCTACGAGCAACTGCTGAAAATGAACTACTTCGCCAACTCGGCCGGCAACATTCCCGGTGCGCAGTTCGCCGAGCGGTTACTGGCAAAAATGCCGGGCTTGAGCCGCGTTTATTATTCCAACTCCGGCTCCGAAGCCAACGAGAAAGCGTACAAACTGGTGCGGCAATTGGCGGCGCTCAACAACGCCGGCGAGAAGCACAAAATTATCTACCGCGACCGCGACTACCACGGCACCACCATCACCACGCTGAGTTCCTGCGGGCAGTCGCAGCGCAAAGACCAATACGGGCCGTTCACGCCCGGCTTCGTGGAAATCCCCGACTGCCTGGCCTACCACGCGGCCAACGGCGATGACCCCGACTACGGCGTGCAGGCGGCGCGCGAGTTGGAAAAGGCGGTGCTGCGCGAGGGCCCGGACACGGTCGGCGCGGTGGTGCTCGAGCCGATCACCGCCGGCGGCGGCGTCATCATTCCGCCGCCGGGCTACTTCGAGACCATCCAAGAAATCTGCCGCAAATACGGCGTGCTGCTGCACATCGACGAAGTGGTGTGCGGCTTGGGGCGCACCGGCAAATGGTTCGGCTACCAGCACTTCGGCGTGGAACCGGACATCGTCACCATGGCGAAAGGCATCGCCAGCGGCTACGCGGCGATTTCGGTCACCGCCACCACCGAGGCGTTGTTCAGCGAATTCCTCGCCGAGCCGAGCGAGAAGTTGCACTACTTCCGCGATGTCAGCACCTTCGGCGGCTGCGCCGCGGGCCCGGCCGCGGCGCTGGAAAACCTGCGCATCATCGAGGCCGAGAACTTGCTCGACAACGCCGCGGCGATGGGCGACTACTTGCTCGACCGCCTGCGCGAATTGCAGGACAAGCACGAAATCATCGGCGATGTACGCGGCAAGGGCTTGTTCGCCGGGGCCGAGTTGGTCGCCGACCGCGACAGTCGCGCGCCGGTGGACGAATCGGTGGCCGCGGCCGTGGCCGCCGACTGCCTGCGCGAGGGCGTCATCATCGGCCGCACCAACCGCAGTTTCCCGCAATACAACAACACGCTGTGCTTGAGCCCGGCGCTGATTTGCGGCAAGGACGACATCGACGAGATTGTCGCGGCGATGGACGGCGCGTTGGGACGGGTGGAGGTTTGAGGCGGCGGTTTCGCGGTTTCGATTTGGCGCGCGGGCGGCGAGCGTTGCGGCACCGTGGCGGCACCGTGGCGGCGACCGTCAGACCGTCAATTGCAACGCCGCGCCAACGGCAAGGGGAATGGTAGCTACGCCCTGACTCGAACAGGGGACCTCATCATTATGAGTGATGCGCTCTAACCGGCTGAGCTACGTAGCCACGGGTAACGGCGGGGGCAAACAGGGCGCGACGATAACGCAAACGCGGTGGTTACGCAAGCGGGAGTTTTGCGTTGTTGTCGTTGAATCATCGCTGTCGCCGCTACTGTCACCGTTGTTGAATTGCTACCGTTGAATTGCCGCCGTTGAATCGCCGCCGTTGAATCATCGCCGTCGCGCCCATCGAAATCGCATGAAAATCACCGACCTGAAAACTTGGGTGGTCGCCAATCCGCCGCCGCATTTTGGCGGGCGGTATTTTATCTTCGTCAAACTCACCACCGACGACGGTGTCGAAGGCATCGGCGAAGTTTACGCCGCCACTTTCGGCCCGCATGTCATCGCCCGCATGGTCGAGGATGTGTTCGCCAGATTCGTCGCCGGCGCCGACCCGTTTCGCATCGAAAAGTTGTGGCGGCGCGTCTACGGTAGCGGCTACAACTTGCGCCCGGATGTGTCGCTGCTCGGCGTCTTGAGCGGCATCGAGATGGCGTGCTGGGACCTCATCGGCAAAGCGTTGGACAAACCGGTGTATGACTTGTTGGGCGGGCGCGTGCATGAACGCCTGCGCAGTTACACCTATCTTTACCCGGCCGCCGGCGACCCCGGCGGCCTCGGCGGCGACGCGGTTTATACCGACCCCGACTTGGCGGCCGCGCGCGCCGCGGAGTATGTCGACCGCGGTTTCACCGCGGTCAAGTTTGACCCCGCGGACGCGTATTCGGCTTTCGACCCGCGCCAGCCGCGCCTCGAAGAATTGGAACGCGCGGCGCAATTCGTCAAACGCATCCGCGCGGCGGTGGGCGCGCACGCCGATTTGTTGTTCGGCACGCACGGCCAGTTCACCGCGGCCGGCGCGATTCGTTTGGCGCGCCGCATCGAAGCGTGGGAACCGTTGTGGTTTGAAGAACCGACGCCGCCGGAAAACCCCGGCGAGATGGCGCGAGTCGCGCGGCAGACCAGCATCCCCGTCGCCACCGGCGAACGCTTGACCACCAAGTACGAATTCGCGCGCGTTCTCGAACAGCAAGCGGCGTCGATTCTGCAGCCGGCCTTGGGCCGCGTCGGCGGCATTTTGGAAGCGAAGAAAATCGCCGGCATGGCCGAGACCCATTACGCGCAAATTGCCCCGCACTTATACTGCGGCCCGGTCGAAGGCGCAGCCAACATTCAACTCGCCGCATGCATTCCGAATTTTTTAATTTTGGAAAGCATCCAAACCTGGGACGGTTTCCACGCCGACATCTTAAAACAACCGGTGCAGTGGGAAGCCGGTTATGTGATTCCGCCAACCGCGCCGGGCTTGGGCGTGGAGTTAAACGAGGCAGTCGCGGAAGCGAATCCGTATAGCGGCGACAACTTGCATTTGGAAATGCGCGCGGAACCGTTGTCATGAAAATCGCTTTCATCGGCCTCGGCAATGTCGGCGGCAAGTTGGCCGGCAGTTTGCTGCGCAATGGTTTTGAGTTGAGCGTGCGCGACTTGGACGCGACCGCGGCTGCGCCGTTGCTGGAGCGCGGCGCGCGTTTTGGCGACTCGCCGAAAGCGATGGCCGCATGGGCCGACACGGTGATTACCTGCCTGCCGTCGCCGGCCGTCAGCGCGCAAGTGATGGAGGCAAACGACGGTGTGCTGGCCGGGCTGGCATCGGGGACGGACCGCAAACTCTGGCTGGAAATGAGCACCACCGACGAATATGAGGCGCGGCGACTCGGGGAAAAAGTCGCGGCCGCGGGCGGCCTGCCGCTGGACGCGCCGGTGTCCGGCGGCTGCCACCGCGCCGCCACCGGCAACATTTCCATCTTCGCCGGCGGCGAACGCGCGGCCTTCGAGATGGCGCTGCCGGCGCTGACCGCCATGGGCCGGCGCGTGCTGCACACCGGGGCGTTGGGCTCGGCGTCGATTCTTAAAGTGGTGACCAACTATTTGGCCACCGCCAACTTGGTCTCGCTGTGCGAGGCGCTGGTGACCGCGAAGGCGGCCGGCATGGATTTGAACACCGCATATGAAGCCGTCCGCATTTCCTCCGGCAATTCATTCGTGCATGAAACCGAAAGCCAAGTCATCTTGAACGGCAGCCGCGACATCAACTTCACCATGGACTTGGTGTGCAAAGACATCGGCCTGTTCAGCGCCGTCGCCGAGCGCGGCGGCGTGGCGTTGGAACTGGCGCCGCTGCTGGTGGACATCTTCCGCGACGGCGCGCAAAAATACGGCGCGCGCGAATGCTCGCCGAACATCATCAAGCGATTGGAAGATGCATGCGGCATCACCGTGCGCGCGCCGGGATTCCCCGCGCAAATCGTCGACACGGAAGTTGAATCTACCGGTTATGAAGTGAAAGTCGAACGCGGCGCCGAGTAAATCGCGCCGCTAACATCCACGTTGTTTTGAACAACGCCGTTTTTATCAACGCGAACTTGACCATGAATCAACGCTCAACCACCGCGCCGGCGATTCCGGACCACGATTTGCTCGACCCGAAGTTGCGCCGCATCATCGCGACCGCGGCCGTGGCGTTCCGGCCGTACGACCGCTACGGCGTAGCGCGCGACGACATGGAATGGCTGCCGCTCGGCGACGCCGGCGACCGGCCGGGCCGCCCGGAAATTTTCCTCCTGCGATTCAAACCCGGCGCCGCCTCGACGCCGCACACGCACACCGGCGGCGAAGAGTTTTATGTCATCGAAGGCGAACTCACCGACTGCGACGGTACCGCGCTGCGCGCCGGCGATTATGTGAAATACCAGCCCGGCAGTCGCCACTTCTCGGCATCAAAAACCGGCTGCACCCTGCTCGCCATCCTGCACGGCCGCAACACGCGAGTGGAGTCGTAACCGATTCTTTCGGCAAAACGCATCAACCGGTCATCCAAAACCATGCAGCATGGTTAGATGGAGATGATGATTTGCCCTTGGTGCAAAGTGATATGAAAATGCGACAAGATATTCATGCCCAATATCACATCAAATCCGCGGTCGCCGCCTATGTCGGGGATGGCGCTTACTTTGACATGACCGAACCCCTTGGATGTTTCGAGTACCGGGTGAGGCGTTAGAACAATCTGACCGTCTTTTTGTTTTTCCGACCGCAATTCGGTTTCCGTCACGGAAATGGCGATATCAACCCGATACAAAAGGGCGGTATGGGGCGCGCCGGCCGTCATCATTTCCGACTGACTGTAAGGCCGCAGATTTAAATCGGCGACGACTTTCTCGGATATGCAGCAATGATTGGCGCCGGTATCCACCAGCGCGCGATAACCCGCGGCGGCCTTGGCGGCGCGGTCAAAATCATCCCCGCTTTCCGTGGGCGGGAATATTTTGATTCCGACAATGAACTGCCCGTGCCGGTCTATTTGCCTGCTAAAAGAGGGCATGGGATTGATAGCCTAAGTCGATAGGGTCGTCTTTCACCGACTGCACGGAAAATTTTCCCATGCCGTAGTCCTTGATGCCGACTTTAACGGCGTCGTTCTCGCTCTCGAAAAAATCGACCAGTTGCTGGCGGTGGATAAGCGCGAACTCCAGCAAATGCTCACCGCGCCATTCAGGCTGCATCTGTTTGAAGTATTCGTAGTTGGCGCTGACCTCCTTCTCCGCCGCCGCGATTTCATCTGTGGTGTTCATGGTTCGGTTCCCCGCATGCTGGAATGAAATGACGAATGTTCGCCATCATAGCATTTCCGGTTTCATCAAGCCGGCCGCATTAACCGCCGACTCAAAACTTCCGGTACGCCTCCATTAACTCCACCATCGGATGCGATTCCGACATTTGGAATTTCACCAGCAACTCGCGCGCAATCATGTCGCGTTGCTGCTGGTTGTCCGGCAACTGCATACCCTCCGGCACCTGCACCCAGCCGTTGATGTTGCGGTCGAACACCGCGGGCTTGCCTTCTTCGTAGCCCATGTGCACATCTTCCAGCCAGTTCAAGTCGTCCCAGCCCATGACTTGCATGTACTGTTTCAGAAACGGCGGGCAGTATTGCATGTCCGGTACCAGGTTGACATCGTACCGGTAGCCGATGTGCTGGCCGATTTCCTGTTCGCGGGAACTGTCGAGGCCGTCGGACTCGATAAACTTGTCAACATCTTCGCGGGTGTTCATGGCGGTCTCCTAAAAGCGGTTCATGTGCGGCTGGCCGACGGTGTGCTGGGTGCCGGCCAACGGTACTTGGGCCATGGCCGACGCTTCCATGGTGAGCGCGGCCAGGTCTTCGGGTTCGAGGGAATGCACATTGGTCTTGCCGCAAGCGCGCGCCAACATCTGGCATTCGATGGTGAGCGTGTGCAGGAAGTTATAGACGCGCTCAGCGGCTTCATCGGGGTTCAAACGCTTGCGCAGCGCCGGGTCTTGGGTGGCGATGCCGACCGGGCATCTACCGGTGTGACAGTGGTAGCAATGCCCGGCTTCGACGCCCATCTCCGCGGGGAAGTCGGCTTCCGGAATCGACTTGTTGCAGTTCAGCGCCATCATCACCGAATGCCCGATGGCGACCGCATCGGCGCCGAGCGCCAGCGCTTTGGCGACATCGCCGCCGTTGCGGATGCCGCCGGCGTAGACCAGCGAAATCTCGCCGCTTTTGCCGACATCATCGAGGGCGCGGCGCGCTTGGCGGATGGCGGCGATGCCCGGCACGCCGGTCTCCTCGGTGGCCAAGTGCGGGCCGGCGCCGGTGCCGCCTTCCATGCCGTCCATGTAAATCGAATCCGGCCCGGTTTTGGCCGCCATGCGCACATCGTCGTAGACGCGCGCCGCGCCCAACTTCAATTGAATCGGCACTTCGCCGTTGGTCGCCTCGCGGATTTCGTCGATTTTCAACGCCAGGTCGTCGGGGCCGAGCCAGTCCGGGTGGCGCGCCGGCGAGCGCTGGTCGATGCCGGCCGGTAGCGAGCGCATCTCGGCCACTTGGTCGGTGACTTTCTGCCCCATTAAGTGACCGCCGAGGCCGACTTTGCAGCCCTGGCCGATAAAAAATTCCACGGCGTCAGCCAGGCGCAGGTGATTCGGATTGAAACCATAACGCGATTGAATGCACTGATACAGCCACTTCTCGGAGTAGCGCCGCTCGTCCGGCAGCATGCCGCCTTCGCCGGAGCAGGTCGCGGTGCCGGCCATGGTCGCGCCGCGCGCCAGCGCGGTCTTGGCTTCATACGACAGCGCGCCGAACGACATGCCGGTGACATAAACCGGGATGTCCAGCACCAGCGGGCGCTTCGCTTTCGGCCCGATGACGGTCTCGGTCAGACATTTTTCGCGGTAGCCCTCGATGACAAAACGCGTCAGCGTGCCGGGCAGAAAGGTCAAGTCATCCCAACTCGGAATCTTCTTGAACAGCGAAAAACCGCGCATGCGGTAACGCCCGAGTTCGGCCTTGATGTGGATGTCGTCGATGACCTCGGGCGGAAAGATAAAACTGTCGCCGAGGCGGTTTGGGTCGCGGTTGAGGTGGGTCATGGTGATTGCCGATGGTTGGATAGTTTCAGGGATTATGTCATGCGGCGCCGGGGTTTAACTCCTCCGCGGCCAGCCCCCTGTCGAGCAGATATTGCCGCATGCGCTCAATAAATTGCCGCGCATCAGAGCAACGCGCCTCGGCCTCCTCGGCCGAAACCGTGCTCAGTATTTCGTAGTCCGCGCCATGCCGGGCGGTGTACGCAAAAGCGAACATTTCGGCCCACTCATGCTCCAAATCGCCGGTAAGAACCAGATGTTCGCGAAACAAATAAATCGTTCCTTTGTGAGTCTTCGACTCCGGGATGTCCGCCACGCATGTTGCTGACCGCGCGGCATAAAACACCGCATAGTAGGCGCGGGACACGGCATCCGCGTTATAACCCATCCGCGCCATGCTTTCCGCCGCGCCGAGCGCTTCCATGGCGCGCCGCCATGTCCGCAACGCCAATTCCCGTTTCATTGCACCACAACCGCTTCGTGTTCGACGGATTCATGAAAAGCGGAGCCGAAGCGCTTCAGTTCTTCCCACTGCGCTTCCGGATAAACGACGATGCCGGGCAACACCAGCGAGTTAGACGCCAGTTTGCACCCGATTTTCTGCAGCGACATTTTCAGTTTGACCGAGTCATCATTGACGATGACCAGCACATCCACATCGCTGTATTTATGGGAATCGCCGCGCGCCTTCGAACCGAAAACCGCGATTCGCACCACCTTGCCGGGGTGGCGCGCATTAATCGCTTGCCGGTACTGTTCCAGCCAGTTCCGTTCGTTTTCGCTAAGTGAAAGCATGATGTTGGATCCGCTCGCGGGGATGGAAGAAAGTTTGCAACATGTTACAGCGTTTTCATACCGCGCAGAAACAAGCGACGCACATCGGCGCGTTGGCTCGCGTTTTCTACGGTGATGGCGACGAGTTTGCCGGCGGCATCCAAATCCACCAGCGTATCCCCGTCAAAATCTCCGGTCTCGGCGACCGTGTCGCCTTGCAGTTCGATGTACAGGGTATCGGTGTCCTGATAGTAGTCGATTTTCATGGCTTGAATCCTCGGTCAAAAAAGCGTTGCGGCGGCGGTTCACCGCCGCGCCGGCCGGTAATTCTTTATCGCTTCAATAATAGCATCCAAACCGGCCGGCACCCACTCGTGGTCGCCGTCAAATTGACGGTGGATATGCGGCTCCAGGGTTTTGTATTCGGCGGTCAGTTGCTTGAACTCGAGTTGGTAGCGGCGCTTCGGGTCGGCGGTTTGGAATTGATTCAAACGCGCTTCGGCGTTGGTCGCCACGCCGACCTTATACATGCCCGGATAAGCCGGATTGCTGATGACATACACATATTTTTTCGGGCGCGCATCGGTTTTGCCGCGTTTGGGCGGCGTGGTGGAAAAGCGCGGTTCGCCGCGGAACATATCGGCCGGCACTTCTTTTTTCAATCTACTTTCAATTTGATTCCACGCTTCTTTTGCGACATCGATTCCCACCCAGCCGCGCCCCAGCCGTTCGGCGGCGATGCAAGTCGTCGCGCATCCGCAGAACGGGTCCAGCACCAAATCGCCGGGGTTGGAAGACGCCGCGACCACCCTTTCCAACAAGTTCAGCGGTTTTTGCGTGGGCCAGCCGGTGCGCTCTTTCGCTTTGGATGAAATCACCGAAATCTCCCACCAGTCGTGCAGCATTTTTCCGTCCGGATGATAAACGCCGAGCGCCGGGTCATGGTCGTCTTGGTACGCGTAGCGGTCGCGGTACGGCATGCGCAAAATGTTATGCGTCGATTTCTTGGCGTTTTTCCCGTACAACAATAGCGTGTCATGCTTGCGGGGAAAATACCGCCCACTTGCTCCGCCCGCGTGGTAGCACCAGACAATTTCGTTGCGAAAATTTTCCTCGCCGAAGATGCAATCCAGCATCACGCGCAAGCCCCAACTCATGGTCGGGTCGCAGTGCAGATAAAGCGAGCCGGTTTGTTTCAGCGTTCGGTGGCATTCGATAAAACGAACCGCCATATAAACCAGATAGCAGTAGTTGTACGAATTCCCAATCGCTTTGATGCCGGTTAAAAACGAATGCAATTCATAGTTTTCCTGCCGAAACTCCTCCACCCACTCGTCCTTGATGTCCTCCTTGGCGAACAAGTCCATGAAACTCGCGCCCTCGGCCTGCGAACCAATCGGCGCAGTGAATTCCTTCTTCTTGTTGAACGGCGGGTCGGCGTAAATCAAATCCACGCACTCGGAATTAATCCCGCGCAGAAAACCCAGGTTGTCACCGAGAAACACGGTGCGACTTTTGATGTTCGGTTTCATGTCAATTTCCCCCTTGCGCCGGGCGATAATTTTTTATCGCAGCGATGATGTCCGCCAACTTGCCCGGCACCCACTCGTGGTCGCCGTCGAACTGACGGTGAATGTACGGCTCCAGCGTCTTGTACTCCGGCGTCATCTTTTTATA
>JAPPPS010000039.1 GCA_028817405.1 Gammaproteobacteria bacterium
ACCGCGCCCTGCGCAACCGGGGGAAGCGCCAGAGCGAAAAAGGCGAGGATGGCGGCAGCGGCGACAGTGGCGGCGGCCGAAAAATGCCCGGGGCCGTCATTCCGTGCGGTAGAGAAATAAGGAGCGCAGCGACTATATTTCTCACCGATACGGAATCCAGAGTCTTTAATTGACCTGGCGAGGAATCGAACAAAAGCCCGCCCCCGCCCACGAGCGGAGGACGCTGGACGCCAGATTAACGGCCTGCGGGCGTGACGGCCATCGGCCGCGGCGACGGTGGCGGCCGAAAAATGCCGGGGGCCGGGGGCCGCGGCGGCTTTAGCCGCCACTCCGGCGACAGCCGGAGTCCAGAGTCTTTCTGAGTGCCGGCGTGCAACGGCGGCGAGGGTGGATAAAAAATTGGTTTTCATGTTGAATTCTCTACTGCAGTTGGTGAAAAAGGACGAGGAATTGGACGCGCCAACGCTGAGACGACAAGCGCCAACGCCAGCCGAGGAACGACGCCCGACACGGGCAAAAACACGGAAGCGGGACATGACGATTTCCTCGGGGATTTGGGGATTCAGAAGGGGTTGGGCGCGGGGGTGGCCGCGGGATTGAGCGCGGTTGATGAGACCGCGACCGGCGATTTTACCGCCGCGCGAAACGGCGCGCAAACACGCGGACAGACGAACACGGGACTAAACCTTCAAGGCGTCAATGAGGACGGTCACGGCGATTGCCAAACCGCCGACAATGACGACAAAGTTGATGCCGACCACCCACATGACATTGCGAAGGGCGTTTTGATTCACGCGGGCTTCCAGTTGCGCAAGACCTTGCGCGAGATCGGCTTTGGTTGCCATGGTTTCCCTGATGGCCGCTGTTTCGCTACTGGTGGCCATGGTTTCCCGAATGGCCGCCGTTTCGTTGCCGGTCGCCATGGTTTCTCTGATGGCCGCCGTCTCGCTGCTGGTGGCCATGGTTTCCCGAATGGCCGCCGTCTCATTGCCGGTCGCCATGATTTCCCGAATGGCCGCCGTCTCATTGCTGGTCGCCATGGTTTCTCGAATGGTGGCGATGCCGGCCTCCAGCCGGGCGATGTCGGTTTTGAATTCGGCGATTTCGGTTTTCAATTCGCTTTTGGTCGCCAAATCCCCCACCAAATCCCGCGTCGCCAACACCACCGCCTCGGCCTGCGCGCGATTAAATTCGGCCTTCTCCAAACGCCCCAACGCGCGCACCCCGGCATCGACCGAATCGTACGCCACCGCCGCCTCCTCAACGCGCGAGGAGTCGTCAGGGGCGGATTCGCGGGTGGCATCAGGGGCGGAGGAAGGCATGAAACTCTCGGCTTGGGTTTAATGGACGGGGACGGGGACGGCGGCGACGATGGCGACGGGGACGGCGATGGCGATGGCGATGGGGACGGCGATGGCGACGGCGATTAGGCGGGCGGTTTGCGCGATGCGCGAGTTTGCCACCCGCGCCCGCGAATTGCAAACCACGACTCTACCGGATTGCAAAGCGGATTGCAAGCCGCCCACGCGCGAAATATACCGCAAATCCGCGGCAGCGAGGCGAGAAAAATCGCGGGGCGCGTGGCTCAAAAGAAAAACCCCGCCACAGTGACCGCCAAACCCCCGACCGTGATAATCGTGCCGACCAGCCAACTGACGATGCGCTTTTCCGAATTGGCGATGTCGGTTTTGGTCGCCATACCGGCGATGTCGGTTTTGGTCGCCATACCGACAATATCGGCTTTGGTCGCCATGGAAGTCGCCATAATTTCCTTGATGTGGTCGACATCCTTTTTCACGACAGCGATGTCGGCTTTCACATCGGCAAGTTCGGCCTTGGTCGCCATGGAAGTTGCCATGGTTTCCTTGATGTGCTCGACATCTTTCTTCACCAAATTGAGTTCGTCTTTGGTCGCCGTGGCCGCCAGCGCATCCTCAACCCGGGCGACGCCGGCCTTGAGAATTCTGTTGTCGGCTTTCAGTTGGACGACATCCTCCTTGACCGCCGCGACATCGGTTTTCAGGCCGACGACGCCTTTCTTGATGGCGACAATCTCCTCGCGCGAGTCGGCCTCACGCACCGCCTGGGCGATGGCGTGAGTCACCAACTCGGCTTGGGCGGTCGAGAATTCGCCGCCTTTTTGCAGTTCCTTGGCGGCGGAAAGGGTGTCAAATGCGGGCAAGCCCATGCGCGGCTCCGGTCGGGTTCGGTTGCGATTCACTAAAACGGGACATCACGGCGTCCCCGGACATTCCGGGATTCTCAGGCGTCTCCGGACATTCCGAGATTCTCAGATGATGCCGACGAGACATCGACGGCGATTTTACCCCCTGCGCGGGATGCGGCGCAAACCACGCAGGCGGCGAAGTCAAGAGCAGAATCGCGGACAGCATCAGAAGCGGTTCCGCGGGCAACATCAGAGGCGGCGGTCATGAAATTCCCCGTCCGGCTGGCATCAGTCGCAGAACGACAATCCACGCGACAATACGCCATGCAAGCCCCCAATGCAAGTTTCCAACAAAGAATTCGGGCGGCGGACCAATTAAGTACCGCGAAGTACCGCGCCCCCACGGCGGCGGTGGTTTGGCAATTGCGTTTGCCCGACGCCCCCGCTGTATAATCCGCGCCATGAAAAAATCGCTCACACTGTTGTTGGTCGCCGTGGCGGTTGCCGGGTTGCCGGGGGGGGCCGGGGCCGGGCGGGTTGTGTTGCCGGCGCCGGGGGTGGATTCGTTGGCGGCGATTCCGGTTTGTCATGATTTCGGCTGCAAGCGCATGGCGACGGTACAGTTGCCGGGCATCGAGTGGCAGGGCGTGGCCGGCTGGTTTTTCCCGCGCGCGGCCACGCCGGCCGAGGAGCGCGCGCGGATTGCGCGGGCGCTGGGCTGGATGGAAGTTTTGATTGGCCGGCGCACGCCGACGCATAAAGACCTGGCGCTTGACCTGCCGCCCGGCCGCGACTTGGCTGACATGTTTCCGGGCCAACTCGACTGCATCGACGAAGCGGTCAACACCACCACCTACATGAAGTTGTTCGTGTTGAACGGACTCATCAAACATCACACGGTGGTCGAGGCGGCGTATCGACGGTCGCTGTTCAACCAGCACTGGGCCGCGCAAATCGAAGAAGCGCGAAGCGGCAAACGCTTCACGGTCGATTCATGGTTCCGCCCTAACGGTTATCCGCCGGTGGTGCAGCGCGCCGAACGGTGGCATGACTTGAATCCGCTGACCGCCCTGGCGGACGAGAACAAACGACCGTTCTGGCGGCGGTTGTTGCGCGGCGAATAGCGGCGACGACGGTGACGGTGTGGAACCGGCCGCGGTTGCGCGTACTTAGCGTACTTAATTAGACTCGATGGCGAACATCGTGGTGGGCATGTCCGGCGGCGTCGACTCGTCGGTGGCGGCGGCGCAGTTGCTCGAGGCCGGCCATCATGTCACCGGCTTGTTTATGAAGAACTGGGAAGAGGATGACCACGCCGACTACTGCGCGGCCGCGGAAGACTTGGCTGACGCGGAACAAGTATGCAGCCAACTCGGCATCGAGTTGCGCACCGTCAACTTCGCCCATGAATATTGGACGCGGGTGTTTCAAGTCTTCCTCGACGAATACCGCAACGGGCGCACGCCGAATCCGGATGTGGTGTGCAACAAAGAAATCAAGTTCAAAGAATTTCTCGACTGGGCGGTCAGGTTAGGCGCGGACCGCATCGCCACCGGCCATTATGCGCGGCGCGAAAAGCGCGGGCAAAGTTATGCGTTGCTGAAAGGCGTCGACCGCGCCAAAGACCAGAGTTATTTTTTGCACACGCTGAATCAACACGCGCTCGGCATGGCGCGTTTTCCGCTCGGCGCGATGCGTAAAAAAGAAGTGCGGCGAATCGCGCGCGGGTTAAACTTGCGTACCCATGACAAAAAAGACAGCACCGGCATCTGCTTCATCGGCGAGCGGCGCTTCGATGATTTTCTTAGTAGATACCTGCCGCGTCAACCCGGCGACATTAAAACCATGCAAGGGGAAACCGTCGGCCGGCATCACGGCGCGTGTTATTACACCATCGGCCAGCGCCGCGGCTTGGGCGTGGGCGGGGCCGGCGAAGCGTGGTATGTCGCGGCCACCGATGTCGCGCGCAACCTCGTCTACGCGGTGCAAGGGCGCGCGCATCCGGCGCTGTTCAAGCGCGTGGCGCTGGCGGAAGAGGTGCACTGGGTGGCGGGCGAACCGCCGTCGCCGTTGCCGCTGCGATGCGCCGCCAAAACCCGCTACCGCCAAGCCGACCAGGCCTGCGTTATCGCCGCCAACAACGCGCATGAATCGCGCATCGAATTCGAGCAACCGCAATGGGCAATCGCGCCGGGCCAGTCCATCGTGTTCTACCAAAACGACACCTGCATCGGCGGCGGCGTGATTCGCGCGGCGGAGGGTTGACACAAACCGTAACCGCTGAACATATCGAAAGCGGCGATGCAGCAACAAACATGGAAAAGCGTTTGACAACTCCGGTCTGCGCGCAAGGCGCAGCGCGCCAAGCCGAGCGCCTGACCTGGGCGTTGGTTACCGGTCAAACTTGTCCGCCCGCGCCGTCCATACCGCCAAACAACTGGATGTCGGTGGACATCCTGGTCTGGGATTACAAGAAGCATCTGGAAGAATTCGGGCACAAAGCGGCGCTCATTTGATGCGAGGCATTTATGTCGGGTCATTTCGCCCCCGCCCGTGTTATGATTGCGGCGCAACACCCGCCGCGGACCCATTTTAAATTAAGGCAACAACATGACTGACGATTCTCTTTCCGCCGCCGCGCCGAATGAACTGGGCGCGCTCGCCGCGTTGTCGCCGTTGGACGGGCGTTATCACCGCAAGGTTGATGACTTGCGCATGTATTTCAGCGAGTTCGCGTTGCTGCGCGCGCGGTTGGAGGTGGAGGTGGAGTGGTTGATTTATTTGTCCGAACAAACCGCGGTTGAAGAATTGCCGAACTTATCGGCCGCGGACAAAAAATTCCTGCGCCGGTTGGTCGCCAATTTTTCGTTGCAAGATGCCGGGCGAATCAAAACCATCGAGGCCACCACCAACCACGATGTCAAAGCGGTCGAGTATTTCTTAAAAGAATCCGTGGCCGGACGCAAGGCGCTTGCCGCATCGAGCGAGTTCATTCACTTCGCCTGCACTTCCGAGGACATCAACAACTTGGCTTACGCGCTCAACATCAAACGCGCGCGCGCCGAAGTCATCGCGCCAAAGATGCGCGCGTTGGTGGAATTCTTGCGCGGCTTGGCATGCGAACACGCAACGCAACCGATGCTCGCGCGCACTCACGGTCAACCAGCCAGCCCGACCACCGTGGGCAAAGAATTCGCGGTCGTCGCCGCGCGTTTGGAGCGCGCATGCAATGAATTTGATGCGGCGCAAGTCATGGGGAAAATCAACGGCGCGAGCGGCAACTTCAACGCGCACACGAACGCGTATCCAAGCATCGACTGGCCGGCCGTGGCCGCGGATTTTGTCGCGCGTTTGGGTTTGCGTTACCAACCTCTGACCACGCAAATCGAACCGCATGACTACATCGCCGCGCTGTGTCATGCGCTGTGCCGATTTAACAACGCGCTCATCGATTTCAACCGTGATGCATGGGGTTATATCGCGCTGGATTATTTTCGCCAGAACACGGTCGCCGGCGAAATCGGCTCGAGCGCCATGCCGCATAAAGTTAACCCGATTGATTTTGAAAATTCGGAAGGCAACCTCGGCATGAGTTGCGCGCTGCTGCAGCATTTCGCGGCGGTGTTGCCGGTGAGTCGCTGGCAGCGCGACTTGAGCGACTCCACGGTGATGCGCAACCTCGGCGTCGGCATCGGTCACAGTGTACTGGCCGTCGATTCAACGCTGCGCGGCTTGTCGAAACTGCAACTCAACGCGGCGCAAATCGACCGCGACCTCGACCGCCATTGGGAAGTGTTGGCCGAGGCGGTTCAAACCGTGATGCGCAGATACGGCGTCGAACAACCGTATGAGAAACTCGCGGCGTTGACGCGCGGCGCGGACCGCATCAACCGCGACACCTTGCATGCTTTCATCGACGCCTTGTCGATTCCGGACGACGCGAAACGCCGCTTGCGCGCGTTGACGCCCGCGACTTACACCGGCCGCGCCGCGCAACTGGCGGCCGGGCAACAGCGCGAACAATAACCCCGCCCGGCCGCGCACGCTTCCCCACGCCCTTCCCCGCCGATGTATTCCGCGCTGCGCCGAATCTTGTTCGCGTTGGAAGCGGAGCGCGCGCACGATGTCGGCGTTGGCGCGTTGGCGGCCGCGTCGCGCAGCAAAACCTTGTGCGCGTTGTTGGCGCGACTCCATCGCGAGCGCATCGCCGATTTGCCGGTTGAAGTCATGGGCATGCGCTTTCCCCATCCGGTCGGCTTGGCGGCCGGGCTGGACAAGCACGCGCGCGCCGGCAACGCGCTGCATGCGCTCGGCTTCGGCTTCATTGAACTCGGCACCGTCACGCCGTTGCCGCAGCCCGGCAACTCGCGGCCGCGTTTGTTCCGCATCGAAAACCACAACGCGCTCATCAACCGCATGGGTTTCAACAGCGTCGGCTTGGCGGCGTTCTGCCGCAATCTCGCCGGCGCCGGCAACGACGCGCGCATCATCACCGGCGTTAACATCGGCAAGAACGCCGCGACCGCGTTTGATAAATCGGCCGATGACTACATCGCTTGTTTGGATGCGACGCATGAATTCGCCGACTATGTCGCGCTCAACATCTCATCGCCGAACACGCCGAACTTGCGCGACTTGCAGCATGTCGACGCGCTGGACCCGTTGCTCAGCGCATTAGACCGTCGCCGCATGCAACTCGCCGATGCGCATGGCCGGCGCGTACCGCTGGCGCTGAAAATTTCCCCGGACCTCGACGCCGCCGCGCTCGACACCGTCGCAAACTTGGCGCGCAAGCATCGCATCGACGCCGTCGCCGCGACCAACACAACATCTTCGCGCGCCGGCATCGAAAGGCATGCGTTGGCGAATGAGTCAGGCGGTTTAAGCGGCGCGCCGTTGGCTGATGTCGCCACCGCCACGGTCGCGCGTTTGTTCCGCAACTTGCAAGGCGAGATTCCCATCATCGGCGTCGGCGGCGTCGACTCGGCCGCGCGCGCGCTGGAAAAGTTTCAGGCCGGCGCCGACTTGGTGCAGATTTACACCGGCTTCATCTACCGCGGCCCGGGTTTGATTCGCGACATCGTCGACGCTTTGCGCGCGCAGGCCGGCGACCAAACGCTGCGCGAATTTCTCGCCGACTTGCGCGCGCCACATGAACATGCGCCGGCGCACAACGCATGACGATTCGTTTCAACCGCGCGTTTGAATTTCGCTACGGCATGGTTGAGCGATTGTCGCCGCTGGTGCGCCGCGTGGTGGCGCGCAACCCCGGCCCGTTTACTTTCCATGGCACTTCCACTTTCATCATCGGCAACCGTGAAGTGGCGGTCATCGACCCCGGCCCGGCATCGCCCGCGCATATCGACGCCGTCATCGACGGACTGCGCGCGGAAAAAGTCACCCACATCATCGCCACCCACACCCACGCTGACCACTCGCCGGGCTGTGCGTTGCTGCAAGAAAAAACCGCCGCCCCGACTTACGGTTTTGGTCCGCATATCGTTGCATCAAATGCCGCAACAAATGTCGCATCGAACATGCAATCAACCGGCGCCGACCGCGACTTCATTCCCGACCACCGACTCGGCGACGGTGACAGCGTCGCCGGCTTGGACTGGCATCTGCGCGCGGTGCATACACCGGGGCATTGCGCCAACCACATCTGCTTGGCGTTGCCGGAAGAGAACACTTTATTCTGCGGCGACCAACTGATGGCGTGGGCGAGCACCGCGGTGCTGCCGCCGGACGGTGATGTCGCCGACTATCTCGCCAGTTTGGAAAAATTAAAACGCCGGCCGGAGACGCGCTACCGCCCGACGCACGGCGCGGCCATCGAGCAACCGCGCGCGTTTATCGAGCAAGTGATTGCGCACCGCTTGCAGCGCGTCGAGCAAGTGTTCGATGCGGTGGCCGACGGTTGCGTTGACATCGCTACCATGCGCGCGCGCATTTATTTAGGACTCGACTCCGCGTTGCACTCCGCGGCCGAGCGCTCGATTCTCGGCGCGCTGCAGTTCCTCGTCAACCAAGGACGCGTGGCGGAGGACGGTGCCGGATTCCGCGCGGCCGGGTGACGGCGCGCGCGACGGTTACCGTCAACCGCAGCCCGCGGTGCCGACCGTGCTGGACGAACTATAAGTGGAGCATAATGTGCCGACGGTGCCTAATGAACCGGCGGTGCCGGCCGGGGTGTTGCCGGCCGCGGTCACGCCGCGCAGTTGGTTGTCCGACAGGCCGGCGCCAAGCGCGGCATCTTCGGGCGGGCGTTGAACCGGGAGATAACACACCTGCGCGGTGCATTTGACCACCACGACCTCTTTGCCGGCGACATCCGCGCCGGCCTGTTGCGCGTAGCGGCGCGGGTCGTCGATAATCGCGCGGCGCGTCTCCGGCTCAAACAGCGCGGCGGCGCCGGCGGCGAAATTGCGATGCGAATTGCGATGCGTTGACATGGGCGTTTCCTCGTGCGTGTATCTTGCGGCGACCCTAAACTAAACGCGCGGTGAATTGCAAATCGCAATTCGGTCCGCGAAAAATTCGCACACATCCATGGACAAAAACCTCTCCCTCGCCTTGGCCGCGACCGTGCTGTCGTTCTGCACTTTGTATACGCCGCAACCCATCCTGCCGTTGCTCAGCGCCGAGTTCGGCGTCAGCGCGGCCGACAGCGCGTTGTTGGTCACCTTAACTTTGGCGCCGCTCGGCCTCGCGCCCATCGTCTACGGTTACTTCCTGCAAGCCATCCCCGCGCGCACCATGCTGCGCGGCGCGGTGTTGTTGTTAATCCTCGACCAACTCGCGTTCTTCTTCGCCACCGCGTTCTGGCATCTGCTGGCATTGCGTTTCCTGCAAGGCTTGTTGTTGCCGGCCATCTTCACCGCGCTGATGACTTACTGCGCGACCATGGCCCGGCCCGGCGAAGTGCGGCGCGCGATGGGTTGGTATATCGGCGCCACCGTGCTGGGCGGATTCTTGAGTCGCGTGTTGAGCGGCGCGCTGGTCGAATGGGTCGGCTGGCAGTGGATGTTCGTATGCATGGGCTTGGCGTTGGTACCGTTGTGGGTCGCGCTGCGTTACACCGACGCCGACGCCGAAATCAATTTCCAACGCCTCGACTTGCGCAGCATCCGGCGCGTGTTATCCGACCCGTTATACCGTCACTGTTACTTGGTGTTGTTCGCCGCCTTCTTGGTGTTCTCCGGCGCATTAAACCTGTTGCCGTTTCGCAGTTCCGACATCGACCCGGCCATCGGCCCGTTCGGCATCTCGCTGGCATACACCGGTTATTTAGTTTGCGTCCCCATCGCGATTTTATCCGAGCGCATGATTCGCGCCATCGGCGGCGTGCGCCGCGCGCTGCTCACCGGCCTCGGCGTCAACTTCATCGGTCTCGCCGCGTACTTGTCGCCGAACATCCCCGCGCTGTTCGCCACCATGTTCATCTTCGCCGCCGGCATGTTCTCCATCCACGCCGCGCTGTCCGGCTTGGTCAACGAACGCGCCACCGAACACAAAGGCGTGGTCAACGGTTTGTATGTTTCGGTTTATTACTTAAGCGGCGCGCTCGGCTCCTGGCTGCCGGGCTACGTCTACCAATACTCCGGCTGGACGACTTTCCTGTATCTATCCGCCCTGCTGTTGGCCACCGCCGCGGTATTCGCGGGAAAAATCCGCGCATAATTCGCGGCGCAAAAGAGTAAAATCGCGCCACCGTCGCCGCCATGAAACATCCGCGAACATGAAAAAGCCGCCGCCGTTGGCGCGCGAGACAAAAAACGCTATACTCGCCGCCCACCACAGGACGACAGCATGACCCAGTCACTCATCGGCGCAGGGGTTTACCCCATCTCGGAAGTCCACCGCCTGACCGCCATCAGCAAGAGTCGCGTGAGCCGCTTTGTAAAAAAATACAAAGGGGCCGGCGGACTCTGGGGCGGGAAAGCGGAAAAACTGGACACGATGTACTACCTCACTTTCAAGGACATGATGGAGTTGCGCGTCATTAACGCTTTCCTCGACAAGGGCGTCGGTTGGCGGGTGGTTTGCCGCATGGCGGAGTATGGGCGCGAGCGCTTCGGCGCCGATTACCCGCTCTCGCACCAGCGCTTCCCGAAGGAAGGCGAACGCCTTTATGCGCGCGCGCTGGAATCTCTCGGCGCCGCGCCGGCCGCCGACTGGTCGGCCATCGACAAAACCTTGTCCAACGGCATTCTTAAATCCCTGGAATACGAGAAAAAGATGCCGGTGAGATGGTATCCGGTGAAGAATTCCCGCCGAATCATGATTGACGGCCGGTATTCTTTCGGCGCGCCGGTGCTGACGAAGTTCTGCGTTCCGACTCAGGTGCTGTATAAAAGTTATTTGGCGGACAACCGCAATGCGCCTTTTGTCGCGTCCATATACCGCGTCCCCGAGGACGGGGTAAAAAGCGCGGTCAAGTATGAGAGGGCGCTGCTTCGGCGTTTGGCGGCGTGATGTTGTTCTTTATGGACAACAATCTTCCGCCGGCGCTTGCGGGCGCAATCGATGCATTGTGCGGGGCGGAGGCCGATGTCACTCACCTTCAAGACGGTTTTCCTTCCGATACATCCGATGAAGAGTGGGCGGGGAGTCTCTCGCAAAGCGGCCGGCGTTGGACGGTCGTGACTTCCGACAAGTTTCAGAAAAACCATGGGGAACGGGAACTCGTCAAAGCCTCCGGCATGGTGTGGTTTTTTCTTTTGCCCGGCTGGAACGACCAGACCTACTGGGTTAAATCATGGAAATTAATCAAAGCATGGCCCGACATCATGCGAAAAACGCGGCGCGCAAAAATAAACTCCAGTTTTTCCGTTCAAGTGAACGGGAAAATTCGGTTGCTGTAATCGTCTCGCTTGTTCTTGCGGCAAGCAACCGCTAAAACCATGCGCGGAATTGTTGAAGACGACTTGGAACAAGCCACCCTCGGCTGGCTTGGTGAACTGGGCTATACGGTCGTCCACGGCCGGAGCATCGTCCCCGGGGAGACGGTGGCGGCCGCCGGCCAGCCCGGCGACCGCCGCATCGGCGCGTTGGACGACAAAATCGAACTCAACCGGCGCATGAACAAAACGCTGGAAGCCATGGCCGCGGTGTTCGCGGGGAAAATCCGGGCGTGATGGGGTAAAATCGCGCACTGAAAACATGGTTTTATGTTGCTTTTATTTGTGTTTTTGCGCCCTCCGTCAGGAAAGCCGTCGCAACAGGGATTTCAACTGCGCTTTCAGTGCATTTTTCAGAATGCTCCGCATCTGCCGCGAGCAGGCAATGTCCAGTGGTGAACGGTTTCTGAAGAAGCAGGACATCAGAAACAGTTGCGCGGCATACATCATTTTTGCGGACAATTTTTCTTGATGTTCGAGGAAGTTTTTCTCAACAGCCCGCCATTTCTGCACCTTGCCGGGAGGCTGGTTATCTTCCAGCAAGTAATTCATCAGCGCCAAAGACTCCGGCGTACAACGCCGACCCACATGCATATACGAATAATAACCTTGCTTAAGCAATGTCGAATCCCATACACCCCAACCGTCAAGCCGCTTCCCTCTGCTCTTCAACCGGCCTTGCAGGGAAAGGAAAGCGTTTTTATGCACCAACACCGTGAAAATTGACTGGTCTTGCCATGCATGAATTTTTGCGGTGGGATACCACTCATCACAGCCCCATCTGGCGGATAGAGTACGACTTCGGTCATCATCGAGCATTGGGTCCAGGTTATAAAGTGCCATTTCACGCGCGGCTTGTTCCCAATCATCGGGCAGTGCCAAGATTTTTTTGAGCAAACTACCGCGAGCAATGTGGCAGAAAGCGCGAAATTTACAAACATCATTCGCTTGCACCACCCATTCCGCGTTCGGGTCGGAAAGAAGAGCCACTCGCCGGGCGGGGCTCACCATGTTCAGGATGCAGAGATGAACATGACCGTCGTCGGGGATGTCCTGCAACTGGCCGATAAAATACTTCTTCGACAGTGGCATCAAATCCATATCGCTGGTGGCCACCACATCATCGGGGTACAGTTGCGCGCCCCAGAATCTGGCACAAGTGTATTGCGCGGACATCTCCACATCGGCCAGCGGCTCCAGTGTATGCACGATGCCGTCGGCGGGCGGCGGAGAGACGGTGTCCGAATCCCGGATGAAGAACAGCACCGGCGTAATATCCAGTTTTCGCCATGCCGCGGCCACAACCGGCCAGTAACCGAGGTAGTTCATATTGCTGTTGCAACTTATCAGCGCGTATTTTATTTTCATGTTTTCAGTTCCGGGTTGAGTAAGCGCAAATTGGGCGCGACGGGTTTTCCCGCGAAAAACGAAAGCATGCCGACTCTTGGTGTCTCCGTCAGGAAAGCCGGCACAACAAGACTTTCAACTTCGCTTTCAGTGCATTTTTCAGAATGCTCCGCATCTGCCGCGAGCAAGCAATGTCCAGCGGTGAACGGTTTTTGACGAAGCATGACATCAGAAACAGTTGCACGGCATACATCATTTGTGCGGACAGTTTTTCTTGATGTTCGAGGAAGTTTTTCTCAACAGCCCGCCATTTCTGCACCTTGCCGGGAGGCTGGTTGTCTTCCAGAAGGTAATCTATCATCGCCAAAGCCCCGGTGGTGCATGGCCGGCGCACATGCATATACGAATAATGGCCTTGTTTGAGCAGAGTCGAATCCCACACGCCCCAACCGTCAAGCCGCTTTCCTCCGTCCAGTAGCCGGCCTTCAGCGGAAAGGAGAGCGTTTTTATGCACCAAAACCTTGAAAATCGACTGGTCCTGATAAGCATGAATTTTTGCGGTGGGATACAACTCGTCCCCGCCCCAGCCGGCGGATGAAGTACGGCCCCGATTATCGTTGGGCATCGGGTCCAGATTATAGGGCGCCATTTCACGCGCGGCTTGTTCCCAGTCATCGGGCAGCGTCAGGACTTCCTTGAACAAACCACCGCGGGCGATATGGTAGAAAGCGCGAAACCGCCAGACATCATCCGCCCGCACAACCCATTCCGCGTTCGGGTCGGAAAGAAGAGCCACCCGCCGGACCGGCCTCACTGTATCCAGTGAGCAGATGTGAACATATCGGTCATCGGGGATGTCCTGCAATTGGTCGACAAAATAATTTCTCGACAGCGGTACAGTGTCCACATCGCTGGTGGTCACCACATCATCGGGGTACAGTTGCGCGCCCCAGAATCTTGCCCAAGTGTATTGCACCGCCATCTCCACACCGGCCAGCGGCTCCAATTCGTGCACGATGCCGTCCGTCGCGGGGGGGGGTGTCCGAGTCCCGGATAAAAAACAGCACCGGCGTAATGCCTAATTTCCGCCACGCCCGCGCCACTATCGGCCAGTAGCCGAGATAGTTTTTGTTGCTGTTGCAACTCATCAGCACATATCGAATCTTCATGTTTTCAGTCCCGGATTGAAGGAGTGTAAGTGGCGGCGCGACGGTCTTCTCAGGAAAAACGGAGGCCGCATGCCGGCGGAGCGGGGCATTATAACGGAAACATTGTCGTCCAGCGGATGTAAAAAATTTCGCCTGTAAGCGCCGGCAAAAATAGACGTTTTCAGACCTTTATGCGGCCGGATACGCCGCCACCCAATCCTCGCGCGTCGAAGACACCGGCGTGTATTACGCGCGCCCATCCGCCGGCCAGCCCAGCGACCGCCGCATCGGCGTGGTGGACGACAAAATCGAAATCAACCGGCGCATGAACAAAACGTTGGAATACATGGCCGCGGTGTTCGCGGGGAAAATCCGGGCGTGATGGGGCGGTGTCAAGCGGGGATTGTGCAGTGACGGTTACTCCTCTTTATTCTTGGTCTCATCCGAGTCATCCGCCGCAAGAACAGCGGCGGCAATTCCCGCCAACGCGGCGGTGCCCAGCAACGCCAAGCCGATGCCGCCTGCGACAGAGGTTTTTTTCTGTTTTTCCATGTGAACTTTGACTCCTCTTTTTCGCAGGCCATCGCAAACCCTTTCCACTTCGGCGAGAAACTCCGGGGCGGTCGTGCCGAACATGTCGGCAATTTGAGCAAGTTGAATGGCGTCCGGCGCGGATTCGCCGTTCTCCAGGCGCGACCAGGTCGAGCGGCTGATGCCCGCTTGTCGCGCGGCGCGCGCCTGGTCCCATTCTCTCCCCAGGCGCTTGCGCTTTTGGGCAAGCACCCGGCCGAGAACGGCTAAATATGTGGTTTCTGCTTGCATTTCCGGGGATTTTTTCATTTTTCGCAAAAAAAAGCAAATTTGGGTGTTGACTTTACAGAGGGAATGCCCTATTTTTGCGTTATTCCCTTAAATCAAGCATTCCCTGGAAGAAATATGTCCACCCAAATCACCCGCCACTGCCAAAAGCGCCAGCGCCAACGCGGGCGCAACGACACCGACATCAGCATTCTCATGCGATACGGGGAGCGTCAACGTGGCGGGCTTCTGCTGACCCGTCGCCAAGTGAACAAGCACGCCCCGCGCCTGCGCCGCTGGCTCAAAAAACATTCCTCGCCGCGCGTGCAAAGACGCGCCGCGCAAGTGCGGGAAATCATTCGCCGCCTTGAAAAAATCGAGGGCTGGCTGTTGGTTGCCACGCCCCATGGCAAAGCCATCACCATCTATCGCGCCAGCAGACAGCGCCAGCGCAAATTTATGCGCGGCGGTTGCCGCGTTGCGGAGGATTTTTAACATGAATAAAACGACGCCGGGCCAGTTGGTCGTCAACTGGCACATTCTGGAGGCATGCAACTTTCGTTGCCGCTATTGTTTTGCCCACTGGCCCAAATCCTCCGCGCGGGAAATCTGGCGCTTTCCTCAACGATGGGAAAAGTTGCTGACCGAGATTCAAGAGTCGCCTAAGCATGTTCCGGGCGAATGGAATGGCATCCGTCTGAATCTGGCCGGCGGAGAACCGCTCTTGCTCTGGAGGAATGGGCGCGGGCCTCTGGGTAAAATTATGGCCCACGCCGATGAACTCGGATTCGCGCTGTCCATCATCAGCAACGGCTATTTGATGGATGACGCGTTCATCAAAGCATGGGCGCCGAAGTTACAAATACTCGGCATCAGTGCGGATTCTGCCGATGCCGGCATTAACGCAAAAATCGGGCGTTGCGATACATCCGGAAAACAAATTTCCATTCAACGCATCGCTGAAATTTTTCAACTGGCGCGCGCACGCCACCCCGGCATCGAATGCAAATTGAACACCGTCATCAACGCCGAAAATTGGCGGTGCGACTTGCGCCCTCTGCTTGAAGCGACTCAACCCGACCGCTGGAAAGTGTTTAAGATGTTGCCTGTCGCGGACACATCGGGAATCTCATCCAAACAAGCGCCGCTCAAAATAAGCGATGGTCGCTTTATGTCTTTTCTCGACCACCATAAAGATTTTTCCGGCGTTATGGCGTCAGAAGACAACGGCGAAATGACCGAAAGTTACCTGATGGTTGACCCATGGGGACGGTTTTACCAAAACGAACCCGATGGTTTTGATTACCGGCATGTTGTCAGCGCTCCCGTGCATAAAGTCGGCATTGCAAAGGCGTTCGATAAAATCGAATTTAATCAAATCAAATTCAATCGGCGCTACACTTCACCCGGAACCTCGCCCGAGCCGCACGTAGACCGCCAAGAAACAATCCAGCCGGCCGCTGGAGTCGGCGGCCGGAAACACCGACGGAAAACCACCGCTTGTTACCCGTCTTCCGCCAAGTTTCTAAGCGCGCCGCGGGTGTCGATGATTCGCGGGCTGTGTTTGGCGATGAGGGGGTAGTCGAGGCGGTCGTGGTTGGTGCAGAGGATGACCAAGTCGCTGTTTGCCAGCAGGTCGGCGGTTAGGGGTTTGCTCTGCAGGTCGAGGCGGTAGTCGCGGAGTTTGTTTAGGCGCGGGACATGCGGGTCGTGGTATGCGATGTTCGCGCCTTGGTCGCGCAATGCGTCGATGATTTTCAGGGCCGGGGATTCGCGCATGTCGTCGATGTTTTTTTTATACGCGACGCCGAGGATGAGAATCGATGCGCCGCGCACCGCTTTGCCGGCGCGGTTGAGTTCGGCGACGGCTTTGTCGACATACCACAGCGGCATGGCGGCGTTGACTTCGCCGGCGAGTTCGATGAAACGCGAGTTGACGCCGTACTCTTTCGCTTTCCACGCCAAATAAAACGGGTCAATCGGCAGGCAGTGGCCGCCCATGCCGGGGCCGGGGCGAAACGGCGTATAACCGAACGGTTTGGTGGCCGCGGCGTCGATGACCTCGTGCATGTCGATGCGCATTTTGTCGGCGACCAACTGCAGTTCGTTGACCAATCCGATGTTGACCGCGCGGTAGATGTTCTCCAGCAACTTGGTCATCTCCGCGGCGCGCGTGGAACTCACCGTCACTACGCGGTCGATGGCCGCGGCGTATAACGCTGCCCCGACTTGCAGGCAGTCGACGGTGTGGCCGCCGCACACTTTGGGAATGGTGCGCGTGTTGAAGTCGGGGTTGCCGGGGTCTTCGCGCTCCGGCGAATAAACCAAGAACACATCTTCGCCGGCGCGCAGGCCGCGCGCCTCGATGCGCGGCAAGATTTCCTCTTCGGTGCTGCCGGGATAGGTGGTGCTTTCCAGCGCGACCAACTGCCCGCGCTGCAAGTGCGGCGCGATGCCGTCCATGGTGTCGGTGACATAACGCAAGTCCGGCTCACGGTGTTTGCCGAGCGGCGTCGGCACGCAGATGATGAGCGCATCGGCCTGCGCGGTGCGCGCGTAGTCGGCGGTGGCGGTCAGACCGCGCGCGGTTTTGGATGCGCCGGCGACGGCATCGGCGACGGCGCGGTCGGGGATGCGCTCGATGTAACTTTTGCCGGTGTTCAGTTGCGCGACTTTGTCCGCGTCGACATCGAAGCCGGTGACCGCGAATCCGGCCTCGGCGAATCGCAACGCCAGCGGCAAGCCGACATAACCGAGGCCGTAGATGGCGACCACGGCCTCGCGCCGGCCAATTTTTTCCAGCAAGCGTTGTTTGGGATTCATGGTGCGGCGCGCGGAATTTTATAGTAGGCGCGATACCAGTCGGCGAACGCGGCGAGACCGTCCGCGACCGAGGTGGACGGCGTGAAACCGAAGTCGGCCGCCAGCGCGCCGGTGTCGGCGCAAGTGGCGTTCACATCGCCGGCTTGCATCGGCAGCATTTCGCATTGCGCTTTAACGCCGAGCGCGACTTCCAACGCGCGAATGTAGTCCATGAGTTTAACCGGCGCACCGTTGCCGAGGTTGTAGATGCGGTGCGACGCATCGTCGGCTGCGGAGTCGGCCGCGGAGTTGGCCGCGGCATCGGCCGGCTGCGGTGGCGAGTCGATAACCCGCACCACCGCCTCCGCGACATCGTCGATGTAGGTGAAGTCGCGGCTCAAGTCGCCGTGGTTATAAACCGGTATTGGCCGCCCGGCCAACATCAACTTGGCGAACTTGAAGAACGCCATGTCGGGGCGGCCCCACGGGCCGTAGACGGTGAAGAAACGCAAACCGGTGCATGGCAATCGGTACAAGTGCGCGTACGCATGCGCCATCAACTCGTTGGCTTTTTTGGTCGCGGCATACAACGACACCGGCGCATCGACGCGCGCGGACTCGGTGAACGGCGGCGATGCGTTGCCATAAACCGAACTGCTGGACGCATAAACCAAGTGCGCGACCGACGCGCGCTGGCAGCCTTCGAGAAGGTTGCCGAAGCCGACCAAGTTGGCGTCGATATACGCGTTGGGGTTGTCCAGCGAATATCTAACGCCGGCCTGCGCCGCCAAGTGCGCCACCGCGTCGAAATCGTCGCCGCGGAACAACGCCGCCATCGCGGCGCGGTCGGAGACATCGATGCGGCGGAAGTCGAATGCGTTTTTTGCATCCGCGGTTTGCAGATTGTCCACGCGCGCCTTTTTCAACTCGACATCGTAGTAGTCGCTCAAGTTGTCGACCGCCACCACGCGGTCACCGCGCGCCAGCAACCGCGCGCACAACGCCGCGCCGATAAAACCGGCCGCGCCGGTGACCAACACTTTCATCGCGCGAACTTGCTGAGCGCCAATTCCCACCGCTCGCCATCCACTTCGCGCGCGGCGGTGAAGTCATGCGCGGCATCGGTTTTACCGGCATCACCAGCGTCACCGTCACCGTCACCGTCGCCGGGCAATTCCGTCAACTCCGCCGCCAAAGTTTCGCCGATGATGTAGTCGCGGTGCGCGCGCAACGCTTGCTCGACGCGCGGCGAACCGCGGATGGACAGTTTGATGCGGTCGGCGACTTCCA
This sequence comes from Gammaproteobacteria bacterium, assembly GCA_028817405.1. Classification (GTDB taxonomy): domain Bacteria; phylum Pseudomonadota; class Gammaproteobacteria; order Arenicellales; family Poriferihabitantaceae; genus JAHRAW01. The sequence continues at coordinate 18,453 of JAPPPS010000039.1, forward strand.
AGCCGGCTGACTTGCGCGCGTCCTGCACGCTGCGCACGACTTCGCGCGCGACGCCCTCGACCACCAATGCCTCGTCCAACGCGGTGTCCAGCGCGACCAAGAATCGAGCGTCGCGCGCGCAGGCATAGCCCTCGGCGGCGGCGGTTTGCACGCGAATATCGTCCGGCTCGAACTCGACTGGCGCGACGCCATCCGCGCTGTCGATGGGCAAGGTGAAGCGCTCGCCGGCGTGGACTTGCGCGGCGATGCGCGCGGCCTCCGCGGTGCCGCTGAGGCGCGCCAACGCGGCTTTGATGGCCGGCATCAGGCGGCCGTGCCGTTTGCCGAGGCGGCGGAAGTCGGGAGTCAATACATAACTCACCAAGTCGGCGTCGCGGGCGATGAAATCCACGGCTTTGATGTTGAGTTCGTCGGCGATGTGCGCGCGGTGTTTGTCGATGGCGGCGCGCGCGTCCGCATCACCGGCGCCGGCGCCGACGCTGATGAGAAGGCGCGACAACGGCTGGCGGACGCGAATGCGGCTGTCTTCGCGCGCCGAACGCCCCAACGCGACCACTTGCTGCACCGCGTCCATCTCGAAGATGAGTCGGCGGTCAATTAATTGCGCGTTGTATTCGGGCCACACAGTTAAGTGCACGCTTTCCGCCGCGCCGGCGTCGATGGCGGCGCGGTGCAAGTTGCGGTATACCGCTTCCGACAAGAACGGCATGAACGGCGCCATGATGCGGTGGCACAAATCGATGCATTCAAACAGCGTCAGATACGCCGCTTGTTTGTCGTCGCCATGCGCGCTCTTCCAAAACCGCCGGCGGTTGCGCCGCACATACCAGTTGCTTAATTGGTCCACCAATTTTTCAATCGCTTCGCCGGCCCGGCGCGCGTCGTATTCATCCAGCGCTTCGGTGACGGTTTGTACGGTTTGATGCGCCAGCGCGAGAATCCAGCGGTCGATTTCCGGGCGTTTGGCGTGCGCGACATCGCGGTTCAAGTCGATGCCGTCGATGCGCGCATACAAAATAAAAAACGCGTAGGTGTTCCAGAAGGTGTTGACGAAGGACGCGGTGACTTCGCGCACGATGGCGGTGGAGATGCGCTTCTGGCCCTCCGGCGCGGTGCGCGCCAGGAACAACCACCGTAACGAGTCGGCGCCGACGCTGTCGAACACATCGTACGGGTCGACGATGTTGCCCTGCGACTTGGACATTTTCTTGCCGTGTTCATCGACGATGTGACTCAAGCACACGCAGTTCTTAAACGCGACGCGGTCCGACACCAACGCGGCGATGGCATGCAAGGTGTAAAACCAGCCGCGCGTTTGGTCGATGGCTTCGCAGATGTAGTCGGCGGGGAAATGCTGATCGAATTCTTCGCGGTTCTCGAACGGATAATGCCACTGCGCGTAGGTCATCGCGCCGGAGTCGAACCAGCAGTCGATGACTTCCGGCACGCGGGTGTAAGTTTTGCCGTCGCGGGTGAATGTGACGGCGTCGATTTGTGGGCGGTGCAAGTCGGTGTCGGCGAGCGATTGGCCGGTTAACGCTTCCAACTCGCTGCGCGCGCCGATGCAGATGTAGTCGCCGTCGCCGTCGTGCCACAGCGGCAGCGGCGTACCCCAAAACCGTTCGCGCGACAACGCCCAGTCGATGTTGTTTTCCAACCACTTGCCGAAACGGCCGTCGCGAGTCGCGCGCGGCACCCAGTTGATGGTGCGGTTTAATTCCACCATGCGCGCGGCGATGGCGGTGGTTTTGATGTACCACGCTTCCTTCGCGTAGTATATCAGCGGGTCGCCGGTGCGCCAGCCGAACGGATAGTTGTGCAGGATTTTGGCGTTGCGAAACAACAATTTGCGCTCGGTCAGCATGCCGGTGATGACCGGGTCGGCGGCTTTGAAAAACATCCCCGCCACCGGCGTTACCGCGTCGACAAAACAACCGTCCAAACCGACACCGTGGATGACCGGCAAACCTTCGCGCTGGCCCAATGCCAAGTCATCGACGCCGTACGCCGGCGCGCAATGCACGATGCCGGTACCGTCTTCGGTGGTGACAAAATCGGCGGTGACCACGCGGAACGGTTCGCCGCGGTTCCCGTTCTCGCCGCCGCCGTCGACATCCAAGTAGTCAAATAATCGTTGGTAACGCAAGCCAACCAAGTCGCGGCCTTTGACGGTTTCCAATACCTTGTACGATTCCGAATTATCGCCGAGTACCGATGCAATGCAATCGCGCGCTAAAATTAATATTTCGTCACCGTCGTTACCATTACCGTCGCCGCTACCGTCACCGTCGCCACCGTTAAAAACAACGCGCGCATAATCGATGTCATCGCCAACCGCCAACAACAAATTAGCCGGCAAGGTCCACGGTGTGGTCGTCCAAACCAAGAACGATGCATTCGGTTCATCGCGCAGTTGGAATCGCACCGTGATGGACGGGTCTTCGACTTCCTTGTAGCCTTGCGCGACTTCATGCGACGACAGCGTGGCGCCGATGCGCGGGTCGTACGGCACCACTTTGTAGCCCTGGTATATCAGCCCCTTGTCCCAGATGATTTTCAGCAAGTTCCAAGTCGACTCGATGTAGTCGTTGTCGAGCGTGTAGTAAGCGTCGCCGAGGTCGACCCAGTAACCCATGCGCCGCGTCATCTCCTCCCACTCGCCGATGTAAGTCATCACCGACTCGCGGCAGCGGCGGGTGAATTCCGCGACGCCGACTTGCTGCTCGATTGCTTTTTTGTCGAATATGCCGAGTTCCTTTTCAATCTCATGTTCGACCGGCAAACCGTGCGTATCCCAGCCGCCTTTGCGCGGCGCGTAGTAGCCGCGCATGGTTTTGAAACGCGGATAAATGTCTTTGAACGCGCGCGCCAGCACATGATGAATGCCGGGCTTGCCGTTGGCCGTGGGGGGGCCTTCGTTAAAACTGAAACGCGGCCGCCCGCGACTCTGCTCGACGGTCTGGTTGAAAATCGCGCGCGATTCCCAGAACGCCAGCACCGTCTTTTCCAACGCCGGCCCGTCGTACCGACTGTCGACCGGCTCGAGCGTCGCGGCCGTCGCTTGGCTTTTATCTTTGCTCATGCGCGCCCCCACCGTCCGACTCCGATGAACGCGAACGCCAGTACGATGCCGCTGATGAGGCCGATGGTGTGCGCGGTGTTGGCGACTCTTAAATCGAACAACGCTTCGAGAATTCCCGACCAGCACAACGCCAGCCAGCCGAGCAACAGATAAACCACCGGCCGCCGCAAACGCATGCCGAAGGCCGGATTGAACACGCCCTGCATCCACAAGTAGCCGAAGTAACCGTAAATCACGCCGGACATGCCGCCGAACCATGGGCCGTCGACCGCGTATTGGCAGAGGTTGGAGGCGACGCCGATGAGCGCGGTTAAACCCAGCAAGCCGAGCGCGCCGTGCCGCGACTCAATCAGCCGGCCGAGTTCCCAAGTCCACAGCATGTTGAACACGATGTGGAAGATGCCGAAGTGCAGGAACACCGGGGTTACCAGCCGCCACAGTTGGCCGTCGCGAATTTCCGGCAGCAGCGGGCGCGTGTATTCGGAAATCAGCAGCGGCGCGGTGAGGGAATGCAAGCCGAGGGGAAAGACCGCGACATACAGCGCGGTCGAGACGCCGATGAGGGCGAGCGTGGCCGGCGGCCGGTGCGGCAGTAACAGAATCATGGCGCTCGCATCTCGATGCGGTCGCCGGCCGTCGGGGTGACGCGCACACCGTCGACGGTGGTGAAGTTTCGCCCGTCGATGGCGCGGCGCCGGGCGCGGTATTCGGTGACGGCCTCGGTGGCGGCGGCGGTCACGCGAACGGTGACGATGCGTTCGCCGCGTTGCTTGTCCAGCGCGAAAATCAAAACCGCGACGCCGCCTAAAATGCCCAGAAGACCATACGCCAACACGCGCGGCGGAATCGAACCGCCGGCCGATTCCGCGCCGGCCGCGCCGGCCGCATCAACCGCGCCCGCGGCCGGCAACGCGCGGCCATGGCCATGGCGATGGCGAAAGAAAACGATGACGCCGAATATCACGGCGAGGGTGAATAGAATTTTGGATAGCATGGAATTCGATGGCGCACAATTCGCCGGCTCAGCCGGCCTGGCCGCGCTGACTTGCGCGACCGCGTGATTATGCAACAAACGCGAGGTGATTTGCGGAAAAAAAAATTGCCGGGTTGAACTTCCCCACGGCCGCACCGTCGCCAACCCCGCGGCAACGGTTTCCCCCCGCTTGCAGCCGGTCGCGGACGCGGTTATAGTCGCGGGTTTTAATTCTCCGCTCATCCGTTCCCCTTCTTAGGAGTCCAAACGATGTTGTCGATTTCTCAACTCCCGATGCTGCTCGGCGCGCTTGGTTTGCTGGTGGCCTGGGGCATCTACCGCAAGGTGCTCGCGTATTCCGCCGGCGAAGGCAAGGTGGTCGGCATCGCCGACAAAATCCACCGCGGCGCGATGGTTTTCATGCGCACCGAATACACCTATCTGGCGGTGTTCGTCGCGGTCGTGGCCGCGCTCATCGCCGTGTCCGACTTGGGCGTGCATACCATGTTCGCGTTCTTGGTCGGCGCGTTGTGCTCGGCGCTGGCCGGCTATCTCGGCATGTATTCCGCCACCCGCGCCAATGTCCGCACCACCACCGCGGCCGCGCAGGACGGCGCGTCCGCAGCCTTGAGCGTGGCCTTCTTCGGCGGCTCCATCATGGGTTTGTGCGTGGCCGCGATGGGCCTCATCGGCCTCGGCCTGCTGTACGTACTGTACGGCGGCGACCCGCACACCGCGCACATCATCCACGGCTTCGGCATGGGCGCCTCCAGCGTGGCGTTGTTCTCGCGCGTCGG
>JAPPPS010000012.1 GCA_028817405.1 Gammaproteobacteria bacterium
GCGACTTTTTTCGGTGTTTTTGGGGTGTTGTCCATATTTCGGCGACATGGCCGCTACAAAAGCGGCGTGGTTTTGCCATCGCGTTCATCCTGCATCGCTTCGGCAATCATTTCATCAAAAGCCCCGGCCTTCATCGCCTTGGCGATGGCGCGATCAAATTCATCGTCTTCCCATTCGGGAGGTCGCGCATTTTTGCGGGTCGCCGATTTACTCCGAGCCGGCGGGGTGGACTTCTTTGAAACGGATGCGCCTTGCGCGGATTTTGCGGTCATTTTCATCACCTCGTTGCTGTTGAATACATGCTGTCAACCGTGGTATTTTACCGAAGTTTGCAGAAGGAAGATTGGGCGGCGAATCATTTCGTTCCAACCTTTTAACCGAATCACCAACGCGCCAACCGATGAATAAATTCCTCGTTCGATTGTTGTGTGCTTTTATCCCCATTAGCGCGTGGAGAAAATCGCTTCGGCGCGATTTTCGTTTGCGGGCAAAGCATCGAAAACAACGCAAGAAGTTTAACCGGATTGCCGACTGGAAAATTGAGACAGTCGACGGCGTTAAGGTGGCGAGCTGTGTATTAAATAACGGAAAAGCGCTGCGGTTGGGCAACCTGTTTGGAAAAGACTTGACGCCGATGGGAGTCGCCGGCGGCGTGTTGAACATGGGCGACTATCATTTTGCGGCGGAGGGAAATTCCGTGGTGATTGACATTGGAATGAATGTCGGCATCGCTTCGCTTTACTTCGCCATGCGCGATGATGTAACCCGAGTGTATGGCTATGAGCCGGTGCCGGCGGTTTATGAAAAAGCGCTGTTCAACTTCAGCATAAACAACGCATACTCCGGCAAAATCACGCCCAACAACAGCGGATTAGGCGACGCCAAAAAGGAGATGACGGTCCAGTTTAAGGCATGGCATTCCGGCGGCGCATCGATGGTCGCCGGTCACCGCAGCGGCGAAGATGTCGTCATTGAAGTGCTGGATGCGGCGGCGGAAATCGGCGCTATCATTCGCCGGCACCGCGGGCAACGGTTCGTGCTCAAATGCGATGCCGAAGGCGCGGAAAAGGAAATTTTTGCGCGCTTGGATGCGGCCGGAATTTTGGCGGACATCGATATCATCGTCATGGAATATCATTTTGGCTATGACCGGTTCATTGAACCGCTCCTGATGCGCAACCGCTTTGCGCTGTTTAAGACCGAGCAAAACGCGGGACTCATCCGCGCGGTTAAGCAAAGATGATTTCGACCTTTGGCAATGCGCTCAAGTCGGCGGCGCGCCGCTACTTAAGCCACGCGGGATTGTCCAACATCCATTTCACCATGCGCTCAAAAGACGATTCGGTTGACACCGGCATGACCCAGCCCGCTTCGCGCAGCGCGGCACCGTCCAAACTATAGCGCAAGTCATGGCCGGGCCGCGATGAATGAAAATCCACAAACTTGATTTTCGGGGCAACGCCCATGATGTCGCCAATCATCCGGACGATTTCCAAGTTGCTGATTTCCCGGTCGCCCGCGACATTGAACCGCAACGGTTGCGTCACTTGATTTTCGCCGGAATAGTTGATGACCGGACAGTTTTCCAGAATGAACTTGACCGCATCGGCGTGGTTGCGCGCATGCAACCAAACCCTTGAGCCGGATTCCCATTGGTCGTTGATTTTTCTGCCGTGAATAATGTTGGTCTCGCGGTTCATTATTTTGCGAATGGTCATCGGCACGAACTTTTCCATGTCCTGCCGCTCGCCGAAGTTGTTCATGGTGTTGGTGATAATCAGCGGCACGGCGAACGAGCGCCAGTATGAAAATGCAATCATCTCTTGCGCCGCTTTCGATGCGGCGTAAGGATTGGACGGCGCAAACGGCTCGCCCTCTTTGTGGCTGTGACCGGCGGCCGCGGGCCCGTAAACTTCATCAGTGGAGACCTGAATGAATTTTTCCAGGTGGTGGCCGCCCCCCCCCCCCCCCCGCGCAAACTCCAGCATATGCAGCGCCAGGGAGATGTTGTTCTGTACAAAATCCACCGGGTCGGAAATGCTGCGGTCGACATGCGAATCGGAGGCCATGTTGACGATGTAATTCACCGGGCCGATGTTGTCGCGCAGCATGTCATGCAGCGGCGCGCGCAAATCGTGCCACAGCAAAGTGACGCGCGCGGGGTCGTAGTTCTGCATTTCGGTAACGCGCTCCACCCGGCCGGCGTGTCGCAGGGCGTCGATAACGACGATGTCCCAGTCCGTGGTCGCCAGATAATGCTCCACGGTATGGCTGCCGATGAAGCCCAGGCCGCCGGTGATTAACACACGCTTGGTCATGTTCGGTTTCTCTCGAGTCGGGTTGGATTAGGTCAGACGAAGTTTGCCGGCGAAGTGCTTCAAGTAAATGCGGCGAATTTTCGCGGGTTGCGCGTGCCGAATAATAGCGGTTTCTTTGTAGATGTCAAATATCTCTTGGCGCGACATGCCGCTGTTGTACAGTTGCCGGAAGATTCGATACGCCGCATCGCCGGCGCAGCGCCGCAGGACATCCGAATCATAACCGGCATGCGCCGACACGGTGTCCATAATGGCGCGTATTTTCCCGACCGCGGTTCGGAAATACTCGGCGCTGACCGCCTCGGCGTTCCAAAACGCCAAGTCCAAATCCAAGCCGAACTGATTTTTGAGATAGCGGTTGGTCAAGTCATTCGCTTCCGCGTACAGATTTTCAAGATTGCCGCTGGTGTTGGCGGCATGCTCGCGGTACAGCGTCAAGCGGGGTTTCAGCGTAGTCATTTTGACATGCGGCAACAGTTGCATAATCAGCGACAAGTCGCAGCAGATTTTATACCGCGTCTCGTATCGCGCGTTGTGTTTTTCCAGCGCGCTTGCGCGCATCATCTGCGCCGCATGCCGGGTCATTAACTCGCCAAAAACGGGGCCGCAGCGCGCCGCCATCCAGTCCGCGGACACGGAAACTCCGCCGATGCGGTCGAACTTCGGTATCTTGTTTTGGAAAGTCGCCAAACGCCCGGACATCACATCAATTTCCGGATGCGCGGCAAGATAATCGCGCGAAATTTCCAGTCGGCGGGGATGGTTAATGTCATCCGATTCGGCGATTGCAAGATATTCGCCGCGCGCCATGTCGATGGCGCGGTTGTAGGTTTTGGCGATTCCAAGATTGCCGTCATTCTCGAAGTAGCGAATGCGCGGGTCGTTATAGCGCGAGACGATTTGCGCGGTGTCATCGGCGCTGCCGTCGTTGATGATGATGAACTCAAAATCCGGCGCGGTTTGATTCAGGATGCTGTCGATGGACGCGCCGATGTATTTCCCCGCGTTATACGCCGGCATCAACACGCTGATGTTCGGTTTCATTTTCGCATCGAAGGTTTGTGCAACAGGTGATACAACTTGCGCCGAAAGCCGCGGTAGTTTCGCATGCGCGAGCGCCGACGTTTCTCGGTCGGGCTCAACGGTGTGCGGTGCGCATAACCAATCTGCGACGGCTCATCGGATTGATACGCCGGCGACGGGGTGACCTCATAAAACGCCAAGCCGTTTCGCCAGTATTGGCGCATCGTCCCGTCAACATGACCGTCGATTTTATAGCATTGCCGGTGCGCTTTTTCCGCTCCCGCAAGGGTCAGCAGATAAGCGGCGGCAGTCCAGCCCGGGCGGTGGTGGCGCACCAAGCGGTGACCATGCGGCAAGTCGCAGAGTTCGCTCTCAACCGGCCGCGGTTCCCCGCCCGACAGCAACACATAATCCCAATGCCAGCCGCATTTCGGCAGCGCCGCGACCACATCAAAAAATCCGGGACCCCAGCAAGCATCATCTTCCAAAATTAACGCGCAAGGCGTCCGCTCGGACAGCATGCGTTCCCACAAATTGTAGTGGCTTAAAAAACAACCGATTTCGTTTTTGGTTAAACGATGCTGGTAACGTTTGTAGGCGACATCGTTTTGCAGTCGGTCCCCAAGTTTTTCAAGTTCAAGGGTTTTGCCGTCCACCGCGTCGACAATTTCGTATTGCACTTTCGCGTCACCAAGCCGCCCGGATATATTCGCGCGACGCTCCAACGCGCGGGCGAGAGAGATGACATAAACGGGGATGTCCATCGCGCTCACAAATAACGGGCCCGCCAATACCATTTGGACGCATGCCACCGAACGGCTCGGCTTGCCGCGCGAAAACGCGTGCGATTCCCAAGCGTGCCCCAAGTGGTTGCCGAACCGTCACCCCAGCGTTTGTGGATAAACCGCCACTTGCGCCAGCGGTTTCCGATGTCAATCAAAACCACCTCGTTAGAGAATCGCCACAAGAAAACCGGCGGCGCGGAATTCGTGGCGACTCGCCGCCAAAGGTCGCCGAGTTGCCCTTCCGGGTCTTTTTCAATCGACATGTGTTCACTGCATCGATTGGCGTAGTCGCGGCGGAGCAGGCCAGGATTGAGCGCCGGGATTGGCATGCGCAGATAGATGTTCCCCTGGTCGTCATGCGTTTTCGGGTTGAGTTGCAGTTCTTTTTCAATCCACATGAGGAGACGCTTTTTGTTCCACTTGTTTAATGTTATCCCCATCACATTCGGGTCGTCAAACACGCGCAGCATTTCCGCCGGGGCAACCGGGCGGCGCAAAATCCAGTCGTCCTCGAGATGAAAAAACACCTCCGTCTCCACCTGCCGCCAGCACCATTGCACCGCCGCCGCAAAAGACGGCGTATCCGGCGTTCGATACACCACTTCGCTAAAATATTCCCGGCAGATATTCACCATGTCGATGGGCGCGTTGTTCTCGGTGTCGCCGACCGGGTCGACATTGATAATCATGCGCGCCGTGAAGTTGTGCAGAAAGTTTTTATGGAAACTGCGCAAAGTCATGCGCAGTATATCCGCGCGGACAGTGGCGGTCATGGTGACATCCAGGGGCGGTTTCATTTGATGTTGTGCTTGCGTTTGAGTTGCTCGATTAACGAATCATGCGGGAAATCCGAATCTTTGTCATAGCCGGCCGACACCAAAAAGTTGTGCCAGAAATGTATGCAGTAGGTGTTGCCGTCGACCGGATAACCGTTGGCGAAAGTGTCGTCGAAGATGCTGTCCCAGTTGCCGTAATGAATCGGGTAGAAATAAGTATGCGGCTTGGCTTGCTCGAATACGCCGAAGTGACGCAACGCCAGGGTTAACACCAGCGGGCCGCCGACCACGCCGAACTTGGAGCCTTCGCGACCGCGGCGCAGCAACCGCGCCTTGAACTTTCTCTTTCGCAGTTTTTCATGGTCCCTGTCCCACGGCATTTCTTTCGGATAGCGCCGGCAGGATTCGCGCATGGCGACGAGAACTTCATGCCGTCCGCCGATGACCGCATTGCATACGCCGTCCACCACTTCCTTGCCGACCACAAATTCATCGCCGAAGTCGAACGGTTTCATGCAGACGGTGTCGCAATCCACCCAAAACCCGCCGAGTTTGCAAAGCATCTCGTAGCGAAACCAATCGGCGAATCCGCTAACGGAACCGTTTTGCGAGCGAAAGATGTTTTCTTTCGGCAGAATGTCGCCGGCGAATTTCACGCTCGCCCCCGGCGGCACATTCGCAATGTCGCCGTACGCGTAGAGATGAAATTCATGTCCATGGTCGATATAGGACTGAATGCTCAGTTGCTCCAGTTTGGAAAGCGCATCGCCAATCCAGAGCGATTGAATGGTAGGAAGCATGGCGGTCACCTAAGTGATGCAAATCAGCAGAGAGACGCTCAAAACCGCGATGGCGGCAAGGGCGGCGGCGCGTATCCGCTTTTTGTCGCGCACGGTGTTGTTGTGTTTGGCGATGCCGGCATGATAGGCATCCGACACTTGTTTGTTCAAGGCGGCGGAATCGATGGTTTTGGCGCCCGGCATTTGCGCGACTCTATGCTTGGATTTCAGTTGCTCAAACAATGATTCGGGGTCGTATTGCGCGTTCTTGTCGATGTTAACCCGGTCCAAGAACATATTCCCCAAGTGAATCGAATGCGCATTGGCGGGGAAGTGCAGACCTTGCCGGAAAGTGTTGTTGAACGCAAGCAGCGGGGTGTCCTGCAGCATGACGAATTGCAAAAGCGGTTTGGCATGTTTTTCCAATCCAAAATCGCGAATGTGCTGCGACAAAATGCGCTGTCCGCCTAACATGCCGTGACCATGCGATTGTTTATCCAGTTTATCCGCGCACAAGTCGCGCATAAAAACCATCAGCGGATGTTGTGGCGGAAAACGCAACACCGCATTTTGGTAATGCATATCGCCTTCAAATTCTTCGACAAAAATAATCGCATCGTCAAAATCAAAGGATTTAAGACAAATCAAATCCATATCCACCCACCAGCCGCCACGCTCGGCCAGCAGGGCATAGCGAAAATAGTCGGCCAACCCGCGAATATCTTCTCCGGGACGCTTGAAAATTTCACTCGCCGGCAGAATTTCATTGGCATCTTTGTTCACCGTACCTTCGGGTATGCCGCCGACATCGGCGTAGGTGTAAAGATGGAACTCGTGACCATGGTCGAGAAAAGATTGGATGCACAACTTTTCCACATTGGAAAGCGCATCGCCAATCCAGAGCGATTGGATTGCGGGGAGTCGTTTCATTGTGTTATTCGCCGCTCAAAAGATGATGCGCGCCATGGATGAAACCGCCGATATCGACCGCCTGAAAGCCCAGTTGGTGAAGGTCAAACGCCAACACGGTGGCGGTCGGGCCGCATGCCAAAATAAACAGCGTCCCCGCCGGCGCGCTTTTGGCTTGCCGGAAAACGGCATCGTATTGCGAAAAGGCGTGGGTGATGGTGACGCTGATAAAATCCACTCGGTTGGCGTTTGCGAAAAGGCCGCAGTTCATCGCTTTTTCTCTGGTGTCGGGGTTGGTGATTAATACGACATCGCGATGATGCCAAATACGCTTCACAAGGTCGATGTATTCGATGGAATAGGCCTGGCTAATCCACGCACTTAAGCGGCGGCGACGGTCAAGTTTGACGAGGATGCGGTAGTTGTGCACCAAAGTGCGTTTTCTGGTATCCGAGACATCTTGCTCTCTGTCGATTAACACCGGCTCAAGAACAGCGGCGTAAAAATTCGGCGCATCGGAATACAAAATTTCCCGCAATCTGGACGCCAATTCTTTTGAATGCCGCTGTCGCCGCATGTTTTTGTTGCGCATTTGCTTGTACTCGCCGTCGCCAAAACGCGCAACGCTCGCCTTTTCCCGCACGATAATTTCCGCGCTCTCCCACCGACTCAGCACCGGCGGATGCCACCGCACAATATCCGCCCACACAAAATCGGTGAGCCACCGGTGCAACGCGGGAATACTGTGCACCTGGTCGCGGATGAACACGAGGATGAGGTTTAGTGTTTTCATGAAACCAAAAATTCGAGGCGGTTATTCAAGCGCTTCGCTTTACGAAACAGTCACGGCGCGCTCACGCATCCAAACCAGCAGAATGAACAGTCGGTACAGGAGCATTCGCGGGTTGCGGCGCCGACTCAGCGTCTGTTGCCAAAGCGATTGTACAGCATTAGCATCCAAAAATGGTGCCGGCGCTTTAATCTGCGAAAAAACTTCATCAGCCACCGTTCGCCAGGGTCCAAGAATAAAATCCGCAAGCGGGACATCGAAACCATGCTTTGGCCGGTCCCACACGCAGCGCGGCAGGTCGCGGCGCGCCAGTTCTTTCAACAGCGTTTTCATGCCGTCGCGGAAATGCGCCTGCGGCGGCAGGGAAAGGG
>JAPPPS010000108.1 GCA_028817405.1 Gammaproteobacteria bacterium
TCGCGCGCGGCAAAGGCTGGCTGCGCAGCCGACGGTTTGTCGACGCGCACTACGACGACATCATAGTCGTCTCGTTAGTTTCCAGCGGCATACGCACCACTTCTTTTTCCGCCGACACCGCGATTGCCGAGGTGTTGTTGATTGGTAAAAAACGCGCGCGCCCGCGCAAACAAGGTCACGCGCCGGTGCAATTCGTCGCGCTGCGAAAGCGTCCGCTCAATGCGGCGCAAGCGGCCGAAGTGGCGCGCGCTATCAGAGCCGCAAACAACGGCATCCAAGCCGGCGGCGAATTTCTTGGCGAAATCACCATGAGCAGTTTGGCGAATGGCGGCGCGATTGGCGTGCTGGATAACAGTTTGCTTGACACCGTGAACGCGCTTCGAAAGAACGTGCTGCACCTGCCCAGTGCGACAGAGAAACATCCGCTGCCCATTGCCAAACTCGGTGACATCGCCGCGCGCGGGTTGGTGCATCGACTCATCAACGGAAAGCATCCGGTAACCGGCGAATTCAGCGGCCCGTTTGACATCGAGAAGTTGCGCGACATTCCGACCTATCCATGTTTGTGGGCGCATCGCTCCGACCTCGAGCGCACTTTCATCGTCAAGCCGGACACGCAGGGGCGGGTGCGGCGTGGCATGCAGGACGCCGCCGATGCGGTGTGGAAAACCCGCTCCACTTTGCATTTCAATTTGGACTTCGGCCTGAGCGCGAACAGCCTCGCCGCGTGCGTGACGCCGATGCCGACCATCGGTGGACGGGCGTGGCCGAATGTGCGCCCGAAAAACAAAACGCACGAGGCGGCGATTGTGCTGTGGGTGAACTCGACGCCGGGTTTGCTGCTCTGGTGGCATTGCGGCTCGCGGCAGCAAGCCGGCCGCGCATCCCTCACCATCAGCCGCCTGCCCGACCTGCCGGTGCTCGACACCCGCGCCTTAACGCCTAAGCAGCACCGCCTCGCCGCGCGCATCTTCAACCGCTTCAAAAGCAAAACCTTCCTCCCCGCCAACGAGGCCTACCACGACCCAACCCGCCACCAATTAGACCGCGCGCTGTTGGTCGAACTGCTCGGCCTGCCGGAATCAATTCTGCAGCCGCTGGAAACCCTGCGACGCAAATGGTGCTTCGAACCCAGCGTCCACGGCGGCAAAAAAACCCGCCCGCCGGAAGATTAATCCGCCGCATAAATTTCGTCGGCGCGGCTCATGCTGTCTCTAAGGCCGGCCGATTCCGGAAATCACCCATTCGCTGAATGGCCGGCAACGCGTTCGGGTTTGCGGGGTTTGTGATTGCACTAAGTAGTAGCCGCGGCCGGTGGATATTTTCTTGGCGAAGGGCGCGGTGAGTTGTCCTTTTGTCAGCGCATCGCCGGCCAGTACGTTGCTTGCCAGTGTGAAACCGTTGCCGAGTTCCGCGGCTTTTAACGCCAAGTGCGCGTGGTTGTAGCGGGGGCCGTCTTTGGTGTTTATGTTTGCGGTGTCGGTTTGCGCTCCAGCCGCGGTTGCAATCCAATCCCGCCAAGAGACGCCAACATTGTCGTCGTGAATCAGCGTGAACCGCGACAAGTCCGCGACGCCGATTGCATCCATGCCTTGTATGAGTCCGGGGCTGCACACCGGAAAAATTTCTTCCGCGAACAACAACCGTGCATCGTTGCTTGCGGCCGCGCCGGATTCTTTGTCGGCGATAAACAACAGCCCTAAATCGGCTTCCGATGAACGCAGGCCATCGCGGAAGTCGCGGGTGACGACTTTTACCGTCACATCCGCATGCAGCGCTTCGAATTCCGACAGGCGGGGAATGAGCCAGCGGGTTGCGAATGAGTCGGTGGTTTGTACCGTGATTCTGGTTTGAGTTTCGCGGCGGTCGCGGTCGAATTCGCCGGTTGAGGATTGCTCCAGTCGGTCGAGCAGCGCGCCGAGTTCCAGCCGGTAACGAACGCCGAAGTCGGTCAACTCGACCGACCGGGCGCTGCGCTCAAACAACTTGACGCCGAGATAATCTTCCAGTACGCGCACTTGGTGGCTGATGGCCGAGGGCGTCACGCACAACTCCGCACCGGCTTCCTTGAAACTCCCGAGCCGCGCCGCGGCCTCGAACGCCACCGCCGCGTTGAGCGGCGGCAGGTCTCTTTTATGTTGCCGGTGGCGTTGCATGGGTGAAATTGATTCAACGAGTCGTTGAATTTTTATCGTTTGCGAACAGCGGGAAGGCGGCGTAGCGTTTTCCATTATCGCATGAAACTTCATCGATGAACGAAACCTGCGCGATGCGCGCCCCGATGAACCAAAACAAAGACAACACCGTCCTCGGTGTCGCCGTCATCATCGCCACCGTGTTCACCATGGCGCTTGCCGATGCGGTGATTAAATTCGCCAGCGCGGCGTTTCCGTTGTGGCAGATATTCGTCGTGCGCTCGCTGCTCGCGGTGCCGATGCTCGTCGTCATTGCGTTGTGCACCAACGCCGCCGACATCCGCCCGCGGTCACCGCCGTGGGCAATCGCGCGCGGCTTGCTGCTGGCGTTCATGTATGTCGCCATTTATGCGGCCATCCCGCGGTTAAGTTTGTCGGTCGTCGCCGCGGCGCTTTACACCGGGCCGATTTTTGTCGCGCTGTTGTCGGCCTGCGTCACCGGCGAGAAGGTCGGCGCGCGCGGATGGGCCGCGGTGCTTCTCGGCTTCGCCGGGGTGTTGGTCATCCTGCGCCCGCACACCGACGCCTTCTCGTTTTACATGCTGATACCGGTCATCGCCGGCTTGTTCTACGCGCTGGCGGCGGTCATCACCCGCGCAAAATGCCCGAACGAAAAACCGCAAACGCTTGCCGTCGTTTTGAACTTGTGCATCTTGTTCGTCGGCTTCTTTGCCACCGTCATCGTGGCATGGCTGCCGGCCGGGCTCGGCGCGGTTTATCCGTTCTTGTTGGGCGACTGGATTGTCATGGGCGCGCGCGAGTGGCGACTCATGACGCTGCTGGCTTGTCTCATCGTCGTCATCGGCATCGGCTTGGCGAAGGCGTATCAATCCGCGCCGCCGTCCGTCATCGCCACTTTCGATTACACCTACTTATTGTTCGCCGCCTTCTGGGGATTCGTGTTCTTCGCCGAGCGCCCCGACTCCCCGACCATCGCCGGCATGCTCATGATTGCGCTGGCCGGCCTGCTGGTGACCGGCCGCATTCCCATGCGCTTAATGCGACGGTGAACTCGCGCCAACGCTGCGGCAAAATTGCATCCGGCGCGCGCTTCATCTTTGCCCGCCGCCGATGAGCCATGTGAAAACCAAACTGCCGTGCAAGTCGCCGCGGTGTTTTGGCGGGCGGTAATCGCGCCACGCGGTCAGCGTCGGGCAGTAGTAGGCGCGGTCGTAGGAGTCGAAGCACGCCTTCTCCGACACTCGTCCGCCGATGATGCCGGATATGCCGGCGGTCAAGTAGAAGTTCTTGCGCACTTCAAACGCGCGCGCGTAGCCGAGCAGCAGCGCCGGGCGGACGCGGATTTTTTCCGCCGCGTAGCCGGTGTCTATGCCGAATGAAACGCGCCCGTGTCGTATCGCAACCCGGAACCGGCGAGTTCGGCGTTTTTGCTGTAATAGTTTGCGCCGATGGCGATTTCTTTGGCCGCCATCGTGACCGTGTAACCATGCGTGTTTTCATCGCTCGATGGCGGCCGGGCGCTCACCCCGAAATCGTCGAGGATAAGGATGTTCACGCCGCGCCCGGTCCAGCCGGCGCGCCACGCCTCGCGCACCGCCGCCGGCGGCGTTTGCGTTACGAAACGATGACTCCCACTAACCGACCCTTGGATGCGCCGGTGCAGTAAATTGACGCCGCTCGGATAGCGGAAAGATGCGCTTTGGGTGACCGCATAACCGTTATTGGCGCGCTCAAATCCGCCGTTTGGCATGAACCACCGGTCCGGCGCGCCAAGCGCGTATCTTGCCGATGAAGCGGCCGGGTTGGTTGACGATGGCGCGCCCGGCGTTGGGTTCGCCGGGTTGGGATTGATGCGCGGCGCAGGAATCGTTTGCGCGGGATTCGGTGGTGGCGGCGTAGCCGATGCCGTGCCGCCGCCGCCACCACCGCCCCCGCCGCCGCATGCGGCCAAGGCGAGCGACGCGGCCAAGACGGCCGCGGCCGTCAAGCGATGTTTCATTGTTGGAAGTCCCCGTTGGATGCTCGAAGTCATCCGGCGCAAGGGCGCCGGGCCGTTGCATCGTTCAAGGAAAACATTGAAAGCCCCGCCTATTCGCGCGGCGGGGATCAATCCGCCGGGTTCTACGGCTATGGTATTCAGCAGGCAACCCGGCTAATGCGGGTTCTCCTCAAACGATGCGAGCGGGGTTATCGCACATTCCGCCGCCGCTGTCAATCGCCGGGCGGCGATTTTTACCGCCACCGGGTGACCGGTTGCATTTCCATGCGCTTGATTCGACGGTGAACGCGCGCCTACGCTGGTGTCGGGCGCGGGGTTTGTTATACTGGCGGCGGTTTATTTTATTTTGTTGTGGCCGCTGAGATGATGCAAACCAATGCCAAGTCTTGCGCCGGGGGCGGCGCGCCAACGTCGGGGCCGGGGCCAACGCAAACGCCGGGGCCGAGGCCGGCACCGGCGCATGTGCAGTCCGAGGTGCCGGCACGCACACGGTCCGAGGTGTCGGCACCGAGGCCGGCGCCGGCGCCGGCGCACACGCGGCCCGAGGCGTCGGCGCGCTCCGATGCGGTGCCGCAGGCGCGGGCTGTGATTGCCATCGAGGCCGAGGCGGTGGCGGCGTTGGGGGCGCGGGTGGATGCGCGGTTTGAGAAGGCTTGCGACATGCTGCTGGGTTGCCGCGGGCGGGTGGTGGTGACCGGTATGGGCAAGTCCGGGCATATCGGCGGCAAAATCGCCTCGACGCTTGCCAGCACCGGCACGCCGGCGTTCTTCGTGCACCCCGGCGAAGCCAGCCACGGCGACCTCGGCATGATTACCCCGCACGATGTCGCGCTGGTGCTCTCCAACTCCGGCGAGACCGCGGAAGTGGTCGCGATTTTGCCCATCATCAAACGCATCGGCGGCGGCTTGGTGACCCTGACCGGCAACCCCGACTCCACCCTCGGCCGCCAGGCCGACGCCTGCATCGATGTCGGCGTGGAAAAGGAAGCCTGCCCGCACAACCTCGCGCCGACCGCCAGCACCACCGCGACTTTGGTGATGGGCGATGCGTTAGCGGTGGTGGTGCAGCGCATGCGCGGCTTCTCGGCGCAGGACTTCGCGCGCACGCATCCCGGCGGCATGCTCGGCAAACGCCTGCTGTTATACGCCGCGGATTTGATGCACACCGGCGACGCGCTGCCGCTGGTCGACGACGCCGCCACGCTGCGGCAGTTGGTGTTGGAGATGTCGTCCAAGTCGCTCGGCATGGCCGGCGTGGTCGATGCCGAAAACAAACTCATCGGCATGTTCACCGACGGCGATTTGCGTCGCGCGCTCGGCCGCAAGGCCGACATTTACAACAGCCGCGCGGTCGATGTGATGACGCGCGAGCCGTTCACCATCCGCCCCGACATGTTGGCCGAGGAAATCGTCACCACCATGCGCCAGTTCGCGCAGCACGGCCCGCATGCGGTCAACGGCGTGTTCGTGGTCGACGCTGATGCGCGCGTGGTCGGCGCGCTCAACACCCATGACTTGCTAAAAGCCGGGGTGATTTGATGGGGATGTTGCCGGGGTTGCCGGCGGAATTTTCGATGCCGGAGTCGTTGCCGGAATTGTTGCGACCGGAGTCGCCGTCATGAACCGCCGGCAAACCGTCACCGTCGTCGCCCTGTTCAGCGTGTTGGCTGGGTTGTCGGCGTGGTTGCAGTTCGGCGTGTTGGCGCGCGCGCCGGCCGCGGCCGCCGTCGCCATCGCCGCTGATGAACCGGATTACTACATCGAGCGTTTTGTCTCCACCGGCATCGATGCCCTCGGCGCGCAGTACCGGCTGAGCGCCGAACGCTTGACGCATTATCCGCGCGCGCGCCGGGCGCTGCTGGAACGCCCGCGCATCGTGCAGTATCCAAATGGCGCAAATGACCGAGGCGGCGGTGCGCGCCGCATCCAAGCCGACACCGGCGCTCTCGACGACGACAGCGCCGAACTGCAACTGGCCGGGCAAGTGCGGGTGTTTGAGGGCGGCGCCGGCAACGCATCGTTCGCCACCGTGAACACCATGACCGTCAAGTTGGGGCGGGCCGAAGAGTGACGGTAGTTTGTCGCCACCGTCACCGTCGCTGGCGCGCTTGGACCGCGGCCGCGGCCATGGCCATGGCCGTCGCCTGGCCGGCCGCGGCGCTCGACTCCGATAAAACCCAGCCGGTGACTCTGGAAGCGGATGACTTCGAGTTGGATTTGGAATCCGGCGCGCGCATCTACCGCGGCCAAGTCGAGTACCGGCAAGGCAGCGTGCGCATCGACTGCGATGAATTGGTGACCCGCTACGACGCCGACGACGCGTTGCAAAGCGGCGTCTGCACCGGGCGGCCGGGCCGGTTTCAACAAACCGTCGATGACGGTGATGGCGACGGTGATGGCGAAACCACCGTGACACCCGAAGCCGCCACCGTCGTGCGCGGCCGCGCGCTGACCATCACCTACGACCGCGCGGCCGGGCGCATCGTCTTGGATGGCGACGCGCAAGTCGAGCAGCGTGGCGACCGGTTGCGCGGCGCGCGCATCACCTACGACTTGGAGACGCGGCGGGCGCGGGTGACCGGCGGCGACGGTGGCGAGCGCCCGCGCATCGAAGCGCAGCCGCGCAAAGCGTCGCCGAACTGAACCGTACACTAACTGTACGTACACCCGCGCCGCCGCCATGAAAACCCTGCGCGCCCGCGGCCTGGTAAAACGGTACGGCCGCGCGGTCATCGTCGACCGCGTCGACTTGGAAGTCGCGAGCAACGAAGTGGTCGGCTTGCTCGGCGCCAACGGCGCGGGCAAGACCACCAGTTTCAGCATGCTCATCGGCTTGGCGCGCCCGGACGCCGGGCGCATCGAACTCGGCGGCGAGGACTTGACGCCACTGCCGATGCACGCGCGCGCGCGGCGCGGCCTCGGCTACCTGCCGCAGGAGCATTCGGTGTTTCGCAAACTCAGCGTGCAGGACAACCTCCTGACGGTGCTGGAGGCCGCGGGCAAACACACCGCGGCCGAGCGCCGCGCCATCGCCGGCCGCCTGCTGGAGGAATTCGGCGTGGCGCACTTGCGCGACCGCCCGGCGATTCAACTCTCCGGCGGCGAGAAGCGGCGGGTGGAAATCGCCCGGGCGCTGGCGCTGGCGCCGGCGTTCATTCTGCTGGACGAGCCGTTCACCGGCATCGACCCGCTGGCTGTGCGCGACATCCGCGCCATCATCGCGGGCCTCAAAGCGCGCGGCATCGGCGTGCTGATTACCGACCACAATGTGCGCGAGACGCTGGACATCTGCGACCGCGCATACATTTTGCATTTCGGCAAGGTGCTGGCGTCCGGCCCGCCGCAGGCGATTCTCGACCATGCGCAAGTGCGCGAGGTGTATCTCGGCCATGATTTTCGGATGTAGCGCGCGGGACCAATTAAGTACCAATTAAGTACGCGCGCAACAAACCGTCGCCGCGCCGGCCGCGTTGCAAACCGTCACCGTCGCCGAACCGTCGCTCAACCGTCACCGCACCGTCGCAAACCGTCGCCCAACCGTCACCGTCACCGCACCGTCACCACCGCAAACCGTCGCCGCACCGTCGCCAGTTAAAACAACCCCCGGTCCGACATCGACACAAACTCGCCGTCGCCAATCACCAAGTGGTCCAGCAATTGCACATCCACCAAGTTCAGCGCGTCGCGGAGTTTGAGCGTGATGGTGGTGTCGGCGTGGCTGGGCTCGGCCACGCCGGACGGATGATTGTGCGCGACGATAATCGCCGCGGCGTTGCGTGCCAGCGCGTTCTTCACCACCTCGCGCGGGTGCACATGCGCGCCGTTCAGCGTGCCGTGGAACAACTCCTCGTAGTGCAGCACGCGGTGACGGTTGTCGAGATAAACGATGGCGAACACTTCGCGCGCGCGGTCGCGCAGTTGGTGCGTGAGATATTCCGCGGCCTGCTTGGGGCTGGTCAGGGGGCCTTCGCGCTGCAGTTTTTCCTCCAAGTAGCGCTTGCCGAGTTCCAGCGCCGCTTGCAGTTGCGCGCACTTGGCCGGCCCCAGGCCGCCGGTGCGCGCCACCTCGCGCGGGTCGGCGTTGAGGATTTGGCGCAAGCCGCCGTATTGGTCCAGCAACTCGCGGCCCAAGTCGACCGCGGTTTTGCCCTTGATGCC
The DNA here is from genome assembly GCA_028817405.1 of Gammaproteobacteria bacterium. Classification (GTDB taxonomy): domain Bacteria; phylum Pseudomonadota; class Gammaproteobacteria; order Arenicellales; family Poriferihabitantaceae; genus JAHRAW01. The sequence continues at coordinate 8,314 of JAPPPS010000108.1, forward strand.
GGTGCGCAGGAAAATCGCCAGCAGTTCGGCGTCGGACAGCGCGTGCGCGCCGCTGCGGATGAGTTTTTCGCGCGGCCGCTGTTCGGCCGGCCATCGGTTAATCGCCATGGTGTTTTTGCGCTTCCATGCAGTTGCGTAATTGGCGTTACAATTTACCCATGAACTGGCACGAAAACAAGCGCGTTTTGGTCGGCGTGAGCGGCGGCATCGCGGCCTATAAAAGTCCGGCGTTGGTGCGCGAATTCATCCGCCGCAACTGCGATGTGCGGGTGGTGATGACGCGCGCCGCCGCGGAATTCGTCACGCCGCTGACCCTGCAAGCGGTCAGCGGGCATGCGGTGCGCCGCGACTTGTGGGACGCCGAGGCGGAGGCCGGTGGGGCCGGCGGATCCGGTGATGCCGGTGGACCCGGTGATGCCAGTGGCTCCGACGTTCCCGGCGCTCCCGGCGCGCGCGGCGATTCCGGCATGGGGCATATCGAACTGGCCAGGTGGGCCGAACTCATCGTGGTCGCGCCGGCCAGCGCCGACTGCATCGCGCGCCTGGCGCATGGCCGCGCCGATGACTTGTTGGCGGCGGTGGTGTTGGCGGCGGCCGATGATGTGGAAGTGACGGTGGCGCCGGCCATGAACCGGCGCATGTGGGAGAGCGCCGCGACCCGCGACAATTTGGCGACCCTGGCAAAGCGCGGCGCGCGCATCATCGGGCCCGCGGCCGGCGGCCAAGCCTGCGGCGAGACCGGGCCCGGCCGCATGACCGAACCCGAATACATCGCGCGCGAACTTATCGGCGAGGCGCCGCCGTTGCTGCTGAGCGGCGCCGCGGCGCTGGTCACCGCCGGCCCGACTTGGGAGGCGTTGGACCCGGTGCGCGGCCTCACCAACCGCAGTTCCGGCAAGATGGGCTTCGCGCTGGCGCAGGCGGCGCGCGACTTCGGCGCGCGGGTGACGCTGGTCAGCGGCCCGGTCGCGTTGGAGTCGCCGCCCGGCGTGCGGCGCGTGGATGTGGTGTCGGCGGAGGAGATGTTCGAGGCGGTGATGGCGGAGGCGCCGGGCGCGGACTTGTTCATCGGCGTGGCCGCGGTCGCCGACTACCGCCCGGCGCAAGCGGCGGCGCACAAAATCGCCAAACAGGGCGCGCGCATGCGGCTGGAACTGACGCGCAACCCGGATATTTTGGCGGCGGTCGCGGCGCTGGAAAGCGGCCCGGTCACGCTCGGGTTCGCGGCCGAGACCGAAAACGTTGTCGCCAACGCGCGCGCCAAACTGGAGGCCAAGGGCGTGGATGTGATGGCGGCCAATTGGGTCGGCGGGGATGATGGGGACGGCGGTGGCGATGGCGGTGACGGTTTGGGCAACGGCGGGGTATTCGGCGGCGACGCCAACGCGGTGACGCTGCTTTTTCGGGGCCGGCGCGAGGCGGAGAAGTTGGCGAGGACCGACAAATACCGCTTGGCGGTGCAAATCATCGAGCGGGTTGCGCCGTTGGTGACGCGCGCCGGCGACGGTGACGGTGACGACAAAGTTGCCGCCGATGACAACGGTGGCGACGCCGGTGACGGTGACAAAGTTACCGCCGGGAACAACGGTGATGCCGGCGCTCACGCCGGCGCCGGCGCGCGCCACCGCGCATGAAAATCGCGCTGAAAATTCTCGACCCGCGCATGCGCGCCGGCGGCGAGTTCGGCATGCCGCAATACGCTTCAAAAGGCGCGGCCGGCCTCGACTTGCGCGCCTGCATCGACGCGCCGCTGACCGTGCGCGCCGGCGCCACCGAACTGCTGCCGACCGGCGTCGCCATCCACATCCAAGACCCGCGCTACGCCGCGCTCATCCTGCCGCGCTCCGGCCTCGGCCACAAACACGGCATCGTCCTCGGCAACCTGACCGGCCTCATCGACTCCGACTACCAAGGGCAACTGTTCGTCTCCTGCTGGAACCGCGGCCGCCGCAACGACCGTGACGGTTACGACAACAGCGGCGACGGTCGCGGCGACAACAACGGCGATAATGGCGACAGTGACAGTGGCGACAGTTGCGATGGCGGCGACAGTTGCGACTACACCATCCACCCCGGCGACCGCATCGCCCAGATGCTCATCGTCCCGGTCGCCCACGCCGAATTTGAAGTGGTGGAATCGTTCGAGAAAACCCCCCGCGGCGCCGGCGGATTTGGGTCGACCGGGTCGGGGTGATATACTCGGCAAACATTCCCGCATGAAACGATGACGATGAGCGCGCAAGTTTATTTCGCCGAAGCGATGCAGCGGTATACGGCCGCCGGCATCGCAAAAAAGTTGGGGCTGCACAACAACACGGTGGCGCGCTGGGTTGAACAAAACAAGGTTCCCAACCACTACGCCGCCGACCTGCTCCGACTGCTCGGCAAACAAAGCATCGCGCACGCGCAAACCGTCAAGGACAAAGACCAGTATTACACCAAGCCGCAGACCGCCAAAAACTGCTACAACATATTCCGCGAAACCGCGCGGCAACTGGAACTGGATTTGTCGACATACCGCTTCATCGAGCCGGCCGCCGGCTGCGGCGGCTTTTATGATTTGCTGCCGGCCGGCCGCCGGCACGGCATCGACATCGAGCCGAGCGCAAAAGGCATCATCCGCGCCGATTACTTGAACTGGACGCCCGCGGCGCCCGGCCGGTATGCGGTCATCGGCAATCCGCCGTTCGGTTTGCGCGGGCATTTGGCGCTGCTGTTCATCAACCACTCGTACCCGTTCGCCGATGTGGTCGGTTTTATTCTGCCGCAGTTGTTCGAGAGCGACGGCAAGGGCGCGCCGTTCAAACGGGTCACCGGCTACCAACTCGCCCGTTCGCAAAAACTGCCGCCCAACTCGTTCGCCTATCCGGACGGGCGCGAAGTTTGCATTCACACCGTGTTTCAAGTGTGGACGAAAGTTAACACGCACAAGATAAAGCGGCCAAAGCGGAAGACCTGCAGCCGGTTTATCAAAGTGTACTCGCTGTCGGACGGCGGCACGCCGTCGAGTACGCGCAACAAGGGAATGCTCGGCAAGTGCGACGCGTATATTCCGTCCACCTGCTTTTCGGATATGCGGGCGTTCAAAACGTTCGAGGAACTTCCGCACCGCCGGGGCTACGGGGTCGTGATTCACAAACACAAGCGCGAAATCAAACGCTTGCTGCTGTCGCACGACTGGAGTCAAACCGCGTTTTATTCCACCAACTCGGCGGTCAACATGCGCAAATCGCTGATTGAGAAAGTGGTCATCGACGGAGGGTATGCGGACGATGCATCGCGAACCAGGGTTAGCAAACAACGTCTGAATTTGCGCGAGTTGTAATGCCGCCACCGGCAAGTTGCATCTCCGACCGACCGCCAACAACCACCGCACACCATGACCTACCCCGAACAGTTCCCCTTGCGCATAACGCCGGTGGGCGGGGTTGACATCGCTTATCGGATGGCCGGCCGCGGGCCGCCGTTGTTGTTGCTGCATGGTTTCCCGCAGACCAATTATATGTGGCACAAAATCGCGCCGCGGTTGGCGCGGCGGTTCACCGTGGTGGCGGCCGACTTGCGCGGTTATGGCGACAGCGGCAAGCCGCCGACCGACGAACGCCACGCGCCCTATTCCAAGCGCGCCATGGCGGCCGACATGACGGGCTTGATGCGGCAACTCGGCCACCCGCGCCTCGGCGTCGCCGGGCATGACCGCGGCGGACGCGTGGCGCACCGCATGGCGCGCGACGATGCGGAGGCGGTGCGGCGCGTGGCGGTCATCGACATCGCGCCGACCGCGTCGATGTACCGCCAGACCGATAAGCGTTTTGCGACCGCCTATTATCACTGGTTCTTTTTGATTCAACCCGCGCCGCTGCCGGAGCGCATGATTGGTGCCGACCCGGCGTTTTATCTGCGCATAAAAAGCGGCGCGTGGAGTCGCGCGCCGGAGGCGTTCACCGACGATGCATTCGCCGATTATCTGCGATGCTTTCGCAAGCCGGAGACCATCCACGCCATGTGCGAGGACTACCGCGCCGCGGCCGCCATCGACTTGGAACATGACGCGGCCGACGCCGGCGCCAAACTCGCCATGCCGCTGCTGGCGTTGTGGGGCGCATCCGGATTTGTCGGCGGCGCGTACGATGTCATCAAAGAATGGCAAGCCGTAGCCGAAGATGTGCGCGGCCATGCGCTCCCCGGCGGACACTACTGCGCGGAAGAAGCCCCCGACGAGACGCTGAATGCGCTGCTGAAATTTTTCGGCGGGGAATAACCGGTTGCGTTTGCAAATGGAGTTCGCCCGGGTATACTGCCGGCATGAAGTTTATCGACACGCCAGCGGAGCGGCAAATCCATGTGGTTATCGGCGTTTATTCTCGATTGCGCCGGCCCGCCGCTGGTGTATAGTCGCCGAATGAGCACCGTCGCCACCGTCGCATCGATGCCTGCGCCCGTGCGGGCCGGAACGGCGGCGGAAATCGCCGCCCGCCGAATTTCCGGGTGTGTTACGATTGCAAAATCGTGCTATGGTATAGCGTAGTGCGCTCATTCCGCGCCGAATATTCCCAATTCAAGCCATCCCAATGAAAGGCAAATCGCCTTCGCCAGCCAACCGGCCCGAGTCCAACGGGCCGGGCGCGCCGTCGATTCTCGACGGCGTTCGGGCGGAAATGCTCGACGAATACCGCCAGGACCACTGCTACCCCTGGGTGGTCGCCTACTCCGGCGGCAAAGATTCGACCCTGGTGATGCAGTTGGTTTTTGAGTTGCTGCTGAGCCTGCCCCGGAAGGAGCGAAAAAGGGAGGTGCATATCGCATCGAACGATACGCTGGTGGAATCGCCGCTGGTCATCGAGCATCTCAAGAAGAGTTTGCAATCCATTCGACAAGCGGCGCAGAAGAAAAAACTGCCGGTTTTTGCGACGCTCACCGAGCCATGCGTGGACGACACTTTCTGGGTCAATGTCATCGGCCGCGGCTATATTCCGCCCACGCGTTCTTTCAGGTGGTGCACCGACCGCATGAAAATTCGCCCGGCCAATCACTACATCAACCGTCTAGTAAAGACTCATGGCGGGGCGATTCTGCTGATTGGCACCCGCAAAAGCGAATCCGCCAACCGTCGCCGCAGCATAGAACGCCGGGAAAAGGCGAACGGACGGTTAAACCCGCATGCGCAGATTGAGAACTGCCACATGTTCACGCCCATCGCCGACCTTGACGATGACGATGTATGGCTGGAGTTAATGGATGCGACGCCGCCATGGGGCGGGACGCATCAGGAGTTGGTCACGCTTTACCGCAACGCCTTGGGCGGCGAGTGCCCGGTTGTGCTGAGCAAGGCGGATGTGCCTTCTTGCGGCACGACATCGCCGCGCTTCGGGTGCTGGACTTGCACCGTGGTGCAAAAAGACCGCAGCCTGGAGGGGCTGGTTGAGTCGGGGTTTGAAATCTTCGAGCCGCTGATGAAATTTCGCGACTGGCTACAGGCGTTGCGGGAAGACAATGATAACCGGATGAATGTCCGCCGCGACGGTTCGACCAAATACCGCAACGGCAACCGTGTTTATGGGCCGTTTAAGATGGAGGTGCGAAAAAAGATACTGAAAAAACTCCAGCAGTTGGAGTCGCAGACCGGCCGAGAACTGATTTCCCGGGATGAAATGATAATTATCCACGATGTGTGGGACCGAGATAGCGCCGTATACGAAACGTACGGTGCGATATTTAGAGTGTCGCGCGGTCAGGTGGCGGCGTAACTGCCGTTTGTGGTTATGAACAAACCGGAATTGCCGGATTGGCAAGTTTTGAATATCAAGGCGTTATCGGAGATTTTCCGAAACCGGGACACCTCCTATAAATTTCTGTGGATGCTGGGGATTTTGCATGTCGTAAAACAGGACTGGTGCAAAAATAATGTCATTCCCGAACGCCTTTTGGTGGCCTGCATGCTTGACATCGCAAAATATCCCTTGCACAGGTTTCGACTGAGTTTGGGGTATCACGACCAAGTTAAGCAGACCCTGCTCGATCTCGCCGAGTTGAAAGATTGGCGGGATTTGGGCGCGAATGTTCTTGACTGCAATATCACGGCCCGCTTCAAAGACATTCCCGACTTTATTTATCGCAGGTTAATCGGTTTTGTCCCCTATAGGTTGTTGTCTCCATTTTTTCCGCGCAAAAATTTGAAGGACCTCAGCGATAAAGCGCAGCACAGAAAGATCACTGCCTTGGCCGAAACCCTTTTCACTTCCGCGACTCCGCCGCTTTACCGTCTTTTGCCGGAACAGAAAGCGATAGAGTTGCACCCGCTATGGCGAGATTATCTCACGACCCACATGCCCATTGTTGAAGCATGGGTCAAATGGCACTGGGCTGATTATGTTGGCGGATGCAATCCCAATGTGCCGGCAATCCAAGGCAAATTGGAAAAACCCGACCGGCGCCGTTCTCTCACAAAAGAGAGGGCGTTTTGGCGCTGGGTCATCGGAAACCACGGCTCGGTTCAATGCATATTTAGCGGACAAGTTTTGGGCGCAACGGATTTCGTTGTGGACCATTACATTCCGAGAGATTTTATTGCGCATGACCAAATGTGGAATTTGTCGCCCGTCACCCGGCGGATGAACGAGGAAAAATCCAGCATGTTGCCGCCGAACCGGTGCCTCACAAAATTTGTCCACCAACAACATGTTGGTCTGTTGGCGTATCATTCCAAAAAACCGGCGAACTACCGGGGATTAATGGAATCCTACCTTTCCAACCTGGGCGTTTCCGTTTGGAACGACCGTCCGCCCACGGTCGAAGATTTGACCCAGGCCTATTCCCGTGTAATCCCGCCACTTCTGCAGTTGGCGAGGAATAGCGGATTCGAGACTTGGGAAATCGCGCTATAATGGCGCGCTGTCGCTGTAACACCGTGATATATTCGAGTTAACGCTTCATATCGGGTTGAAAAATGTCCAGCATCGTTTCAGCAGCCAAAGGTAAATTTGGCAGCACCCCATTCTATGTTTTTTCCATGCAAGCGAAAGCGTTCATGGAAAAAACTCACATGCCTTCCGAAATGGAAGACTGGGAACACATGTCTCTCGAAGAAAGAGAGCAGCGAGATATCAACTACGCTCGCATCAAAAGGCAAATTGTGCCTTACTTGGCGATGGACCCCGACCGATTTTTCGGCGCGATTATTGTCGCCGCCAAAAATTTCGACCCGGAAAATTTCGAGTCCGTGCTGACTATGTGCAAAAACGACATGCCGAAACCGTATCGGGCGGAAGCCAAGAATATCGGCTTTCTGACTTTCACCGGTGCGGAACTTCTGATTCCCCTCGATGGCCAGCACCGGGTCAAAGCCATAAAGTTTGCAATTGAGGGGCTGGATGAAAAAGGGAAGCCAATTCCCGACATGTCGCCCTCTTTGGATATTGCCAATGAGGATGTGGCGGTCATTCTGATTGACTACAAACCTGCGAAGGCCAGGAAAATCTTCACGAAAGTGAACCGTTACGCCAAGGCGACCACCACCGGGCAGAATCTTGTCACCGATGACGATGACATCATCGCTGTTCTTGCCCGGGAGATTGCCAACGATGTCAATCTTATCGGCGCCGATTTGGTGAAATACCAGAATAATACGCTCGGCGACAAAGACGGATATTTCACGACGTTGGCCGCGCTGGCGGATTGCAACGACGCCATCATCACGACTAATTTCGGCGGCGGAAAAATCGACCGTACTCGTCTCCCCGATACGGAAAAATCCGAATTGTATCGGAGCAAAGTTCACGAGACATGGAAGTTCCTCTTGGACAATATAGAGTTGTTCTCGGATGCGTTGTCGGACAAAGACGAGTCCGGCAACGAAAAACGTTGTGAAATTCGGGAAGGGTATCTGCTCGGCAAACCCGTCCCTCAGGTTTGTTTGGTGAAAGCGTTTGTCAAGTTGACAAATTTGGAAACCAACAAATTCAGCCCGCAACAAGCCGCCAAAAAACTGAACGCGATTCCTTGGAACAAGGATGAGTTGCTTTGGGACGGTCTGTTTCTTAAAGGTGAGAAAAAGACCATTCTGACAAAGAACGCCAAACTCGTCACCGACATCATTTGCTACATGTGCGGCGAAAAGTTGTCGGACGAAGAAAAGAAAGCGTTGCTCGACAGATACCGCGACGCATTACCCGAAGGTGCGAAACCGAAACAGTTGCCAAAGGTTTTGCCGTAGGCAACCAACTCAAACCATGAGCAAACGAGGAAATTCAAAAATGGAGAGAATCGAAGTCGATAAACTGCCGGCGCGTGTTGGCGCGCTTTATCCAAAACCGCATGCGAAGCGGTGCGCGAGGCGCAAGAACACCGCGCTTGGCGATGCCGCGGGGCTCACGCAGTTTGGCGTGAATCTAACGCGGTTGAAGCCGGGCGTGTGGTCGTCGCAGCGGCACTGGCATACGCGCGAGGATGAGTTTGTGTGGGTGCTGGAAGGCGATGTGACGCTGGTGACGGACGGCGGCCGCGAGACGCTGCGCGCCGGCGATTGCGCCGGCTTTCCGGCCGGCGTCGCCAACGGCCATCACTTCATCAACGAAGGCACCGCCGATGCGGTGTTCCTCACCGTCGGCGCGCGCCACCCGAAAGACGCATGTCACTACCCGGACATCGACATGCACGCCAAACCGGGCCGCTTCGATGACCGCGCCGTGTTCGTGCATAAAGACGGCTCGCCCTTTCCGGCCGAAGAGGGTTAGGCGCGCGCGCAACCCCATGTTAATTTCCGAAAAAACGGTCAAGGATATGCGCGCGCAGTTACAGGAGCGCGGCTGGTTTCACATGCAATCCGCAACCGGGGATGCGCTTTTTTCACTGGCTGAATCGTTGGGGTCGGTGGTCTATGAGACCGATGTTTCGGTTCGCAAGGAAAGTCGCGGGATGGTGACATCGGACAAGGCGCTGGATTTTCATACCGACCATTCTCTGGTGGATTATGTCGCATGGTTTTGCATAAAACCCGATGACCGCGGCGGCGACACCATTTTGGCGGATGCGCTCGATGCGTTTGCGCTGTTGAACGACGATGACCGGAAAACGCTCGAATCGGTCATGCTGAAAGAGCATGTCGTATTTGAAAACGACCCCGGCGCCGCGCCTCTGGTGTCCAAGGCAAACGGCATGTTAAAGTTTTACTATTCGTTTTGGCTTGCCGACAAACGCATGCCGCCCGATTGCCGCCGCGCTTTTGATGCATTTCGCCGCGCGCTCGCCGGAGCGCCGTTTCACCGGTTTAAGTTGCGGCGCAATGATATTCTGGTTGTCGATAATTCCCGGATTCTGCACGGTAGAATGTCGATTAAAGACCCAAGCCGCCGGTTAAGGCGGCTTTGGATTTGTTCAACCCCGCTTCATCCCATCAACGAGGTTCATCATGAATACGCAAACCGTAGCAAATCATCCAAACCAGCCTGACGCCATTCAGTCAGGCGCAGTCCCGCACTATGAAATGGAGATGCCGAATCCCATTAGCGCGGGCCGGGTGAAATTTTTAGTCGGCAAAGGCATTGACCGCGACATCGCCGAAGTCGATTTGGAAATGGTCAAAATGAAACTGAGAGAGCCGAAAGAAGGCATCGGCTGGAACAAGGAACAGTGTGAGGATGCGGAAATTGAATACAAACGGTACCTGATGTTGTGCCGCGAATATCCGCATCCGCATTATGCGATTGTCCCGAATAAAATCATGGACACGATGTGGCACTATCACATCCTCGACACTCGCGCCTATTGTCGCGACTGCGACAAACTCTTCGGCGGTTATTTTCACCACTTCCCCTATTTTGGGTTGCGCGGAAAAGAGGACGAGAAGCAGTTGGAGCAATCTTTTGAAGTCACCAAGTTGCTGTACCAAAAAACTTTCGGAGAATCGCTGACTCGCGACGGCGCGGATGGCGGCAGTTGCTGGCATGACTGCCAAAACCGCTGCTGGCACGCATGCAGTGAAGACGACAAAAACAAACAATAAATGCAACAAGTCGGCTTGCAGACCGGTTGGTGCGGCGTAACCCATACCGGGTTGCGTCGCGCTAATCCGGTCCGCTTGTCGCCGCCATTTTCGCGCCGACCGATTCTTGCGGCGCTTGTGAGTCTGTATCTCGAACCCGGACGCCGGGGCGATAAATTGCACCCATTCCCCCCATGATTTACCCGCCGCCGCCAAATTTCCCGCATGGGCATGGGCGCGCGGCGCTTGCAAATGGAGTTTGCCCGGATATAATGGCGGCATGAACGCGAAGTTCATCAACTTCAATGCGCTGACCGCCCTTGCCCGGCAAGTTGGCGCGGCGCTCGTCATTGCCGGGATTGTCCAGGCATTCTTGGTCGAGGACCCCATGGGGGAGCCCGCGACCATCGTTGTCATCGGCTCCGTAATCGCGCTGGCCGGTTGCTTTCAGAATCCCAAAGGGGGTGACACATCATGACTTCTCTACTGCTCGTCTCTTTCATTCTCGCGGGGATATTTATTCCCTTGGTTCTCGCTTGCTGGTATTACGAATACAGGCAACTCAAGCGCGATGAGGAGAAGCGGTAACCGATGGCGCTCGGTTGCCACGCGCCGCGGCATCCCGAAGGGGGCGATATATCATGACTTCTTTACTGCTCGTTTCTTTCATTCTCGCGGGGATATTTATTCCCCTGTCTCTCGCCGGTTTGTATTACGAATACAAACGCGACAGCAAAAAGCGGTAACCGGCGCAAACGTTTCACCCCGTCGCCCGTCCGCGCGTTATCGCCACGGCCGCGAACATGCCGGCGCCGACGGTTACGATGGAGGGGCCGGCCGGGGTGTCGGCGATGAGCGACAAACTCAAACCGCCGCCGACCGCGGCGACGCCGAACAGCGCGGCCAACGCGGCCATGGCCTCCGGCGAGCCGGCGAAATGCCGGGCCGTGGCCGCGGGGATAATCAGCAGCGACACGATGAGCAGGATGCCGACCACTTGCATCGACACCGCCACCACCACGCTCAGCAGAATGAAAAACAGCGCGCGGATGCGCGGCTCGGCGACGCCGTCCACCCGCGCCAAGTCGCGCGAGATGATGAGCGACAATAGCGGCCGCCAGATGCGCAGCAGCACCGTCATGGCGGCCGCGCCGCCGGCATAAATCCACACCAGGTCGGCGCGGTTGATGGCGAGGAGGTCGCCGAACAGATAGCCGGCCAGGTCGACGCGGATGCCCGGCAGCGCCGCCAACAACACCAAGCCCAGCGCCAGCGCGCCGTGCGCGAGGATGCCGAGCACGGTGTCGGAACTCAAATCCCGCCGCCGGCTCATGAGCGCCAACAACGCCGACACCGCCAGCGACACCAACAGAATGGCGAACTGCAAGTTGAGATGCAGGAACAAGCCCAGCGCCACGCCGAGCAGCGCGGCGTGCGACAGCGCGGCGCCGAAATACGCCATGCGCTGCCACACCACCAAGCAGCCGAGCGGCCCGCACAACAACGCCACGCCGATGCCGCCGAGCAGCGCGCGGATGAGGAAGTCATCCATGGGTGGGGCGGTCGCGAGCGGAATGGGAATTCGGCGGCGACGGGGATTCCGGCGCGACCCTCGCCGCGCCGGCCGGTCGCGAATCCGCGGCACCGGCACCGGCACCGGCACCGTCATCCCCCGCCGGCGACTCGGCCGCGGTCGAGACAACATCGCCCGCCGTCGCCCCCGCCGGCCGAATATCCCCGTGCAACCCATGCTCGTGGTCGTGGTGGTGCTGGTAGACCGCCAACTCGGCCGCCGCGCGCGCGCCGAACAGCGCGAGGAATTGCGGATGGCGGCGCACATCTTCCGGCTGCCCGCTGCAGCACAAGTGGCGGTTCAAGCAGAACACCCGGTCGGTCGCGGCCATGACCATATACAAGTCGTGCGAGACCAGCAAAATCGCGCAATGCCGGCGCGCGCGGATGGCTTGGAACAGGCGGTACAGTTCGACTTGCCCGTTGATGTCCATGCCCGCGCCCGGCTCGTCGAGGATGAGCAGGTCGGGGTCGCGCAACAACGCCCGCGCCAGCAGCACGCGGCGCATCTCGCCGCCGGATAATTCTTGCAGCGGCGCGTCGCGCAAGTCGGCGGCCCCGGCTTGGGTTAACGCCCGGCCCGCGGCCGCGGCGTCGGCGTTGCCGCGGCCCCGGCCGCGCCCCGCCAAGTCGAGAAACCGTCGCACATTCAGCGGCAGCGTTGGGTCGAAGGCGGTGAGTTGCGGCACATAACCGATGCGCAAGTTCGGCGCGCGCGTCACCACGCCGGCGTCCGCGGCCAGCAAGTTCAGCGCGATTTTCACCAGCGTGCTTTTGCCCGCGCCGTTGGGGCCGATGAGGGTGACGATTTCGCCGCCGCCGACCGACAACTCAGCGTTGTCGAGAATCACGCGGCCGTTGCGGCGGAAACGGATGCCATCGAGGCGCAGCAACGGCGCGTTTGATTCCGCCGCCGCCGTCGCCATCATCGCCGCCGATTCATGCGCCGCGTTCATGGCCGGCAGCCCTTGCAGCGGCCGCGGATTTCGATGGTCTGGCGCGCCGCTTTGAGTCCGGCCCGCGACGCCTTGCGCTCCAGCATCCGCTGCAGTTCCGGGTCGTGCAACTCCGCCACCTGGCGGCAACCGTCGCAAATCAAAAACTGCCCGGCGTGGTCGTGCTGCGGGCGGGTGCAGCCGATATACGCGTTCAGCGATTCGATTTTGTGCGCCAGGCGATGCGCGAGAAGAAAGTCCAGCGCACGGTAGATGGTCGGCGGCGTGGCGTTGTGTTTTTCGCGTCGCAGTTGCGCCAACAATTCGTACGCCGGCAGCGGGCGGTGGCCGGCCCAAATCAGTTCCAACACGCGCCGGCGAATGCGGGTGAATCGCGCACCGCGCCGCCGGCACAACGACTCGGCGCGCGCCAGCGCCGCGGCCACGCAGTCGCGGTGGTCGTGGCTTTGGGAGTGGAAGGAGCGGAAGGTGGCGGCGGGCATGGGTTTTAAGGTTTGGCGGGTTAAGGCCGCGGCGTGGTGGTGGCGGTGGTGGCTGCAGGCGCGGTTGCGGCGACGGTTGCGGGGTTGACAAAAAGCGATGTTATACTATAACATTACTTTTTCGTCTCAACCGCTTTCCGAGGATTCTATCATGCGTTCGCCCGTTTTCATTCGCCGCTTCCGCCGCGCGTTTCAGTTCGCGTTGTTGTTGGCCGCGGCGTTGCCGGCGCCGGTGTCGCCGGCGCGCGCCGCGCCGCCCGAGGTGGTGGTGTCGATTCTGCCGCTGCATTCGCTGGCCGCGAATCTTATGCGCGGCGTCGGTACGCCGCATCTTCTCATGCCGGCCGGCCAGTCGCCGCACGGCGGGCAGTTGAAACCGTCGCAGGTCCGGCAACTGGAGCGCGCCGATTTAATCGTCTGGGTCGGCCCCTCGTTTGAGCAGTCGCTGGCGAAAACTATCGCCGGCCCGCGCGACCAAAAAAGCGGCGGCGCGCGCGTGCTCACGCTGCTACAACACGACTCCCTGTTGCGCCTGCCGGTGCGTGAAGGCGGCCTGTGGGAAGCGCATGACCACGCGCATGGCGATGACGAACATGGCGATGAGCATGCGCACGAAGAACACGACGCGCATGATGAGCACGCGCACGGCGATGCGCATGACGACCACGATGAACATGACCACGGTGGCGCGCATAAAGATGAACATGACGATGGCGACCACGGTCACGGTCACAAAACCCACGGTCATAACAACAAACACCACCGCGACCATGGTGACCATGCCGGCGACCACCACGCGAACTGGCGCATCGACCCGCACATCTGGCTGTCGGTTGAAAACGCGCGCGCCATCGTCGACATTTTGGCGCGCGAATTAACCGCGGTCGACCCCGCCAACGCCGCGCAATACGACGCCAACCGCCGCGACGCGCTGGCGCAACTGGCGGCGTTGCGGCGCGAAGTGGCCGGGCGGTTAGGCGCGGTGCGCGGCCGGCGCGGCGCGCGCTATGTGGTCTTCCACGACGCCTACCATTACTTCGAGCACGAGTTCGGCCTGCAGCCGCTCGGCGCGCTCACCGTCAGCCCCGAGCGGCCGCCCGGCGCGCGCCGCATCCGCGACATCAAGCAAGCCATCCGCGCCCGCGGCGCGCGATGCGTATTCAGCGAGCCGCAATTCCAGCCGGACTTGGCGCGCACCCTGGCCGCCGACACCGGCGCCAAGACCGCCGTCCTCGACCCATTAGGCGCGGCCCTAACCCCCGGCCCGCAAGCCTGGTTCGACCTCATGCGCGCCCTCACAGCCGCGCTAACCGACTGCCTGAAATAACCGCGCGTGGCGCGCCGCAATTGTTTGGAGCGTCCTGCTCCAAACCCTACATCTCGCGCGAAAATCCGCTCCCGGCAGATTTGTCGCGCCGGTAATCGGGACACCCACTTAACGGACTGCGGGCGTGCAGGAGGAGGGCTGCAAGCGTGACGGTGGGGACTGCGGGTGTAGCGAGTGAAAGGGTTGCGGCATTGCGGGGCGGGCGCGGGAGGCATTGCGGCGCATGCCGGGTGGCGGCGGTTTGTGTTATGTTCCCGCCGCATTCACGAGGCGGTCGGCCGGTCATCGGCGCCGCGTCATCACCGTCATTTCGGAGGAATCTCATGAACCGCAAACTCTCCCGCAAACTCGCCGCTGTCGCGGCCGTGGCGAGCGTG